>JADFYM010000002.1 GCA_015233035.1 Magnetococcales bacterium
GTGGGTCCCCTGGCGGGGGGGGGGGAGAACCGCCTCCCCAGCCCCCCCCACCTTTTTTTTTTAGAAATTTTCAGGGGGGTCCGGGGGGGATTATCCCCCCGGGTGGGGTCCAGGGGCGAAGCCCCTGGTGGGGTTGGGGGCGAAGCCCCCACTTTTGAACCACTACGGACCCGTCTGGCCAGCCCCCTGTTCCCATTTCAACCCGCGTTCCATCAACTCTTTCACAACCGACCGGGGATCCCGGTCTTCATACAAAATTTCATACACCGCCCCGGCGATGGGCATCTCGATGCCCATCCTGGCCGCCAACCGCCGGACGCTCAAGGCGGTCTTGACCCCTTCGGCCACCTCCCGCGAACCGCTCTGGATGGCTTCCAGACGCTCGCCCTGGCCCAACCGCCAACCGACGCTATAATTGCGTGACAGGGTGGAGGTGGCGGTCAGCAGCAGATCGCCCATCCCGGACAGTCCGGAAAAGGTCTCCGCCTGGGCCCCCATGCCCACCCCCAACCGCACAATTTCCACCAGACCACGGGTGAGCAGGGCCGCGCGGGCCCCATTGCCAAATCCCAACCCATCACTGATGCCCGCCGCCAGGGCGATCACATTTTTCAGGGCACCGCCCAACTCCACGCCGATCACATCCTCACTGCCATAGGTGCGAAACGAGGGGGTATGAAAGAGTGTCTGTATCTGCCGTACCACCTCGGCATTCTGTCCGGCAATCGCCACGGCGGTGGGCAATCCCTGCAACACCTCCCGTGCAAACGAAGGGCCCGACAAGAAACAGGCCCGGTCCATTCTCTCCGCCCCGAACAGTTCGGCATAAATGTCGGAGATCAAGGTCAGGGTTTCAACCTCCACCCCCTTGCTGGCGAAGACGAACAGCGTGTCCGGGGTGACCACATCCACCAGGGTGCGCAAGACGCGACGGGTGAATTGGGTCGGGACCACCAGGATCAAAATCCGATGCCCGGTGGCCACCCGGACCAGATCGGTCTCGGCCCGCAGGGTCTCCGGCAGCAAAAATTCCGATACATAGAGCGGATTGCGGTGGTCGCGATTGATCCCCGCCGCCACTTCCGCTTCCAGACACCATAAGGTCACCTGCGGCAACTTGGAGGCCAACAAGGCCGCCAACGCCGTGCCCCAGGAACCGGCACCGATGACGGCAACCTGGGTGGGAGAGGAGGAGGGTAGGGGCATGGCAAAACCTCTCTGCGGGATAGGGGGTGGGACAACACAGCGCATGGTGGGCGGTGCCTGTGGGGGCTTCGCCCCCAACCCCACCAGGGGCTTCGCCCCTGGACCCCACCGGGGGGGATAATCCCCCCCGGACCCCCTTGACAATTTTTACAAAAAAAGGGGGAAGGGTTTGGGGAGGCGGTCCAACAACCCGAGTGTCAGGCGTACAACTCGGCAACCGGCCAACGGGGTCGCACATTCAAGGACCAGTCACTGCGTTGACCCAGCAACAAGCGATGCCAGCCAGCCAAGGCAATCATCGCGCCATTATCCGTACACAACGACAAGGGAGGCACCCACACCTGTATCTGCCCGGCACGCTGTGCCAACACCGTGCGCAGTCGCTGATTGGCTCCCACACCGCCAGCCACCAACAGCCGCTGACACCCCACGGCGCGACAGGCCGCCAGAGCTTTGACCACCAACACCTCGACCAACGCCTCCTGATAGGAGGCCGCCACATCCCGGTGGACCTGACTCTCTTCCGCCGCCAAAGGATGGGTCAACAGGTGGGTGCGCAGGGCCGTCTTCAGCCCGGAAAAAGAAAAATCAAACCGGTCCCGCTCCAGCCAGGCTCGTGGAAAACGGACGGCCTGCGGATCACCCCCCTGGGCCAAGGCGGCGATGGCCGGACCACCCGGATAGGCCAGACCCAACATGCGTGCCCCCTTGTCGAAGGCCTCCCCGGCGGCATCATCCCGGGTCTGGCCCAGCAGATGATACAACCCGAACCGCTCGGCATGAAGCAGCAAGGTATGTCCCCCGGAGACCAGCAGGGCGACGAACGGAAAATCACAGTCGGGGATGGGTTCATCCTGGGTGCGCAGGAAGGGACTCATCAAATGTCCTTCCATGTGATGAATGCCGATCAGCGGTTTGGCCAGGGCCAGGGCCATGCCCTTGGCGACGGTCAAACCGACCAGCAACCCCCCAATCAGGCCAGGGCCAACCGTGACCGCAATGCCGTCCAATTGTTGTGCGGTCCGGTTTGACTGGTGCAAGGCGGCGGATACCACCGCAGAAATATGGCGAATATGGGCACGACTGGCCAGTTCCGGCACAACCCCCCCATATTCCGCATGACACTCCACCTGTCCCTGGACGACATTGGAACAGACCACCCCCCCGGCTACAACCGCCGCCGATGTTTCGTCGCAACTGGTTTCAATGCCCAGAATGTTCATGGCCCGCCTGGAGCACGCGCTCAACCGCCGCCAACAATTCGGTGCGTACAAACGGTTTGGCCAGGGATTCAAAGGCTCCCATTTTGCGTGCGACATGCAGGCTGGTTTCTGCCGTCAGAATCATGCCACCACCAGAGAGGGCAATGATCTTGATGTCAGGGGCAATCGTCAGCAGTTCCCGAATGACCGCCAGGCCATCGGTGCCGGGCATCAAAATATCGGTAATGACCACATCAATGGCATGGTTGCGAAACAAACGCAGCCCCTCATCGCCACCACCTGCGAGCAAAACCTGATATCCCGCATGTTCCAGGATGGTCTTGACCAGGTAGCAACTCGCTGGATCATCATCGATCACCAGGATAGAGATCACGCCCGACCTCCATTTTTTTCAACGCGGGCGGATAATACATAACCCAGGCTGCGCACGGTCTTGATCAATTCGGGTGTTTTGGGATCTTCCTTCAAGCGGCGGCGCAAACGGCTGACCTGCATGTCGATGGTGCGATCATAGGTCTCACCCTCTTTGCCATATGAATAATCCAGCAGTTGCTCCCTTGAGAGTACCTGGTTGGGAAAATTCAAGAATATGCGCAACATGGCAAATTCACTGCCACTCAGGAAAATTTTTTCTCCCTGGGGAGAGTATAATTGTCGGGTGGGGACATCCAGCACCCAGCCCGCAAAATGGTAGGAGACATCCTCCTCTCCCTTGCCGGGTTTGTCGGGCAGGGGCACACCCCGGGTGCGACGCAACACACTGCGTACCCGCGCCAGCAATTCCCGAGGATGAAACGGTTTGGGCAAATAGTCATCGGCCCCCATTTCCAGACCAATGATGCGGTCCACATCCTCCCCCCGGGCACTCAAAATGATGACCGGTACATTGGAGGAGGCCCGCAAGGTGCGACACAGAACCAGACCGTCTTCATCCGGGAGCATCAAGTCCAGGACAATCAGGTCCACGGTGGTTTGGTGCAGAATGGCCCACAACCCCTTGCCGTCGGTGACGGCACTGACGCGAAACCCGTTTTTTTCAAAAAAACGGCTGACCAGAGTGCAGATTTCGGGATCGTCATCGACGATCAAAATATGGTCCGTAGTGGTCATCATCCATTCCAACAGGTGACAGGTTGCATGTGTTGCCCTTATACGTAGAGGATTGTGATGCGACCAAGATAGGCATCCAACGCGGCAACACAGACCGCCGCGTCTGCCGACGATTGATCTTTGGCGGCCTGTTCCAGTCGATTGCCAATATCACTAATAGCATCCAACCCATATCCCGATCCCGATCCTTTCATGCGGTGGCCCAGGACTCGCATGGCGTCAAACGCCTCTTCCTCCAGCATTTCAGAGAGTGCCACCACATCCTTGCGCCGATTTTCCAGATAAGCCGGGACAATTTCTTCCAGTTCACAATCGATACGGACGATCATTTTTTCAGAATCTTCAGTCATCTTACCCTCCTGTCAGGCATGTGACCGTGGGCCCTCCCCCTGCCGGATACCGGCACTACACCCATTCATCATTGCGCACATTTCGTCATAATAATACAATTTCCGGCGAGCGGAAACCCTTTTCAGCGCATTTGTAACAAATTTTATGAATAGGTGTCTACGTATGGTGCCTCAAACGACACTCTTTTTGTGTCGTCGCAGAGATCTCCCCTTGCCTCCTTGGCAAAAATCCCCCATTGTCCGACTGTCTCGTGGATGCACATTCAACCCGTCTCACCGCAAGCAAACATGGCCACCATCAAACCGCAGTTGCTCTCCTTCTCTCCTCGTGTGTGGCACCACTGGCTGTTCTGGGTGGTGCTCTTTTTGCCAGTTGGTCTGTTTGCCGCCGACTCTGCCGACCCGCCGTCCCTGGCCGATCCCGTGCAACGGTTGCAAGATTTTTTAAACCAAACCAAAACCTGGGAGGCCGATTTTTTACAGCAGATCGAGGCCCCCGAGGCGGGTGTCCCGGCGGAAAGTGCGGGTCACATTGCCACCGCCAAACCGGGCCGGTTTCGTTGGGATTATCGTACCCCAACCCTGCAAACCATTGTCTCCGATGGTCAAACCATCTGGTTTTATGAACCGGACCTGGCCCAGGTGACGGTTGGCAAGGCTTCCCGGTTGGACAACACACCGGCTTTGCTCTTGTCATCCAGCGCACCGCTCCAAACCGTGTTTACCTGGGAGGTGTCGGTGGATGAGTCGTTGAATCTGCCCGCCGTTCATCTCCGCCCCCGGAAGAGTGGGACCATTCAGGAGATCATTCTGATCCTGTACCCGGATCGGGATGAATTGTTGAAATTGACCACGCGGGACTCGCTGGGGCATATATCCCATTTTACCTTTCGCAACATGCGCATCAATCAACCCGTTGCGGGCGACCGTTTTCAGTTTAAAATTCCTCCCAACGTGGATATAATCGAGGATCGTGCCCAGCCGTCCGAGGCACCCTGATCCGGCCTGGGGGATGATCCTCCAGGACGCGCAACAGGTAAGAACTTTTCCAAGGAGTTGCCCATGCCCTCTTTCGATATTGTCTCTGAAACCGATCTCCAGGAAGTGGATAATGCCCTCAATCAGGTGACCAAGGAGATTGGTACACGCTACGATTTCAAGGGATCCAAGAGTAAAATCGTGCGCAAGGATGCGGAACTCACCCTTCATGCCGATGACGATTACAAGCGGGAACAGGTCATTGAAATATTGAAGGAAAAGCTGGTGCGCCGCAAGGTGGACATTCGTGTCCTTGCCTTTGGGACGGTGGAACCGGCCTCGGGTGGGATGGTGCGGCAGGTGGTGACGGTGCGCCAGGGGATTGAGGCGGATCTGGCGCGGCAGTTGGTCAAAACCATCAAGGAGTCCAAAATCAAGGTGCAGACCGCGATCCAGGGGGTGGAATTGCGGGTGACCGGCAAAAAACGGGATGAGCTGCAAGAGGTGATTGCCCTCCTCAAGGCGGATCCGACGGTGGAACAGCCGTTACAATTTACCAATTTTCGGGAATAATCGGCATGACGGGGTCGGATCCAGGCAGGCGGGTGGGGGTTGTCTCTTTGGGATGCCCCAAAAATTTGGTGGACACCGAAAAAATGCTGGGGCGGTTTTTGCAACAGGGATATACCCTGACGGCTGACCCCGAAGCGGCGGATCTGTTGGTGGTCAACACCTGTGGTTTCAAGGCCGATGCCGAAACGGAGTCGCGGGAGGCCATTCTGGCCATGGCCGAGATCAAGGCCCGCCATCCCGGCCAACGGTTGGTGGTCACCGGTTGTCTGGCGCAACGGTATGGCGCGCTCCTGGCGCAGGAGATGCCCGATATTGATGTACTGATCGGTGCGGACCAATATGAGCAACTGATTCCACTGCTGGAAGCCAACCAGGTCAACGGAGAGGTTGTGCGTGCCGTGGCACCCATTGCCTGTCCCGCTCCCCCGGATCCCGAAGAACCCGCCCGTTTTTTGACCACGCCCGCGCACACGGCCTATGTCAAGATTGCCGAAGGATGCAACAATCCGTGCGCCTTTTGCATCATTCCGCAGTTGCGCGGTCGCTTTCGTTCCCGCAGCCTGGAGGAGATTGAGGCAGAGGTTATCCAACTCAGTCAACAGGGGGTGGTGGAGATCAATCTGGTCGCGCAGGATACCACCCTCTATGGGCGGGATTTGACCCCTCGGGTCTCGTTGGCCCTGTTGTTGCGCCGTTTGGCGCGGGTGGAGGGGATTGCCTGGATTCGGCCCCTGTATCTGTATCCGACGCTCGTCACCCCGGAATTGCTGGCGGTCATGGGCAGCGAGGCCAAGGTGTTGCCCTATTTTGATCTGCCCTTGCAGCACAGCCATTCGGCGGTGTTGGCCCGCATGAAGCGTGTCGAGCGCGCCCGCTCCATTCGACGGTTGTTGCAAGAGATTCGCCGCGAGGTGCCGCAGGCTGTCGTGCGTACCACCTTCATTGTCGGTTTTCCGGGCGAGACCAAAAAGGAATTCCGGCATCTGTACCGTCTGGTTGGCCAGGGTTGGTTCGATCATGTGGGTGTTTTTACCTATTCCGATGAGCAGGGCACGGCGGCTTATCATTTTCCAGACAAGGTGGCCGCCAAAACGGCGCGCAAGCGGCAAAAGGCCCTCATGCTGCTGCAACAGCGGATCAGTCGGAAAAAATTGCGGCGTCAGGTGGGGCGGACGTTGCCGGTGTTGGTGGATGGGGTGGCAGAGGAGCATCCCGGCCTGGTGTTGGGGCGTTGGATGGGGCAAGCCCCCGAGGTGGATGGTTTGGTTTATATCAATGCCGGTCAGCCCCAGCCGGGTACCATTGTCCCGGTGACTGTCACGGCAAGTCATGAGTATGATTTGGTGGGGTATTCTGGATCTTGAGTATTGTTTCGGCCACCAGGGGCTTTGCCCCTGGACCCCACCGGGGGGGATAATCCCCCCCGGACCCCCTTGATATACTGCGCACGGTCACAATTGATACGTATCGTCATTCCCGCGCAGGCGGGAATCCAGGAGGTCCAACAAGCCCAATGGATTCCCGCCTGCGCGGGAATGACGGAACAGGAAATGCCACTTATGACCGCGTGCAGTATAATAATGATTTAAAAAAAAGGGTGGGGGGGTCTGGGTGGGGCGGTTCACCGCCCCCCAGTAATGGCCGACCGGACGATCAAGGCCAACTCTTGTCATGCGCCGCGGGGGGGGCGTGCCATGGATCTGAGCAATGGCCATAGAATCGGAATCATCGGCGGCGGACCAGCGGGAGCCTTGACCGCCTATTATCTGCTCCATCTGTCGCAACGGGTCGGCCTCCACCTGGAGGTGGATATCTATGAACCCAAATCTTTTATCGCAGCGGGCGCGTCGGGATGCAATCATTGCGGTGGGGTGATTTCGGAAACCTTGATCCAGATGTTGGCCCTGGAAGGCATCATCTTTCCGCCGGGCATTCTCCAAAGCACCATCGATTCCTATACGCTGCATACCGAATCCGGTGCGGTGCGCATTCAGGCTCCGTTGCAAGAGATGCGTATCGCCACCATTTTTCGTGGGGGCGGACCCAGAATCCCGCTGATACCGGGCGCACCGGCAATCTTGAGCTTTGACCATTTTTTGTTGCAGCGGGCGTGTGCCATCGGTGCCCGGCACATTCCAGAGAAAGTGGTGGAAATTCGCCGGGAGGGAGATCGACCACAGGTGGTCGGCAAATCGGGCACAGCAACGACGTATGACTTTCTGGTCGGCGCGACGGGTATTATGGGTTCCGCCACGACTCTTTTGGAAAAGGGGGTTGCGGGGTATCGCCCGCCGGTCAAAGGTTCCTCTTATGTCTGTGAATTTTATCTGGGCCCGGACGTGGTCGAAGAACGGATCGGCCATGATATGCACATATTTTTCTTGAACATTCCCGGTATTCAACATGCTTCCATCATGCCGAAAGGGGCCATTGTCACGGTCTGTCTGGTCGGCGATGCGGTTGACAAGGCCATGGTGGACCATTTTCTGGCGCACCCGGAGGTCACAAAATGTTTTCCGGTCGCCTGGGTGCGTCCCCCGGACAAGGACTCTTGTGCCTGTACCCCCAAAATCAGCCTGGGCAGTGCCAGTATGCTGTTCGGCCATCGGGTGGCTTTTACCGGAGATTGTGGCGTAACCCGCCTGTACAAGGATGGCATCGGTGCCGCCTATCGCACAGCGCGTGCCTGTGCCACAACTTTGGTGTTCTGGGGAATCTCTCCGGCGGTGTTGGAACGTTATTTTCAGCCGGTCTGTGCGGCTATTGCGGCAGATAATCGGTTGGGTCGCTGGGTGTTCCATCTGTTTGAACTGTTTCGCACGCAGCGTTTTCTCAATCGGGCCGTCCTGGCCGTGACCCGCTGGGAACAGGGCAGGCCGCCTGAGCAGCGGTTGATGTCCATGACACTGTGGGATGTGTTTTCCGGGTCGGCGACATACCGTCTTATTTTTAAACGCCTGTTTTTAAATCCGGTGTTTTTGGTGCGCTTTGCCGGGGCTGTTTTGCTGGCCCTGATGGTGGAACTGGGGGTGGGGCCATGGGCCTTTTGGCGCAAAATGCGTCGCTGAGAGGGGGGAGGGCATGTTTTTCAAGAAATTTTTTGGCCAATCCAGACAACCACCGCCCCTTGCCAGGGCGGGTTTGCTGAAACAGTCTGCGCCCAATCTGGGTAAACTGTACCAGGATGGCGAACGGATTATCCGGGAAGGCGAGGTGGTGGAAAATCTGTATGTGATTCAGACGGGTTGCGTCAGCCTGTTCCGGGAGGATGCCCATGGCCATAAAATCCCGCTCAACACCTTGCAGGCTGGCGACATGATTTCCGACTTGTGTGTCTTTGATCGGGCACCCAATCTGGTTTCCGCCTGTGCCGTGGGGGAGGCGCGGGTGCTCACCATTGACAAAAGAACTCTGGTGCAAAGAGTTTATGAAGATCCCGCCCTGATTTTATACCTGTTTGAACGCATGGCGACGCATACCAGACATCTCCATGAAGAGCTGGTCAGTTATATCTCGGTTTCTCATCGTCTGGTCGATTTGATGGGCCATTTGTGGGGCCAATCCACCGCTACACCGTTGCAGCGCATGACCCTGCAAATCGTGGAAAAGCTGCGTGAATGGAACTGTTTTCCCCATGAGCTTGGCAACAGATGGTCGACAGATTTGCATGTGGCCTGCCTGTTGTATGATATTGGCAATGCGGGCATTGCCAAGGAACTTTTGGAGAGCCATCAGAAACTGACCCCGGAGGCGTTTCTGTCCGTGCAACGGCATGTGACCATCGGGGCCAAAATATTGATGCAGGCGGCGCAACAGAGCGATCATTTAAGCTGTTTCAGTCTGGCCGCCGAGGTGGCTGAGTTTCATCATGAGCGTTATGATGGTTCGGGTTACCACGGTATTGTCGGGGAGTCCATCCCGCTGAGTGCCCGCATCATTGCCGTGGTGGATGTGTATCATGCCCTGTGTGCTGACCGTCCCCACCGTCCGGCCTGGTCGCGGGCGCAGGCGATTGAATTTATTGGGGATCATCAGGGTGTTTTTTTCGATCCGCGTGTGGTGGAGGCCTTTCTGGCGGTCATGGACGCGGGGGATGTTGGGGAGGATGCGCTCGTCTCATGAACAGACGCCACGTTAAACCGCACCTATTTCGGAATGCGTAGTTTCCGTCATCCCCGCGAAAGCGGGGATCCAGGTTTCGCAGTCTCCGTCATCCCCGCGTAGGCGGGGATCCAGATCTCGCAGGTACCACCTGGATTCCCGCCTGCGCGGGAATGACGTTTGAAAAACTACGCATCCCATGCTGGGTGCGGTTTAGTTCGGTCGTCGGGTAGAGTCCAGACGTTACTCCCCCCCTTTTTTTCCTATGTGTTTTGCCCCCATCTACAGGCAACGGCACCCCTTTCCCGTCAATTCTGGCCCTTCCTGCCGACGGTGGCTTGCTTTTCCGCCGACAAGCCCGCAAAATGTGCTATTCGGGTTTACTTCCCAGGCGAGGCCATGGCACGATCCTGGGCTTATGAGGCGTGACGGAATGCAGCAAATACTCCTGGAAGCACGTGCAGTGCGCAAATCTTTCCGTTCTCTCAGTCAGGATCTGGAGGTCTTGCGTGGCGTCGACCTGACCCTCGCCAAGGGCGAAATGGTCGCCCTGCTCGGCGTCTCCGGCACCGGCAAGAGCACCCTGGTCCAAATTCTGGGTGCCCTGGATCGACCCAGCAGCGGTACCGTGATGGTGGATGGGGTGGATCTCTTTGCCTTGTCACAAGAAAAATGCGCCGCCTTCCGCAACCGGCGGGTCGGTTTTATCTATCAGTCCCATCGTCTGTTGCCGGAATTTACGGCCCTGGAAAATGTCCTGCTGCCCCTGCTGATTGGTCGCATTCCCCGCAAGGAGGCCCTGCCGAGGGCCGAACAGGCCTTGCATGAGGTGGAATTGACCCATCGCCTGACCCATCGCCCTGGTCAAATGTCGGGTGGCGAACAACAGCGCGTGGCCATCGCCCGCGCCGTGGTCACCAATCCCGACCTGTTGCTGGCCGATGAACCCACCGGCAATCTGGATCGCAAGACTGCCCAGGGGGTTTTCAACCTGCTGAAAAATTTGAACCGCACCCGCAGTTTGACCTGCCTGATGGTGACGCACAACCGGGATCTGGCCAACGATCTGGATCGACGCATCCATCTGGTGGACGGTCTGTTGGTAGAAGATCTCCATGAATGAGACGGTGTACAGCATTCTGGTCTGGGCACCCGGGGTCATTTTTGCCATTACGTTGCACGAGTGGGCCCATGGCTTTGTGGCCTTTCTGCATGGCGATGATACTGCCGCACGTCTGGGACGGTTGACGCTCAATCCCTTGCCCCACATTGATCCGGTCATGACCCTGCTGGTGCCTGGTCTGATCCTGGCCACCTCGCTGGCCACGCTGGGAACACCGTTTATCTTCGGCAGTGCCAAACCGGTGCCCATTAATCCGAACAATTTTCGGTACAAACGGGGTGGGGTGCGAAAGGGGGGTGCCCAGCGCATGGCCATGTTCTGGGTGGCGGCCGCCGGGCCGTTCGTCAATTTTTTGTTGGCCCTGGCGTGTGCCGGGGTCTTGCGGGTTACCCTGGCCATGACGGCTGCCCCGCCCATGTTCCTGGTTGGCATGTTGCTGGCTGCCATCAAAATGAATGTGATCCTGGGGGTGTTCAACCTGTTTCCGGTGCCTCCCCTGGATGGCGGACGGATGATGACGGCCCTGTTGCCGCCCCCCCTGGATCGGACGTTGGCTGCATTGGAACGTGCCGGTTTGGGGTTGGTCCTGTTGCTCGCCTTCTCTGGTGTGCTGTCGCCCATTCTGTCGGGAGCGATTCGTTTTTTTGTGGGTATGGCCGTCTCTTTGTAAAGCCGGTCTCTTGTTTCGGGTGCTTTGCCCCCGCCTGTTTTGTCCATGGAGCCTTTTGAACCTTGAACGCATCCCCCCGTTCCACCGTATTCAGTGGCGCACAGCCCTCCGGACAACTGACCCTGGGCAACTATCTGGGTGCCATGCGTACCTGGGTGCAGATGCAGGACGATTATGACTGCATTTTTTGTGTCGTTGACCTGCACGCCCTGACGGTGCGGCAGGATCCCGCACAACTGCGCGCGCATATCTTCGAATTGACTGCTCTGTATCTGGCCTGTGGCATTGATCCGGCCAGGAGTACCATTTTTTTGCAGAGCCATGTCCCGGCCCATGCGGAACTGGCCTGGTTGTTGGCCACCTTTACCCAGATGGGTGAGTTGGAGCGGATGACCCAGTTCAAGGACAAGTCCCAACAACACAAGCACAACATCAATGCCGGTCTGTTTACCTATCCCATTCTGATGGCAGCGGATATTTTGCTCTATCACACCCACCGGGTGCCAGTGGGGGAGGATCAAAAACAACATCTGGAACTGGCGCGGGATATTGCCATTCGTTTCAATGGGTTGTACGGCCCGGTCTTCCGGGTGCCCGAACCGTTGATTGCCAGGGATGGCGTGGCCCGCGTCAAGGATTTGCAAAATCCGACCAAAAAAATGTCCAAAAGTGCCGAGTCGGAATTGGCCCGGGTGATGCTCCTGGATGCGCCGGAAGCCATCCTGAAAAAATTCAAGAAGGCCGTGACCGATGCCTTGGGCGTCATTCGGTATGATGAAGAAGGCCAGCCGGGGGTGGCCAATCTGCTCAATATCTGGTGTGCCGCCACCGGGCAGAGCCGGGAACAGGCGTTGGCCCATTTCAGTCATCACCAGTATGGCAAGCTCAAGGTGGAGACGGCGGAGGCGGTTAATGCCATCTTGCAGCCCATTCGTACCCGGTTTCAGGAGCTGAATGCCGATCGGGAAATGTTGCAGACCGTGTTGGCTTCTGGGGCGGAACAGGCCCGCCGGCGGGCGGATGCGGTGATGGAAAAAGTGTTGGATGCGTTGGGTCTGCCGGTGGCACGGTCCCGGTTTTAACGCCTGTCAGGGTGTACCGAGAACAGTTTTAAACAAAAACAGGAGAATATCATGTCGAATCATTTTGTCGGCAATTTGTCTGTTACAGTAAAAATTCGCCTCATCATTGCTTTGGCGGTGCTGGGGATGTGTTCCATCGGCTGGTTTGCAGCGCAGACGCTCTACCAGGTGATGTTGGAGGATCACAAGATAAAAACGAAAAATGTCGTGGATTCCGTTTATGGAACCCTGTCTCATTTTGAATCGCTTGAAAAAACGGGCAAGTTGACACACGAGCAGGCACAGGCGTCGGCCATTGATGTGATCAAAACCTTGCGCTATGAAGGGGATAATTATTTTTGGATAAACGACATGAGCCCGGCCATGGTGATGCATCCCATCAAGCCGGAACAGGACGGCAAGGATATGGCCAAGGTTACCGATCCAGCGGGCAAGTTGTTGTTTATCGCCTTTGTGGAGGAGGTCAAGAAAAACAAGGAAGGGTTCGTCAGCTACCTCTGGCCCAAGCCCAATTTTGCCAAACCGGTTCCCAAGGTTTCGTTCGTGAAAGGGTTTGCCCCCTGGGGGTGGGTGATCGGTTCCGGCATCTATCTGGATGATGTCGATGCCCTTTTCAATGATCTGCTCCGGTCTTTGTTGTACATAGTGGGGGGGGTTGGGCTCATACTTATTCTGGTCTCACAAATGATCGCGCGGCAAATTGCCCAGTCGTTGGAGGCGTGCAAGCGGATGTTTGCGCGTTTGTCCGAGGGGGATCTTTCCGCCACCATTGACATCGAGCAAGGGGGTGAATTTGGCCAGTTGGCGATGGTGATGCGAGAGATGGTGGCCAAGTTGCGGCAGGTCATTGAAGAGGTCTCAACGGTCGCCGAGCAGGTATCGATGGGCAGCAGTGCCATTTCCGATTCTGCGCACAGTCTGTCCCAGGGAGCGACCGAACAGGCGACTTCTGTGGAAACGACCTCGGCGGCCATGGAAGCCATGACCGGGAGTTGCCAACTCAACACGGACAGTTCCAACACCACGCAAAATCTTGCGCTGAAGGCTTCGCAGGATGCGGCCCAGGGGGGGCAGGCGGTTGATCAGGCTGTTTTGGCCATGCGGGCGATTGCGTCCAAGATTGGCATTATCGAAGAAATTGCCCGGCAGACCAACCTGTTGGCCTTGAATGCGGCCATCGAGGCTGCACGGGCGGGTGAACATGGCAAGGGTTTTGCCGTGGTGGCCGCCGAGGTGAGAAAATTGGCGGAACGCAGCCAAGTCGCTGCCGGGGAAATCAGCCATTTGTCCGCCTCCAGTGTCGATACAGCCGAACAGGCGGGTACGATCATCGGCAAGTTGGTGCCGGACATCAAAGAGACGGCGGATCGGATCCAGGGCATTGCGGATTGCAGTCGGCAACAACGCGAGGGTATCACGCAGATTGGGCATTCGCTCCAGCAACTGGACCGTGTGGTGCAACAGAACGCATCGGCCTCGGAAGAACTGGCATCGACGGCGGAAGAGTTGAGCGCGCAAGCCAACAGAATGAATCAGGCCATGGCGTTTTTCACCTTTGGTCAAGCGGATGGTGCCTCCCGGCGGCGGGCGATCCAGTTGGCATAGACATCGCAAAAAGTTGTTATTATTCATGGGGGTCCGGGGGAGATTATCTCCCCCGGTGGGGTCCAGGGGCAACGCCCCTGGTGGGGTCCGGGTGCTTCGCCCCGGAAAACCAAGACCCTGGAGTTGGAACCACCAACGTGTTGCTACTGTGTCACTTTTTTAATCCACAGCCCCTTGATGCCTCGATCCAGGGCTCCGCCCCGAACCCCGCCAGGGGCTTTGCCCCTGGACCCCACCAGGGGGATAATCCCCCTGGACCCCTGCCAATATTAACGACTTGTTGAGATGTGTGTAATGGAATGGGTTTAACGTCCAAACAACGCGACCAGTTCCACATGTGCGGTCTGGGGAAACAGATCAATCGGTTGCACCCGCTGCAACCCAAAACCGCCGTGGACCAGGATGGCCGCGTCCCGCGCAAAGGTGGCCGGGTTGCAGGAGACATAGACCAATCGCCGAACCGGTTGGGTGACCAACCATTTGACCAAAGCCAGCGCGCCTTCCCGTGGCGGGTCCAGCAGGACCAGATCGGCGGGTTGCTCGGTGGCCAGACGGGCAACCTCCTGCTCCTGGAACAGATCCAGTGACCGAAAATGGACGCTGGCCGTCTGGCAGTGCGCGGCATTGGCGGTCGCTCGCTGCAAGGTCGGGGCATATCCCTCCACGCCCAGGACGTGGGTAAACCGTTGTGTCAACGGCAGAGTAAAATTGCCCACACCACAGAACAAATCCCAGGCGACCGCCCCGGTGCCGCCCTGCCGCATCGCCTCATCCACCAGCAGCCGATTGCCCGCCTGATGGGCCTGAATAAAATCGCCCGGATGAAAAGTCAGCGTGTGGGGTTCGACGCGATAGAACAGTTCGGCCTCGTGGACGAGAGATTGCATCCCCGTCTTGCGTCCCCGCTGCAACCATAACTGGACCACCCCCTGCTGGTGGGCAAACTGGCGCAGGGCGTCCAGGTCACGCTTGGCCGGGGCGGCCAGGAGGTGAAAAATCAACCCGATGCCCGACTCTCCCACCACGGCATCCACCTGCGGCAATCGATGGCGCACGGCAAGATCGGCAATCAATTGGCGCAGGGGAGCCAGCAGGCGGTCCAAACGGGCGTCCAGGACGGGGCAGGGGGTGGTCAAATCGGCGATATGATGCGAGGCGGTCTGAAAAAAGCCCAGCAACAAGCGGGATCCCACCCAACGCACCTTGAAACCGGCCCGGCACCGATAGCCCTCCGTCTGGGTGCTGGCCTCGGTGGCCAGGGGGATCACCTCCCGCAGGTTGGGAAAGCGGGTCAGGGTTTCCCGTATAAAGGTTTCCTTGATCGTCCGTTGGAAAGAGCCGCTCAGATGGCGCAGTTGGCAACCGCCACACCGGGTAAACAGGGCACACGTTGGGTCGATGCGCTCGGGACCGGGTTCCAGGATTTGCACACACCGGGCAAACCAGTGACCCGCTTTTTGGCTGGTCACCTCGGCCAGAATGCGATCTCCGGGGGCGGTGAAGGGGACAAAGACCGCTGTTCCGGCATGAAAGCCCAAGCCCAGCCCTTGCGGGACCATTTTCTCAATCTGTAGGGTAATGACTTCCTGGTCGGGCACGGGCGGTTTCTCCTGGTTGGTATCCTGGGATTGCGGGCGTCTCCTCAGTTGATCAAGCCCCGGCCCGGATCGATCAAATGCAGCGGATCGATGCCCAGCAGACGGATGGCCGCATCCCAGCGGGCATCGACCGGCAGGTCAAACAACAGGGTGCGATCCAACCCACCGACCAGCCAGACATTATCGCGCAGTTCCGTCTCCAGTTGCCCGCTGGCCCAACCGGAATAGCCCAGGGCAAACAAAAACCGCCCATGATCCCTCGATTGGACCAGATAGCGCAATATTTCCGGATTGGTTCCCAAATAGACATGCTCGCAAATGCGCACATGACCGGGATAATGCAAATCGGCCTCATACAGCATAAAACCCCGATCCGGTGCCACAGGTCCGCCCTGGTAGACAATCGGCCGTTCTGGACGCCCCCATTCCAGACCCAGCGGCGTCAACACCTCAGACATGTCGGCAATATGAGGCTGATTGATCACCAGTCCCAAGGCACCCTCCTTGTTGTGGGTGCAGACAAATAAAACTGTCTTTTCGAACTGGCCATCCTGCAACCCCGGCATGGCAATCAAAAACTTGCCCGCCAAGCCCCGTCCCGTCGGCATGCTGTCGCGCTCGGCGTTCATGTTGGCGTGAGTTCCTGCCGCAGCTTTTGATGAATACCGTCAAAGCCCCCATTGCTCATGATCACCACATGATCTCCCGGCAAACAGGATCGGCCCAGCAGATGTACCGCCTCGTTGGCATCGGTCACCACCACCGCCGTGGGGATGTCGCCCGGTTGTCTCCGTTGATTCAGTTGTGCCACAACAGCTTCCACATCCAGCATCTCCGCTGCCGTCAGATTGCGCGCCTGTGGTCGGGCCAGAATGACATGGTCCGCCGCCGCAAAGGCCGGTGCCAGACGTTCCTGATGGACCCGCGTGCGCATGGTATTGGAACGTGGTTCCAACACCACCCACAACCGTGCCTGACCAATACGGGCCCGCAACCCCGCCAACGTGGTGGCAATCGCCGTGGGATGATGGGCAAAATCATCGTAGACCGCCACCCCATTGGCCTCGAAATGCAGTTGCAGACGACGCGCCACCCCCTGGAACTGTTCCAGGCCTGCCAAGACCCGTTCGGGCGGAATACCATTGACCAAAGCCGCCGTGGCCGCCGCCAGCCCGTTGAGCACATTGTGGGTACCCAGTTGCTGCCACTGCACCGTAAACAGCGCGACGCCCTCCCGGTACAAGGTCCAACAGCGGCCGTCCGCCTGTTCCAGTTTGGCCATGAAAGGCTGCGTTGTGGTCAGACCATAGGTGACCACCCGACTGAATGCCAACGGCAACAAGGCCACCACCTCGGGATCATCGCCATTGGCGATCAGGTGACCGGAGGCCGGCACCGAACGCAACAATAAACGAAACTGGCGGCGAATGGCCTCCAGATCGGGATAGATGTCGGCATGGTCAAATTCCAGGTTGTTGACGATCACGGTTCTGGGGCGATAATGCAAAAACTTGGGCCTTTTGTCAAAAAAGGCGGTGTCATATTCATCCCCTTCCACCATCACCCAGGGGCCCTGGGGCAGGCGGGCACCACAGCCAAAATCCAGAGGAATGCCGCCGATCAAAAAGCCGGGATGCAGTCCGGCCGCCTCCCAGATGGCGGCCAGCATACTGGTCGTGGTGGTCTTGCCATGGGTGCCACTGGCCACCACGGCATGTCGTCCTTCCAGCACCTGCTCAAACAGCCACTGCGCGCCAGAACGATAAGGAATATCCCGGTCCAGCACCGCCTCCAGTTCCGGGTTGCCACGGGAAATGGCATTGCCCACCAGGACCAGATCGGGCCTTGGCTCGAGATTTTCGGGACGAAATCCCTCCATCAAGGGAATACCCAAGCCCTCCAGCAGGGTGCTCATGGGGGGATAAATGCCACTGTCGGAGCCGGTCACCCGCAGGCCCAACTCGTTGGCCATCGTCGCCAATCCCGCCATCGCTGTGCCACAAATACCGATAATGTGTAGATGGGTCATGATCTGGTCTTCCGTTCCGGCGTCAGGAGAGTTGCAGGGGAGATGTCAGGGCCAAACGACCGGCCATTGAGTGGGTCTGGCACGACGCAACTGCGTCCACAGCACATCCCAGGCAAAAAAAGGGCCCGGATCCCATTTGCGTCCGGGGGCAATTTGTGCATGACCCACCATGTTTTGCGGCGTGAGCGCGCCCCAGTCACGCTGCACCAGGCCCTGGTGTACCGTTTTGATCAGGCTGGCCAACCGCCGATACTGGACCGGCTCGAAAGGGGTGTGGGCATCCCCTTCCAGTTCAATCCCCAGGGAAAAATCGTTGCACCGTGGGCGTTCCTGCCACACACTGACACCCGCATGCCAAGCCCGCTCCGCCACCGGAACATATTGGGTGATGTGGCCCAACCGATTGATCAAAAAGTGGGCCGACACCCGCAAGGCCACCACCTCTTCGTAAAAAGACGGCTTTGCCGGTCCCCAATCGCGTTGCGCCAGTTGTCCCAGAAACAGATCATCAATCACCGTACCGCCAAAACAGCCAGGGGGCAGACTGATGGCGTGTATCACCAACAGGTCGATGCGGGTGGCCGGAGGACGCGCATCAAAAAAAGGCGAAGGCAAAAAACGAAACGGAACCGACGGCATGGAGCACGATCAAACAGCAAACCGGGGCACGTTTTCCACCGCCACGATTTCCGGGATGCGCTGTTTCATGGTGCGTTCAATGCCACTCTTGAGGGTCATGGTGGCTCCAGGACACGAACCACACGCCCCCTGCAAACGTACCTGGACCACATTGTCGGCGGTCACATCCACCAGTTCCACATCACCGCCATCCCGTTGCAAGAAAGGCCGGATTTCGTCCAGCACCTTTTGAACCCGCTCGCGCATTGTATCCACTCCTTGAATAAAAGCCACAATAGAACCATTTTCTGGGGGAGGGCGGTGAACCGCCCCCCCCAGCCTCCCCTTTTTTTCAATCAATTATGATCAAGGGGGTCCGGGGGGGATTATCCCCCCCGGTGGGGTCCAGGGGCAACGCCCCTGGTGGGGCAGGGGGCAACGCCCCCAACGACCAGCAAAGAAAGCTCCCCGCATTATGGACCCGAAGGCCCTGCCAAAACAAGCTCCTCCAACGTCAACCGCCCTACAACCGCCAACATTTGAAACTGCGCCAGGGCCAACCCATAACGATTCTTGGCCAGATCTGCTTGATTGGCAAACAGTTCGTGCTCGGCATCCAGCAGATCCAGGGCGGTGCGTGCTCCCACATGAAACTCCTGTTCCACGCCATCGCGGGCCAGTTTGGAGGCCGCCACCGTGCTGTTGAGCGCGGTGGCCAAGGCCTGGCTGCTTTGCAAATCCAGATAAGCCTTTTCAATCTCACGATGCACCTGGCGATACAGGCGGTCCTGTTCGGCCCACTGGGCATCCCGTTTGGCCTGTGCCTCGGCGGTTTTGGAGAGGGTCATGCCACCGGCAAAGAGCGGCAGTTCCATTTTCATGCCCAGGGTATAGCTGTCCACCTCTCCGGACGAGGTTGCGACCAGGGGTGCCCCGCCCTTCTGCCAGATATGGCTGGCACTGGAGGTCAAAGCCACGGTTGGCCAGTGTCCCGCCCGCTCCTGTTCGATGGTTGATTCGGCGATACCCAACCGCTTGTGGATGGCGCGCAGATCGGGCCGTTGTTCCTGTTGCGCCAACCAGGTTTCCAAAGCACCTTCGCCCGGAGGCTGACGAAATTTCGGCAGGGCCAGCGTAGCCGGGGGCAGTGCTCCCACCACCTCGAAAAATTGCGCCTGCGCCACGGCCACATCGTTGTCGGCCCGCATTTTGTCGGCCCGGGCGGCGGCCAAACGGGCCTCGGCCTGGCTGACATTGGTGCGGGTGATTTCACCCACCTCATAACGGGATTGCGTGTCCGTCAGATGGTGCTGCATCACCTGCTGGTTGTTCTCGGCCAGGTGGGCAATCTCCCGCGCCTGCAACAGATCCACAGTCGCTTTGGCCGCCTTGAAAAAGACGCCCTGCACGGTCCCATCCAGATCGTCGGCAAAGGCACCAATCCAGGGCGTGGTCTGCGCAAAGGCGATCAGGGCTGGTCGGTTGTACACCATTTGCGACAGCGTCACCCCCGCCACGAGCGACCGTTCCGAGACCCCACCGCCCGGCCAGTCGCTGTGGTTGTTGTTGGGTGTCACACCCAGAGCCACATTGGGCAGCAGCACGGCCCGACTTTGCGGCAACCGTTCCTGGGCCGCCATCAGATTGGCCTGGGCCGTCTTGATCTCGGGATTATGGTCCAAAGCCAGGTTGAGCATCTGGATAAACGGATCCGCCTCCCCGGCGCAAGAGCCAGTGGGCCACCCACAGAGCAGCAGCAGCAGTAAAAGGAGAGGTCTCAGGTTCATGGCAGGTTGCACGGGCATACTATCAAATATCCAGATGATTCTGGGCAAAAGGGGCTTTTTCTTGAATGAAGGCATACCGTGACGCCGAATGCTTGCCCATCAGACGGTCGAACGAATCATCCGTCTGCTGTAGATCATCCACATACACCCGCAGCAGGCGACGGGTGGCCGGATTCATCGTCGTATCCCGCAACTGATGTGGATCCATCTCCCCCAACCCCTTGAAACGGGAAATTTCCACCTTGGCCTGACTCCGCTTGTGCCGGATCTTCTCGATCATGCGGTCCCGCTCCACCTCATCCAGGGCATAAAAACTGTCACTGCCAACCGTCACCCGGAACAAGGGCGGTTGCGCCAAAAACAGATGCTGATGACGGATCAACTCCGGCATGAAACGATAGAAAAAGGTCAACAACAGGCTGGCAATATGGGCCCCATCCACATCGGCGTCGGTCATGATGATCACCCGCCCATAACGCAGCTTGCGCAAATCAAACAACGGCCCACAACCCGTGCCAATGGCCGTGACCAGATTTTGCACCTCAATATTTTTTTCAAATTTTTCCAGGTTGGCCTGTTCCACGTTCAGGATTTTGCCTCGCAGCGGCAAAATGGCCTGATTGTGGCGATTGCGGGCCTGCTTGGCGGATCCTCCGGCGGAATCCCCCTCCACAATAAACAATTCGGCTGATTTGGCATCGGAAATGATACAGTCGGTCAGTTTGCCCGGCAGGGTAAGGCGACTGGTGGCCGTCTTGCGGTTGACCGGTGCCACCACTTTTTTGCGATTGATCCGTTGCTGCGCCCGCTCCACCATGCTCATCAACAAGGAAGTGGCCTGCTCGGGATGACCATGCAACCAATGGTCGAGATGATCCTTGAGAATCCCCTCTACCCGTCGGGCCACCCCCGCATTGCTGAGTTTTTCTTTGGTTTGACCGAAAAATTGCGGGTTGCCCAGAAAAACGGAGAGTACCGCAAACAGACCGTCCAGAACATCCTCAATGGCCAGCACCACCCCCTTGGGCAGCAAATGCTTGGCGTCGGCATATTCCCGCATGGCCCGCACCAGGGCGGTGCGCAAGCCGGTTTCATGCACCCCACCCAACGGGGTCGGGATGGTGTTGCAGTAGGAGAGAACCCGACACGCCTCTTCCGTCGTCCAGGTCATGGCCCACTCCATGCGGAGATATTCCTCGGACTGCTCGACCATGCTGCCCGCAAAAAGGGCCGGAATGACACGATCCGCACTGGCAACCGTGTGGCGTACAAAATCTTCCAACCCGTTGGGAAAATGGAACGCCAACTCCTCGCCACTCTGCTCCACCTTGACCCGAATCACCACCCCCCGATTCAGGTAGGCCTTGGCCCGACACATCTCCACCACCCGTTCCACCTGAAAGATGGTATCGGGAAAAATGTCCGGGTCCGGCAGAAAAGTGACCTGCGTGCCGTGGCGGCGAGACACTTCCAGTTGTTCCAGAGGGGCCGCCGGCTTGCCCCGGGAAAAACATTGCCGCCATTTGTGTCCGTCCCGCTCCACCACCACTTCGGTCCAGAGGGAAAGGGCATTGACCACCGAGGCCCCCACGCCGTTCAACCCCCCCGCCGTGGCATACGCCTTGTCGTGAAACTTGCCCCCCGCATGGAGCGTGGTAAAAATAATCTCCAGAGCCGAGCGGCCTGGATAACGGGCCAGCGGATCCACCGGAATGCCCCGGCCATTATCCCGCACGGAAACCGACCCATCCGTCGCCATGACCAGGGTGATACGGTCGGCATGACCGGCCACGGCCTCATCCATGGCATTATCCAGGAGTTCGGCTACCAAGTGATGCAGTGCCCGCTCATCCGTCCCACCGATATACATGCCCGGACGGCGGCGCACGCCCTCCAGACCTTCCAGAACTTCGATGTGGGAGGCGTTGTAGAGCGTCGCTGTCTTACTTGTGGCGATAAGAGATGCGTCCTTTGGAAAGGTCATAGGGGGTCAGTTGTACAGTTACCTTATCACCCGGCAGGATCCGAATATAATGTTTGCGCATTCGGCCTGAAATATGGCACAGCAGCTTATGTTTGTTTTCCAGTTCCACCTGAAACATGGCATTGGGCAGGTTCTCCAGAACCGTCCCCTCCATTTCAATCACATCTTCCTTACTCACAGATTCATCCTCCGTCCAACTGGCATACGGTCGCAATCACTACGCCGCATCCACCTCCGAAACAATGGCCCAACGACCACATCAAAGGCGAAAGTGGAACAGGATAGTACGATTTTTTGTAAAGTCAATGACAACACTGGCAACCGGTCATTTAAACAAGGTGCCCACCCTGGGCAAAAACTCCTTGGTGAAGGCTTCCGCCGGGAACGGTCGCGCTTTGAGCGACCCCAGTTGCCAGGTGGCCGCATAAGGATTCCGGGGTCCGCCCGTGGCCTGCATCACCTCGGGACGCGGAAAACCAAAGAGATTGCTCACCTTGTCAAAGGTGACCGTTTTCAGCAGGATGCCGTTTGCACCATACTGTTGCAGCGATTTGGGCAACAACAGCTTGCGGTCAACGCGCAAAATCTGCTTCGTGTAGGGCAGGCGCGCATCCCGGGGCAGCAGTTCCAGCAGGTAGGAGTCCGCCGCCTCCTCCAGGAGAGTGGCCTTGTAGTCCACCGCCAAATCGGTCAGCAGCAGATCCGCATTGTTGAAAGCCCCCGTCCCCGCAGTCGTGCCCATCAAGACATGATTCAGGGCCGTGGGGCGCAGTTCCAACTCGCCGGGCACGTGCATCCACACCTCATCCTCCAGACGCAGAATGGCGCGACCGGCCAGATGGTCGGGGGAGAGAATCAGGGCCGCCGACTGTTTGCCTTTGCCCCGGACGACATAGAGGGAGAGCTGGCTGGTGCGCCCATTGGGTAACTGGCTGGTCACCTGGGCAAACAGCTCAAAAGATTCGGGATGCAGCTTGCGATCCACCTGGGCGAGCATTTTTCCGGCATCGACCGGCGGTTTTTTTTCTGCCACCGTCTCTTTGTCTGCGCCCGCCTTGTCGTCCGTCGGCTTTTCGGCCACGGCGGGGGGTGTGCCACCGGAGTCCGCCCGCACCCCGCTGGCTGGCCACCAGAGCAGCCAAACCAACAGACCCAGGGTCACACCCCGTCCGATTGTCCGCCAAACCCGCATTGCATTCTGCGCCATGCCCATTGTGATCCTTTTTTAAAAATCATTATCAAGGGGGTCCAGGGGAGGATTATCCCCCCCGGTGGGGTCCAGGGGCAACGCCCCTGGTGGGGTCCGGGGCGAAGCCCCGCAGGCCTGAGCCATAATCATGGTCCATCATTCTAATGCTTAAGGCTTTTCGACACAATCTCAAAAACGTCACGGGACAAATTTGCCGTCTGCTCAATCTGTTGCAACGCGGTTTGCATCTTGGTCCGGCGGATGGGCTCCAGCTTGCGCCAACCCCGGAAGGCGGCGACCAGACGAGCCGCCACCTGGGGATTGAGGGGATCCAGGGTCAACACCTGTTTGGCCAGCCATTGATAGCCCTTGCCCGATGGTTGATGAAAGGCCAGGGGATTGTCATGGCAAAAAGATCCCAGCAGCGCACGCACGCGGTTGGGATTTTTCAGGCTGAACAGGGGATGTTTCTGCAATTGTCGTACACGGCGCAGGCTCTTTTCGTCGGGTATCCGGGCCTGCATGGCAAACCATTTATCCATGACCAGGCTGTTTTTTTGCCACTGCTCGGCGAAGGCGGCCAGGGCGGCTTCGGCATCCGGGCTGGCGGAATAGAGCAGGTCGGTCAGCGCGGCCAAACGGTCGGTCATGTTGTCTGCCTTGTAAAACTGCCGCACCGCCAGTTGCCAGAATTCGGCCCATTGCAGGCTGACCAGATAATCCAGACACAAATTTTTGAACGCCCGCCGACCCGCCAGCATGGGATGATAACGACCGAACACCGCCGCCTCCGGGTCGGAATAGTGGTCATAGGTCTGCAACAGCACCTCGTGCAGACGGGTGGCGAGTGTCTGCCGCACAAAGAGGCGGGCGGTGTGCAAGGCACCGGGGTCGGCCTCGGCCATCTGTTCCAGCAAGGCCGTCGCGCTGGGCAGGGTCAAAATCATGGCCGTGGTGGCGGGATCCAGATCCCGGGTGCGCAGCACCTGGGCAAAACTCTCCACAAAAAAATCGGCCAACAGCAGAGGACGGTTGGCCTGGCAATCGACCGCCAGGCGCAACAGCAGATCGGTGGTCAGTCGCTGTCCGGCACTCCAGCGGTTGAACGGGTCGGGATCGTGAGCCCAGAGAAAGGCCAACTCCTCGTCGGTCAGATCGGTCTGGAGGATGACCGGGGCGGAAAAATGGCGCAACAGCGAAGGAATCGGTTTTTGGGCCACGCCGGTAAAGACAACTTCCTCCACTGCCTGCCGAATCTCCAGGACCCGTGCGGTGGGCGGTGCGCTCTCCTGTCCACGGATTGCGGACTCCGATTCTCCCGCCAACCGCAACGGCAGCGACTGACCCGATCTGCCCAGCAGACCGACCGTCAGGGGAATATGCAAGGGGAACTTGTCCGGTTGACCCGGCGTGGGAGGGCAGGTTTGGGTAATGTGCAGGCGCAGGGTTTGCGCCATTGCGTCATGGTGGGTGGTCACGCTGACCACCGGAGTGCCCGCCTGGTGGTACCAGCGACGGAATTGTCGCAAATCCCGCCCGGAGGCGTCCTCCATGGCGCGCACAAACTCTTCCACTGTCACCGCCTGACCATCATGGCGGGCAAAATAGAGATCCATGCCCCGGCGAAACAAGGCCGCACCCAGCAGGGTATGGATCATGCGTACCACTTCGGCCCCTTTGTCGTAGACCGTCACGGTGTAAAAATTATTGATCTCCAGATAGGCGTCCGGTTGCACGGGGTGGGCCGTTGGCCCGGCATCTTCGGCAAACTGCTGGGTCCAGATCAGACGGGCATCCTGTACCCGCTGCACGGCGGGGGAGCGGCTCTCCTCGGAAAAAAGTTGATCCCGAAAAACGGTCAACCCCTCCTTGAGGCTCAACTGGAACCAGTCCCGGCAGGTGATCCGATTGCCCGTCCAGTTATGAAAATATTCGTGGGCAATAATGTTTTCAATCTGCTGAAAATCCTGGTCCGTGGCACTGTCCCGGTCGGCCAGGACATATTTGGCGTTAAAAATATTGAGTCCTTTGTTTTCCATGGCCCCCATGTTGAAATCGTTGACGGCCACAATCATATAGGTGTCCAGATCATATTCCCGGCCAAACCGCTCTTCATCCCAGGCCATGGCTTTTTTGAGCGCGTCCATGGCGTGGGCGGACTGTCCGCCGGACTCCAGATCGGGCGAGGCGAGCGACAGGAGGGCGGCAGGTGTTTCGACATAGATCTCCAGCGAGACCAATCGCCCGGAACGGGTGGTGAAGAGATCCCGATGACAGGCCAGTTTGCCCGCCACCAGCGCGAAGAGATAACACGGCTTGCGATGCGGATCCACCCAGGTGACAAAATGTTTGCCCTCCGCCAGTTCGCCGCTGTCGGTCCGGTTGCCGTTGGAGAGCAGGGTCGGAAACAGCTTCCGGTCGGCAATCAGGGTGGTCGTAAACCGGGCCATGACATCCGGTCGGTCCGGGTAATAAAGTATCTTGCGAAACCCTTCCGCCTCACACTGAGTGCAGAGCAGGGAACCCGACACATACAGCCCTTCCAACGCGGTATTGGCCGCCGGATGGATCCGGGTCTGCATCTCCAGGATACAGGCCTCCGGCACCTCCGGGATGATCAGGCGATCTTCTTCCACCCGATACCGTTTGGCGGAGAGCAGCGCGCCGTCCAGGGCAATATGGAGCAGTTCCAACCCTTGCCCATCCAACTGCAAGGGGGGGGCTGCCACAAAGGTCTTGTCTGGATTGCGGCGCAAGGCGAGCCGCGCATGGACCAGGGTTGCCTTGGGATCCAGTTCGAAGGTCAGCGCGACCGTATCCACCAGAAAGTCCGGGGGGGTATAATCTTTCAGATATTTGGTCTGGTTATCTTTTCTTTGGGCGTCCATGGTCTGTTCCAAATTTTCCGGGACGGGGTTGACGGGTGGTCTGCTCGGGCAGATGACGGGAGCGCACGGGGGGGCGACCGGGGTTGACCCGATGGGCGGCGGGTTTGGCAACCGGGGTCTCCTCCTGCTGCAAGGCGAGCAACCGCCCGGCCTCCTTGAGGGGGGTGAGCAGGCGGGTGATTTCGGTGGCTGGCAACGCCCGCCATTCCCCTCGGGGCAAGTCGCCCAGGGAACAGGGGCCATACTGGGTCCGAATCAGGCGGGAGACTTCCATGCTGACCGTCTCAAAAATGCGCCGCACCAGCCGATTGCGACCTTCGGTCAAGGTGATGGTCACCCAACTGTTGGCCCCCGGCACATAGTCCAGTTCCAATTTCAAGGGACCGGTGGGGCCATCGTCCAGCAGCACCCCCGCCTGCAACTTGGCCAGCAACGGGGCATCGATCCGCCCATGTACGCGCACGCGGTAGGTGCGGGGGACCTGATTGCTGGGGTGCATCAGTTGGTGGGCGAGATCGCCATTGTTGGTAAAGAGGATCAGTCCCTCTGATTGATAATCGAGGCGGCCCACGCTGATCAACCGGGCGTGGGTGTTGCCCAGCAGGTCAAAGACGGTGCGTCTGTTTTCCGGATCCCGGCGGGTGCAGACGACACCGGGTGGCTTGTTCAGCATGAGGACGACCAACGGTTCCCGGGGGGGGATGACCAGTCGGCCATCGACCAGGACCTGATCCTTGCGGCTCACCTTGGTCCCCAGTTGGGTCACCACCGTGCCATTGACCACTACGCGACCGGCGGCAATCCAGGTGTCTCCTTCGCGGCGGGAGCACAATCCCGCTGCTGCCAGCCATTTTTGCAACCGAATTGATTCTGTGGGCATGAATTGGGATCCTGAGCGTAGTAAAAACGGTTGTCCTGTCGTCCCCCGGCGTGGGCCGGGGTGGTAGTCAGGCGATGTGAACCTTTTGCAGGGCCTGCCTGGCTCGAAACAGCAAAAGGTTCTCCATTGCAGCAGGTCCGGGCACCAGGCTGGGGCATTTTGCGGGCTTGTCACCGGAAAAGCAAGCGATGGTGGCAGGGGGGCAGAATGGTGGTGAGGTTTTCAATGGCTATTATCGAACATTGGCCAACCGGACAAATTCAACGACCGCCAGCGTCTCCCCGCGCCGTTGCGGATCAATATCCGCCCGCGACAACCAGGCTTCCGGGGAGGGGTCGATGACCTTCAAGGCATTGAGCAAGGTCTTGCGCCGTTGACCAAAGGCCGCCCGCACTACCAGCCGGAAAAAATCGGGATCGTCCACCTGGGCCAGAGGGGCGGCGCGCCGCACCAGACGAATCACGCTGGAATCCACCTTGGGCGACGGATAAAACGCCTTGGGTGGTACGGCAAACAAGGGTTCGACCGCCATCCACAATTGGCTGTGGACCGACAGAATGCCATATGTCTTGCCGCCAGGTGGGGCGGCAATCCGCTCCGCCACCTCTTTCTGGAACATGAGAATCATCGCGCCGACTGCTGCGCCCTGTGCCAGCAAGTGAAACAAAATCGGTGTGCTGACGTGATAGGGCAGGTTGGCCACAATGGTCAGCGGGCGGCCCAGTCGCTCGGCCCATTGGCGAAAATCGACCAGCAAGGCATCGCCCTGTTCCACCACCAATTGTCCCAGCCCCTCGGTGCGGGTGCGCAACAGGGGGAGCAGGGCGGCATCCTGTTCCACCGCCCACACCTGTTGGGCGCGCCGCAACAGCGGCAGGGTCAGACTGCCGATGCCTGGTCCAATTTCCACCAGCGGACCTTGTGCCTGCGCCCAGGCGGCCTCTGCAATCTGTTCGGCGATGCCATCGTCGACCAAAAAATTTTGCCCCAACCCTTTTTTGGGCCGCAGACCACTCATTTTTAACAGATGAATCAAAGACATTTTAATGCAGTTCCGCGTGTTTGACTATTAAGGGGGTCCGGGGGGGATTATCCCCCCCGGTGGGGTCCAGGGGCAAAGCCCCTGGTGGCCGCCAGATCCGTCCGCCTGTTTTTTTTATGGTATTGCGGACCAAAACAGCATAGCATCCAGTCGCATGAGCGAACCATCCAAAAACAGTGGCTACACCCCCGTCGGGACGATCCTTCAGCACGTTGCCGGTCGTTTACTGGCGCAACCGCGCAGCCAGGCGCAAAAACTTTGCTGGGCGTGGTCCCAGTCGGCGGGGGAGCAGGTGGCCCAACACTCCGAACCGACCCGGTTGACCAACGGCGTGTTGACCGTCCGTGTGGACTCCCCGGTCTGGAACAGTCAATTGCACCATCTCAAGGCGGAGCTGCTGGCCAAGATGCAAAGCCATCTGCCGCCGGGGTCATTGCGTGAGATTCGTTTCCGGCAAGGGTCGCTGCGCTCGCTGCCCGCCTGGCTTCTGCCCAAGCCATCACCGCCACCTCTCCCGGCCCCGTGCGCCGAAGACGAACAAGAGGCCGCCCACCGGGTTGCCCAGGTCAGCGATCCCGAATTGCGGGAGGTGTTACGTCGCCTTGTTCTGACACATCTGACCCGTGTGCGCAATGAGGCGTGTCGGGAGTGAGTTGTATTTCGTTCGCTGCGGGGCACTCTCTTCCTCGGACGGGTTCTGTTCGATTGGAGTCGGTGTTTATTGAGGAAGCCTGAAGATGCAGTTTGTCACGAATGGTCCCGACATTCCCGAACGGTTATTGCAGGCGCATGAGAATGGGCAGGTTGTCTTTTTCTGTGGCGCGGGTGTCTCGTATCCTGCGGGTCTCTGCGGTTTCGACGATCTGGTGAAAGAAATTTACGCCGGGTTGCATGAGGAACAAGACGACATCGAACAGGCCGCTTTCAGGGTTGGTCAGTTTGATACGGTCATCGGGTTGTTGGAGGGACGTATTGTCGGTGGGCGTAAACGGGTGCGGGAGCAACTGTCTCGTGTGTTGACGCCGGATCTGGCATTGCCGCAGGCCCTTGCCACCCATCGAGCCATTCTGACTCTGGCGCGCCATCCTGAGAAAGGTGTTCGGCTCATCACCACCAACTTTGATCGTTTGTTCGAGGAGGTGATTGCCGCCGATAGACTCACGATCAACACCGACCAGGCACCCTTGTTGCCCGTGCCCAAGAATCGGTGGAATGGATTGGTGTATCTGCACGGTCTGTTGGCACCTGCGCCAACAGCAACCGACCTTGACCATTTGGTCGTCTCCAGTGGTGATTTTGGCCTTGCCTATCTGGTGGAGCGTTGGGCCGCCCGTTTTGTCAGTGAGTTGTTTCGTAATTACACAGTATGCTTTATCGGGTATAGCATTAACGATCCGGTGTTGCGTTATATGCTGGATGCCTTGGCTGCGGATCGTTTGCGTGGCGAATCGCCGAACGAAATGTTTGCGTCTGGCCCTTTTTCAAAGGGCAAGGAAAAGCAGTCTGCCACAGCGTGGCGGAAAAAAAACGTGACACCCATTCTCTATCGGGAATACAGAAAGCACTACTATTTGCACAATACATTAAGAAGATGGGCCGGAACCTTCCGGGATGGTGTACTCGGCAAAGAGTATATCGTAGCGCAGTACGCGACCACCAAGCCGCTGCCAGGTACCCTCCAGGATTTCGTTGGGCGAATGCTTTGGGCCTTGAGTGACAAAAGCGGTTTGCCTGCCAAACGTTTTGCTGACCACAACCCGGTGCCATCCTTGGACTGGCTGGCACCGCTTTGCGAGAACCGTTATCGATATGCCGATCTTGATCGTTTTGGCGTGCCATCCCAGCCTGTCGAGGACGACAAGCTGACCTTCAGTTTGATGTGCCGGCCAACTCCCTGTGACCGTGCGCCACGCATGATGCTGGTTGAAGCGGGTGCTGCTGGTAGAAGGTGGGATGACGTCATGTTTCAACTGGCACACTGGTTGACCCGGCACCTGGATGACCCGACACTGATCCTGTGGCTTGCCAATCGCGGGGGCAAACTGCATAACCACTTTGCTGGGTTGATTGAAAACCGTCTGGATGAACTCGTCAAGCTGGAACGTGACGGCGAACACGACAAACTCAAACAGATCCAGGTCGATGCACCCAATGCAATCCCGTGTCCGTCCATGCGCACCCTGTGGAGACTGTTCCTGACCGGATGTGTACAGTCGCCACAGAACAGTTTGGACCTTTCCCAATGGTACCGCCACCTTAATCGTGACGGTTTCACGGCTACCCTGCGTCTGGAACTGCGCGAGATGCTGACCCCGCGTGTAGTCCTGCGCGATCCGTTCCGTTGGGGCGAGGCCATGCCCAAAACCACTGGGACAAGACGGATCAAAGACCTTGTTGGATGGGAGATTGTGCTGTCTGCGGACAGTGTGCATTCCAATCTGGAAGATCTGAAGGAAAATATGAGTTGGTGCGCGGCATCATGGCCAGATTGGCTTGTCGATGCCACCGCCTTGTTACGTGACGCGCTGGATTTAATGCGCGAACTGGATGGTATTGATGATCGACAAGACAGATCCTACATAGCCCAGCCTTCCATCAGCGAACATCGACAAAACAATAAGATCCACGATTGGACGGCGTTGATTGATCTCACTCGGGATGCCTGGCTCGCTACCGCCGCGCGTTGGCCTGATCGGGCGCGACTGGTTGCCGCAAACTGGTGGCAGGTACCGTATCCGTTGTTCAAGCGGTTGGCCTTTTTCGCAGCCGCTCAGGCCAACGTCATCCCGCATCGACTGGCACTCGACTGGCTGCTGGCCGATGACCATTGCTGGTTATGGTCGGTGGAAACGCAGAGGGAGGTTGTGCGACTGCTGGTTGCCTTGGCACCCAACTGGGATGGGGCGGAGTTGGCCGAATTGGAACAGGTCATCCTGGTTGGACCGTCTTGTCCGATATTTGGGGACGACACCGAAGCGGAAGAGTGGACCTGGCAGATGGAGAGGAACATCTGGTTCAGGCTGGCCAAGTTGGATGCGGCTGGTGCGGCCATGGGAACGACGGCCAAGGCAAGGCTCACTGAATTGTATGCCCGGCATCCTACGTGGCAACTTGCCGCAGATGAGAGTGATGAGTTTCCGTTCTGGGTGGGGCATGATGGCTCAAGGCAGATGAATATTACCCCGAAAAACAAGGAAGATTTAATCAACTGGCTCAAAGAGTACGCGACACCGCGCTATCGACAGGAGGATGATTGGCGGGATCGTTGTCGAGATGATTTTTTGGCCACGACTGATGCCTTGAAAGAATTGTCTCGTGCTGGCGAGTGGCCGATAAGGCGATGGAGCGAAGCCTTGCAGGCATGGTTTGGGGAACCGCATTTAAAACAGTCATGGGGTACCATGAGCGCAGTGTTGGATGGTGCGCCGGATGACATCCTCAAGGAACTGGTGTATCCGCTCGGTATGTGGTTGCAATGTGTTGCCAATACGCTGGAAGAGAGTGATCCCATTTTTTTCAATCTTGTTCAACGAGTTCTGGCGTTTGAGGACGATAATGGGGAGGAAAAAGATCCTGTATCGCGCGCGCTCAACCACCCCGTGGGCTTGGTTACTGGGGCAGTGCTGCATTGGTGGTATCGACAATCTCTCGAGGATGGCCAAGGTTTGTCCAGTGAGATCAAATCGTTGTTTACCAACCTGTGCAATCCGCAGGTCGTTCGCTTCCGGCACGGTCGGATAGTCCTGGCGGCCAGTGTCATCGCGCTCTTTCGCGTCGATCAAGACTGGTCTGTGCAGCATTTGTTGCCCTTGTTCGATTGGCAACGGCCAGGAGCAGAGCCTTTGGCCATGTGGCAAAGTTGCCTCGGATCGCTCTATCTCTATCGGCCTTTGCTGGAGGCGATCAAACAGCCGTTTTTGGCTGCGGCAGAGCATTACGCACAACTTGGCATGTCCGGTAACCAATATGCCGGTTTATTGACATTTGCCGCACTGGAAGGCGGTGGTCCTTTTTTGACCAAGGAACTGGCTACCGCAACCAGGTTACTCCCCCTGGAGGGGTTGCGCAGTGTTGCACAGACATTGGTGAATGCCCTTGACGGTTCTGGTGCACAACACAAGGAATATTGGCACAATCGTGTGTCGCCGTATCTTAAATCGATCTGGCCACAGTCACCCGATGCCAGGAAACCCGCAGCGGAAACGATTGCTCGGCTCTACGTGGCCGCAGGGGAGGCTTTCCCGGAGGCGGTGGGTGACATGCGGGACTGGTTACAACCGGTGGAGCATCCAGACAATATTGCGTATTTGGCATCCCAAGCGAAACACCCTGAACATTTTCCCGAAGAGACGTTGGATTTCCTGCGCATCGTGGTTGGTGATGGTACACAGTGGTTGTCCAACAGCCTTAGAGGGTGCCTCCAAGCGATACGGACGGCCAAACCAGGGCTTGAAGAGGATGATCGATTCAAGAAATTAGATCAATATCTCCGCAAATACGAGTAATGTGTAGTCGCATTGTCCGCAGCTATGCGATGTTCTTGGCATCACACCCCGTCCGAAAAGACACTCTCCAGCGTTTGGGCGTCCAAGATTCGCAGACTCCATTCCTCCAGGGAGGCGGTGTCGGCTTTGGCGATTTTTTCACTGGCCCACGTCGGTACTCCACCAAAGCGGCGTTGCAACTGGTGCGTCAACATTGTGGCCTTGCCTTTTCGCTCGCCAATCTGAATGCCATCCTGGCGACCTTTTTGCTCACCCGCCAGCAACCCATCTTGTCTGCCTTTGGCCAACATGTCTCGTGCAAATAAGGACATCATTTTCTCTTCCTCCTCGGGACGTACCCTGTGAATGATTTCTCGGATGATCGTTTCATCGTAGTCTTGAAATGTTTCGATAATATAATGAATAATAACCCGGAAGTCATCTGTGGCCTCTGCCAACATGGCAATCAGCAACTCTTTGACGGTGATTTGTTCTCCTGTTCGCGTGGCATATTTTGCCACCAACAACCAGGCCCGCAACCGGGGTTGTTGTGACAATTTTCTGTCAGGGATCTTGCCAATGTCCATCACCGTATACTGAAAATTTAACAGATAGGGACGCCAACCTGCTTCGGCATCCACCAACGCCATAAATTCATTCGGTATCTTCCATTCTCGTTTCCCTTGATAGAGAACAAAAGGCACAATGGCAGGAAGAAATTTCCATCTTGGATTCTCCCGAACCCATTGTTCCAGGGATCGCAGCATATACCGGTGTAATTGCCATGCCGTGCGCCGTTTTGGAAAACTTTTATGCTCGATCAAGCAGTACAACAACGCCACCCGACCAGAAATTGTCTTCGCCAAAAACAGCCGATCGGTCAAATGTTTTTGCAATGCCTCGTCTACAAATGACCCTTCCACCAACACGGGCGGCTCCAGTGACAGCAGATCCGATATTTCCTTCGGCAAGCGTTCCCGCAAAAGCGTTCCCGCCATTTCCGGGTTGGAGAGCAAAGATCGGACAAAGTTGTCATGGGGGTGGGAGATGTCAGACATGCCATAAACCAAACATTTCGAGCAGCCTCCGGGTTTCTGGGTTCTCCAATCGTTGGAAGAGAATACCATGTCCAACTGTGCAAGTCACCATCGCTGTATTTCTGGGCACCTGTGCTGGCATGACGCAGGAAAAGCGGGTGTACCACAATCAAAGTGCTGCGTTTTGGAAAAAATGGCCAGGACGATTGCCTTGCCAACAATCAATAAACCTCTTGACACGCCGTCCAAAATCGGAAAGTCTCACAGGCGACCGGGTGCACAACCGGTCAATGGGTTCGCCAGAGACAACCGGAGCGTGAAGGGTCATGTATTGTTCGTGGGTCAAACCCAATGCCGCCGTCGTCAATACCATCCTGGACACCTTGACCCAGGCCGCATTCACCTATCCCGAGGTGGGGGCCTCCCGGCTGGGTGGGCAACACCAGGACACCCTCTCCCGCCACTACCACGTGCTGCACCGTCGCTACCTGCTGGGCACCGGTGAGACGGTCTACCAACAGGCCAAGGCCGCCTTTGCCCGCTGGCAGATGTATCAACTGCCGTGGGTGGCCTTTTGCTGGCCGGAAATCCCTCTGGTCCCAGACACCAATATGGTCATCCTGGCCAACGTTCTGGGCCTGTGGTGGATCAATGTCTGCCGGGTTGTGTACACCATGCAAGAGGAGGGGGCCGTGGAACGGTTCGGCTTTGCAGTGGGATCCCTGCAAGGCAATACCATCCGTGGCGAAGAGCGCGTCTTCGTGGAATGGAACCGGCGGGATGATGCCGTGTATTATGACTTTTTCTCTTTTTCCAAGGCCAATTTGCTGGTGACGAAACTCTCGGGTGGCTACCTGCGCATCTTGCAGGAACGGTTTGCCCGGGAATCGGCCCAGGTGATCCACGATATGGCCAATGGCCGGCGCAAGGACTGATGCTCCATGGAACTGACGCACCATTCCCGTGTCGCCATTGTGGGTGGGGGTCCGGCCGGCTCCCTCACCGCCTATTTTATGCTGGATATTGCCCGCAGTCTGGACATTCACATCAATGTCGAAATCTACGAACCGGCCCAGTTTGCCGCGCCGGGCCCCAAAGGCTGTAACCATTGCGGCGGCATTATTTCCGAAACCCTGGTGCAAATGCTGGCCATGGACGGCATCACCCTGCCCCCGGAAGTGGTGCAACGGGGATTGGATTCGTATGCCCTGCACACCGAGGTGGGCTCGGTCCGTATCCACAGTCATCTGCCGGAAATGCGCATTGCCTCCCTCTATCGCGGCTCCGGCCCCCTCCATCGGACCACGGGGGAAGAGGGGGAGAAGGTGGTCTATCAGAGTTTTGACGGTTATCTGCTCGGACTGGCCGTGGCAAAAGGGGCCACGGTCCATCCCTACCGGGTGACCCGGGTCTTTCGCCAGGGCAACCTGCCCGTGGTGTCCGCCAAGGGGATCGAGGATCGCACCTATGATCTGGTGGTCGGAGCCGTGGGTGTCAACGGCGGCGGACTCAAGGTGTTCGACCCCTCGGCACTCCCCTTCACCCCCCCAAAAACCACCAAGGCCTTTGTCACCGAGGTTTATCTGGGGTGGGAGGGGGTGAACCAGTATTTCGGCAACACCATGCACGTCTTTTTGTTGCGGATGCCCCGCGTGGATTTTTCCGCCATCATTCCCAAGGGGGAATATGTCACCGTGGTCATGCTGGGCAAAGATCTGAACAAGGAGATCGCGACCCAATTTTTGGCCCATCCCACGGTCAGAGCCTGTTTTCCCGCTGAGGTTGATCTCAGCCTGAAGGCGTGTCAATGTCTGCCCGATGTCAGTCTGGGCATGGCCGCGCCGCCTTTTGCCGACCGGGTGGTGCTGGTGGGCGATGCCGCCGTGAGTCGACTCTACAAAGACGGTAACGGGGCTGCCTACCGCACCGCCAAGGCCCTGGCCATCACCGCCATGATCCACGGCATCTCCAAGGCCGCCTTTACCCGTTATTATCGGCCCGCCTGTCGGGCATTATACTGGGACAATGTGATTGGCACCGCCGTGTTTCTGTCGGTCAATCTGTTCAAGCGGGTTCCCCTGCTCACGCGGGGCCTGTTGCGTCTGGTGCGACAGGAACAAGCTGCGTCGATTGCCAATAAAAAAATGTCCCTGGTTTTGTGGGATACGTTTACCGGTTCCAACAGCTACCGTTCCATCTTTCTGCGCTGTCTGCATCCCGTTTTTCTGGCCCGTCTCGGTCGGGCCAGTCTGCGCCCGGCGGGTGATGCGGTGGCGGATCCGCCGGAACCCCCAACGACCCTTGCGGGAGGATCCGCCGGATGAGACAAAATCAACTGGGTCGCCTGTACCACGACGGCGACATTATTGTGCGCAAGGGCGACAAGGGCGATTGCATGTTTCTGTTGCAAAAAGGGAAGCTGGAGGTGGTCATCGGTGCCAACGAGGATCGGGTGGTGGCCACCCTGGACTCCGGCGACTTTTTTGGCGAAATGAGCCTGTTTACCGGAGAGCCCCGTTCTGCCACCGTGCGTTCCCACGGCGAAAGCCGGGTGTTGACCATTGACGAACCCGCCTTCATCCATCGCCTGCGGATGGATCCCATGCTGGCCTTCCATGTCCTGAAAACCATGTACCACCGTCTGCGCGGTTTGAACCGGCAACGGGCCGGATATGCGGGCTACCAGTGGGGCCTCTCCGAACTCGATCCGTCCTCATCATAGGGAGAAGCACCGTGTTCCCCTCTTTTTTTCGTTCCTTTCACGCGATCCCCCTGCGCACCTATCGTGACGGGCAGGTGGTGCTGATGCAGGGCGATACCAGTTCCTCCTTTGGTCTCCTCATGCGGGGCCAGGTGGAGGTGTATCACAAGACCGTGGATGGCGAGGACACCGTCTACCGTGTCTTGCAGGCCCCCGATATTTTCGGTATTCACTCCCTGATGGAAACCATGCCGCGCCATTCCGGCATCCGTGCCCTGGGCACGGCCCGCATCCTGTTGCTGGACCGGGTGGGCTTTCTCCGTACCGTCCATGAACATCCCCAAATGGCCTTCCAGGTCTTGAAAAAAGTCAGCCTGATCATTAAACGGTTGTCAGACGAGTTGAAACAAAGACCTTGACCATCGTGGCGGTCACCCGGAGCGAGGATTCCCCTGGCGCAGTGAACCGGATACAGGGTCCAGGAGGTCTCAGAAAGCAGGTGTATCCCCACTCCAGAAAATGGCGGAGGATGCACCATGCTTTGAGTCGGTGATCGTCGGAAAAAGGTTCATAAACGCCTGCTTGTCTAAAAAAGGGAGATCCGCGCATTCTCTTGTTTGCATCTTCCAAATCCCTGTGTTACCCTCGGTCGGACTAGCAAGGCCTGCGCCTGTTGGGGGGGGTGTGCGTCCAAAAAAGGCTGCCTGTGCGGGATGCGGGTGGCAGGATGGTTGTCGTGCGGTGGGCGCGATGCTGGGCGATTTTGTATTTAACATTTATTATCAGTAATTTCGTTATGTTTTGGCGAATACCTGCCGAGAGCAGGTGGTTGTCAGGGCGGTCGGTGTGGGCAAGAGGTACATTCAGGCGTTATTTCTAATGGATACCAACAATCGATTTGCAATCCATTGAGCTGTTGGTTCGCCTTACCCTTCTGGACAGCGGAAGGGTCAACAAACAAGGGAGGAAGGGATTGTCATGAAAAGCCACGATTTACTTATCGTTGGTGCCGGACTTTCAGGGATGCGGGCCGCCCTGGAGGGGGCCAAGGCTGGGATTGATGTCGCGGTGGTGAGCAAGGTCCATCCGTTGCGCAGCCATTCCTGTGCGGCTCAAGGTGGGATCAATGCCGCCATCGATGCACGGGACAAGTGGGAAGTACATGCCTATGACACGGTGAAAGGGTCGGATTTTATCGGCGATGAAGACGCCATCGACCTGATGTGCCAGGAGGCTCCGGGCATTATCCATGAAATGGACCGGATGGGGACGCCCTTTTCCCGCACCGAGCGGGGGGATATTGCCCAACGGCCCTTTGGCGGGGCCAGTTTTGATCGTACCTGTTATGCGGCGGATCGGACCGGCCAGGTGCTGCTCCATACCCTCTGGGAACAACTGGTCAAGGCGGGTGTGCATGTCTACGAAGAGTGCCATGTGTTCCGTCTGGTCACGTCGGCGGACGGTCATGTGGCGGGTTTGATCGTCTATGACATCAAAACGGGACAGCTTTTCCCGTTGCGCTCCAAGGGGGTGTTGTTGGCCACCGGGGGGTATGGTCGGGTTTTTCTCTCTTCCACCAATGCAACGACCAGTACCGGTGACGGTATGGCTTGTGCTTATCGGGCCGGTGCCCCGTTGGGGGACATGGAGTTTGTGCAGTTTCACCCCACGGGCCTGCGTACCTCCGGTATTCTGGTCACGGAAGGGTGCCGGGGCGAGGGTGGCTATCTGATCAACGCCAGTGGCGAACGGTTTATGGGTCGCTATGCCCCGCAAAAATGGGAACTGGCTTCCCGTGATGTGGTTTCCCGCGCCGAGCAGACCGAAATCATTGAGGGTCGGGGCACGAACGGGGCCATTTTCCTCGATCTGCGTCACCTGGGCCGGGAGCGAATTCTGGAGCGTCTGCCGCAGGTTCGGCAGTTGGCCATCGACCTGGAAGGGGTGGATCCCATCTTTGAGCCCATTCCCGTGCGTCCCACGGTCCACTATTCCATGGGCGGTATTCGCACCGACAAATTCGGGGCTTCGCCGTTGCCTGGTCTGTTTGCCTCGGGCGAGGCGGCGTGTACCTCGGTCCATGGGGCCAACCGGTTGGGTGGCAACTCTCTGCTGGATACCATTGTGTTTGGCAAGGTGACGGGTGGCCATGCCAGCCAGTATGTGCGCAAAGAGGGTCTGCGGGATTTTCCGCCCCAGGCCATGCAGGAAGAGCAGGCCCGCATTGCCGATCTCAAAGGCCGTGCTGGTCAGGGTGTGCGTCCCTTCGACCTTCGCAACCGGATGGCCGAGGACATGAATACCTATTGCGGGGTGTACCGGGAGCCGGTGGGCATGGCCAAAATGGCCGAGACGTTGCCCGGATTGCGCCAGGACTACGATAAAATCCATCTGGACGACAAGTCCGAGCCCTTCAACACGGACCTGTTGCGGGCGGTGGAGTTGCGCAATCTCATGGACTTGGCGGAGTGTATCGTCAAGGGTGCCCTGGCGCGTGAGGAATCACGCGGTGCCCATTATCGCATCGATCAGCCTGAGCGGGATGATGTCAATTGGCGCAAGCACACCTTGGCCCATTGGGATGCCAGCAGTGAGACCGCGCGTCTTTCCTACGAGCCGGTGCGCACGGTGGGCAATCCCGAATACACCCCCAAGACACGGACCTATTGAATCTTGTCGACATGTCCCTCCGTCTGTGTGAGGGCATGAAAGGAGACCACCATGGCGTTACAAAAGTATACCTTTCGCATTCAACGTAGCATTCCGGTTCAGGGTGGGGGAGTGCAAACCAAGTGGCAGGATTTTCCGGTGGAGTCGGAACCCAATGTCACGGTGCTCACTCTGCTGGAGGAGATCAAGGGTCAACAGGATGGTACGCTCGTTTTTCGGCAATCCTGTCGTTCGGCCATCTGCGGTTCCTGTGCGATGTGGATCAGTGGTCGCACCCGCCTGGCCTGCAAGACCCATGTGGGGGCGGTGGCCAAAAATGGCGTGGTAGAGATTGCCCCCCAAAAGAATCAACCCGTGCTGAAAGATCTGGCCATTGATATTCGCCCGTTCTTCAAGCGGGTGCATGGCATTACGCCCTATCTTCTGGATGGGCCGGAACAAAACAGCACGGTGACCAAATCCGCTTACGATCAGGTCAACCATGTCACCCAGTGCATCCTCTGCGGTGCCTGCTACTCGGACTGCACCATGGCCGAGGTCAGTCCGGCGTTTGTGGGTCCGGCCGCCCTGGCCAAGGCCTTCCGCTTTGTCTCCGACCCCCGGGAAGGGCGCAAGAGCCAGCGGTTGGCGGATCTGTGCCAACCCAGTGCCATTTGGAGTTGCACCCGGTGCACCATGTGCGTGGATGTGTGTCCCAAGGAAGTGGCTCCCATGGAGGCCATTGTCAAGTTGCGCACCCGGGCGATGGCCAGGGGGTACACCGGATCTGCCGGTGCCAAGCACGCCTTGGCTTTTCATGAGGATATTCGTCGGGGTGGTCACCTCAACGAATTCACCCTGATGATGCGTACCCTGGGCATCTGGGAAACCCTGAAGGAGACCGGTACGGCCCTGCATCTGGCCAAAAAAGGCAAGGTGCCTTCGCCTTTTCCCCATACCGTAGCCGGGGTGGAGGAGTTGCGCCGGATGTATGACCATCTGGAGCAGTTTCCCATTGAAGTGGAAACCAAGGCCAAAGAGGCCGTGCCCGAATAAACCTGAGCAGCCACATCTGTCTGGAGGATATCACCATGTCTTTGGAATTCGCCTTTTACCCCGGTTGCGCGGCCCAACAAGTTCAAAAGGAGGCCGATTGGGCAGCCAGGGCGGTCTGCCAGGAGTTGGGCATCATCCTGCATTCCATGCCGCGTGCCTCGTGCTGCGGCGCGGTCAGCCTGCGGGAAACCAAGCCCGCCTTTTCTCTGGCAGTGGCCGCCCGCATCCTTTCCGAGGCAGAGGCCATGGGCAAGGATCTGGTCACGATTTGCAACACCTGTTTGCAAACATTGACCCATGCCAACCATCGCTTCCAAAACGAGCCTGAGTTGTTGGAGAAGATTAATAGTGTTCTGCGCGACGCCGGGGTTCGTCCTTACGGAGCCACCATCAAGACCCATCACCTGTTGTGGGTGGTGACGGATCAGGTGGATCCCAAGGTATTGCAAGCCAAGATTATTCGACCCCTCAAGGGTCTGCGGGTGGCACCCTTCCATGGTTGCCATAATTTGCGTCCAGCCGAAATTTACGAGCAACAGGAAGGCAAGGAGCACCATCTGAACCGGCTGATTCGGTCCATGGGCGGTGTTCCGGTGGACTACCCGGATCAGGAGCGTTGTTGCGGTTTTCATGTCATGCTGTCGGACAAGAAGGAAGTGCATGAAATGTCAGCCAAAAACTGCCTGAGTGCCAAGGCGGCGGGGGCGCAGGTGATGATCACCCCCTGCACCCTGTGCGATATGGTCATGGGCTCGATGCAGGAGATGGCCGAAAAGACCATCCAGAAGCCCATCCAGTTGCCGGAAATGAGTTTTTCCCAATTGCTGGGTCTGACCATGGGCATTCCTGCGGATCGTCTGGGCATTTCCCGGTTGCACATCAACCCGGCTGTCGTGTTGACAACTGTGGGGTTGTGAGGACGGCCTGGCCGAGAATGGTTTCTCGGCCAGGGTTTATGAAAATGCCTTGTTGCTTTTCCAGTATTGAGGTATGGTGATGGATGGGCTGCAGGTGGGGTCCAAAACTCTTTTGGTGCGGCGGTCTGTCTCGTTGTTGGCTGTCGGGCCATGATTTACACTTGAGTGGGAGGGTATACAGCATGAATAGCGAAGAAATCACCAAAAAAATGACAGACACGACCCGGATGATGATTGATTCCATCGCCGAGTTGCAAAAGATCAACGATGCTACCGTGCGGGCATTGGCCAAGCAACAACTGGATGCCATTGAAGAATTCAATTCGGTTGGTTCCAAGCGGCTCGAAGAACTGACGTCTGCCAAGACGCCCAAAGAACTGTTGAACACCCAGACCAAGATGGCGGCCGAAATGGCCAAGGATTTAAAATCCAGCACCGTGCGCGCCATCGAAGTTTTGACCCAGGGCCAAAAGGAACTGAAGGCGTTTCTTGAGAAGAATGTGAAAGATTTCATAGAGAAAACAAAGAGTTAATATTTGGCGAGTCAGGAACCGTTCGGCCATTTTTGGAACTGTGGGGTCGGCAAGTCGCCCCCACAGATTCCCTTCCCGCTGTTCATCCCACCAAATCAATCTCATAGCAGGTCGTGCCATCGTCCAGCCAGTGACGAAACGGCAGTCCAGCGCGTTGGAATACCCGCTGCATTTGAATATTGCCTGGCAGAACATCGGCGGTAAAACGGGTGATGCCGTTGCGTCGGGCGATGCCCGCCAGGGTGTGAAACATGTGGCTGCCGATGCCATGTCGTTGCCAGTTGTCATGGATCAAAAAGGCCACCTCGGCACTGTTGGAATGGGGTTCCAAATGGTAGCCAGCCAACGCGATCAATCCATCGCGGCCCAGGCCCGGCACAAACCCGCCGATGGCGGCTGCCACCCGTTGATCTACATACACCAGATCCATGATTTGTTTAAAAGAGAGACGCTTGAGCGGGGCCATGAAACGATAGTAGACGGTCTGCGGGGAGAGGGCATGGAACCGTTTGCGCACGATATGGTCATCGGAAGGCTGGATAAACCGAAACTCAACGCTGCGGCCATCCGCCAGGTGCAGGGTACTGCTGAACTGCATGCGGGGAAAAATTTGTCGGCCCTGGACATCGGACAACTCGGGGTGGACAAAATGGGCTGCGATGGCCTCGGACAGGAGTTGTTCCTGAAAGTCGGGGTGGGCAATGCCGATCAAGGAGAGGGCGCGTTCCTGGATGTTTTTGCCATACAGATAGGCGGTTCCAAACTCGGTGACGACATAATGGACATCGGACCGCATGATTTCCACCCCGGCTCCGCGGGCCAGATGGGTGACAATGCGGGAGACCCGGCCGTTGTCAGCGGTGGAGGTGAGGGCGACGATGGCCTTGCCGCCTGGTGCCCGGCAGGCCCCGCGATTAAAATCGACCCGTCCACTGGGACCGGAAAACGAGCGCATCCCGATGGAACTGGTGCATACCTGGCCGGTCAGGTCGATCTCGATGGCGGAACTGACGGCCACCATGCGGTGTTGCTTGCCGATGACCAGAGGATCGCTGACATATTCGGTAGGATGCAGATTGACCAGTGGATTGTTGTGGAGGAGATCGTAGAGCGGGCGGTTGCCCAGGCAATAACTGGCCACGATGCGTTCGGGGTCCAGACTTTTGGCCCGTCCGGTAAAAATGCCATCGCGAATGGGTTGCAGGTAGGCACTGGTGATCATTTCCGAGTGAATGCCCAAATCCCGCTTGGTGCCCAGATGGGACAGGACCGCCTGGGGGATTTCGCCAATGTCCACGCTGAGGGTGGAACCATTTTCGATCAGAGAAGCCACCTGTTGTGCCACCTGGTGGTCCACGGCACTCGGTGTCGGAGGATGATATTCGGTCAATGGGTTGTCGGCTGCTACCAACCAGTCCAGATCCTCAATGGTCACAAAGGAATTTCCGAGCACTCTCGGCATGTTGACATTGACCTGGGCAATCACCAGTCGGGCTTGATGGATGGCCGCCGGAATGATATCCACCGAAACACCCAGACTGAAACGTCCCTGGCGATCGGGTGGGCTGACCTGAATCAGGGCCACATCCAGGTGAATATGCTCGGAAGATAACAAGCGGGGAATGTCCGACAGAGATACCGGGGTGTATGTGCCCAGTCCCTGTTCGATTATATCACGTACATTATCTGATATAAAAAAAGTGCTTACATGGATGTTGTCCGTAATGTCACGCCGGGCGTAAGGGGCATCGCCCAGGGTGAACAGGTCCACGATTTCATTATTGGCCAGGGTTGTGGAGCGGCCCACCAGTGAAATGACCAGTGGAGTGGGCTGGGCGCAGCCGGTACCCAGGAAAATATGCTGCCCGGATTGAATCAAGCCGATGGCTTTTTCCATGGCAATCATCTTGTCCTGATATTTATCCTGCCAGTTCGGGTCAAAAGGTGCAGCACTATCACAAAACATGCGTCAGTATCCCCTCGGTCAAAAAAATATACAGTTGCCCTGCTGGTGTGTGGCAGTCCTGGTCATCGTTGCGGCCGCCAGAACTTGGTTCGTGCCATGCTGTTCGACTCAGGGTGCGTGGTGTTTGCATCCTGGGCCAAACAGGAGGATCCGGGCATGATAGCATGAATAATGGGGAAATCACCCAAAAAACGCAGGCGCGCAACAGTCTGCAAACACCCTCCATTTTGTTGCTTTTTTATCTTTGTTTGGGGAAAGAAAGGGCCGGGCTGGTTACGTTGGTCGATTTTTCATTGCATATTGGTGGGCCCATGTTATCCTTTGTCAAATGGGCTTGTTTTCCCGCAGGTAATATTGATTCTGATGCGTGTCTTTAATGGCAACCAACATCAAGTAAAAAGGAGCAATTTTTATGAGTGATGACAAGATTTATCCCGTCAATCCGGCCATTGCCGCCCACGCCCACATTAATCGGGCAGACTATGATCGCATGTATGCCGAGTCCGTCAACAACCCGGACAAATTTTGGGCGGAGCAGGCTGACAAGTTTGTCCACTGGTTTAAAAAGTGGGATACGGTAGTCGACTATGATTTCAACAAGGCCTATATCCGCTGGTTCGAGGGGGGCCAGACCAATGTCGCCTACAACTGCCTGGACCGCCACCTGGAAAAAAATGGCGACCGGGTTGCCATCATCTGGGAAGGGGATGACCCCAATTCTTCCCGCAAAATCACCTACCGTGAACTGCATAACGAAGTCTGCCGTTTCGCCAATGCCCTGAAGGCCCGTGGCATCAAGAAGGGTGATCGGGTCAGCATCTACCTGACCATGGTCCCGGAGGCTGCTGTGGCCATGTTGGCGTGTGCCCGCATCGGTGCGGTCCATTCGGTGGTGTTTGGCGGTTTTTCGCCCGAGGCTCTCAAGGACCGCATCCTGGATGCCAATTGCACGGCGATCATCACGGCGGACGAAGGACGGCGCGGGGGTCGGCCCATCGCCTTGCGCTCCAATGTGGATATCACCCTGAAATCCTGCCCCAACGTCCATACCGTCTTCACCGTGAAGGTGACTGGTGGTGGCAATATTGATTGGCAGGAAGGTCGGGATGTCTGGTATCACGATGCCATTGCCGCTGCCAGCGCAGATTGCCCGGCGGAAGTGATGGAAGCCGAAGATCCGCTTTTCATCCTGTACACCTCCGGATCCACGGGCAAGCCCAAGGGTGCCTTGCACACCACGGCGGGTTATCTCCTCTATGTCACCATGACCCATCGTTATATCTTCGATTATCATCCAGAAGATATCTACTGGTGCACGGCAGACATTGGCTGGGTCACCGGACACAGCTATATCCTGTATGGTCCGCTCTCCAATGCGGCCACCACGTTGATGTTTGAGGGTATTCCCACCTATCCCGACGCCTCCCGTTTCTGGCAGGTGGTGGACAAGCATAAAGTCTCCATCCTGTACACCGCCCCCACCGCCATTCGCTCCTTGATGGCCCAGGGCGATGCACTGGTCAACAAGACCAGTCGGGCCTCGTTGCGCCTGTTGGGTTCGGTGGGTGAGCCGATCAATCCCGAAGCCTGGGAATGGTATTATCATGTGGTCGGCGGCGGCCGGTGCCCCATCGTGGACACCTGGTGGCAGACGGAGACCGGTGGTATTCTCATCACCCCTCTGATTGGAGCCATCGGCCTCAAGCCCGGTTCCGCCACCCTGCCCTTCTTCGGTATTGTACCGGAAGTGGTGGACGAAAAGGGTGTGGTGCAGGAAGGGGAGACCTCGGGTATTCTCACCATTACCCGTCCGTGGCCGGGCATGATGCGTTCGGTCTATGGCGATCACAAGCGGTTTTTCGAGACCTACTATGCCGCCTATCCCGGTCGTTATTTCCCGGGCGATGGCTGCCGTCGGGATGCGGATGGCTATTACTGGATCACCGGTCGGGTGGACGACATCATCATTGTCTCCGGGCACAACCTGGGCACGGCAGAGATTGAATCCGCCCTGGTGCTGCACGAAAAGGTGGCCGAGGCGGCCATTGTGGGCTATCCGCACAACATCAAGGGACAGGGCATCTATGCCTTTATCACCCTGATGGTGGGTGTGGAACCCTCCGATGCCCTGCGCAAGGAGCTCAATGCGCTGGTCCGCAAGGAGATTGGCCCCATCGCGCATATTGATGTCATGCAGTTTGCGCCTGGCTTGCCCAAGACCCGTTCCGGCAAGATCATGCGGCGTATTTTGCGGAAGATTGCGGCCAATGAAACGGAAAGCCTGGGCGATATCACCACCCTGGCCGATCCCGGCGTAGTCCAGAAGCTGGTCAACGAAAGACAGCCGACCTGATGCCAGACAGCAAACGTCTGCTCAATCGTATGTGAAACCTGGGGGGGCAATGCACCGCCCCCCCAGCCCTCCGTTTGTTTATTCTTTGGCAACTCAACAGGGTCAGAACCACCCGGCTGATTCATTCATCTTCAAAACTCGATCCCTTTGGCCGCACGCACCCCTTGCTGAAAGGCGTGTTTGATGGAGACCATTTCAGTCACGGTGTCTGCCACCGCGATAATCTCTGCCGGGGCGTTGCGTCCGGTGAGAATCACGTGCAACGCCGGTGGTTTTTCCTGTTGCAGGCACGCCACCACCGCATCAATGGCCAACCATCCCCAGGCCAGCACGGTATTGATTTCGTCCAGGACGATCAAATCGTAGGTGGCGGCGATTATTTTTTCCCGGCACAAGGTCCAGATGCCTTGACTGGTGGCGCGATCCCGTTCCAGATTGGGGCTGTTCCAGGTAAAGCCGTCGCCCAGGGTCAACCATTCGATGCCCAGCCGTCGAGCGGCCTGCTCTTCACCGGTTTGGCGGGTCGCCTTTTTGAGAAACTGGATAACGCAAACGCGCTGTCCCCAACCGGCCGCGCGCAGGGCCACGCCGAAGGCACTGGTGGATTTGCCTTTGCCATCGCCCGTCAGGACCAGCAGGCGGCCAACCCGATTTTTTGCTGCCACACGCCCCTCCTCTATCAATCAGGGTGACAAAGCGAATCAGACAGGTTGGATCCCTTTTCTGGGAAGGCGGAGAACCGCCTCCCCAGACCCTCCATCTTTTTCTAAACCGCACCTGTTTCGGAATGCGTAGTTTCCGTCATCCCCGCGTAGGCGGGGATCCAGATCTCGCAGGTACCACCTGGATTCCCGCCTGCGCGGGAATGACGTTTGAAAAACTACGCATCCCATGCTGGTTGCGGTTTAGAATCATTATCAAGGGGGTCCGGGGGGGATTATCCCCCCCGGTGGGGTCCAGGGGCAAAGCCCCTGGTGGGGCTGGGGGCAAAGCCCCCAAAAGACATCCACCTGTCCAATCTGCCCGGTTGACCCAACCAGTGCCGAAACGAGCAAGATGCCAGCACACCTTCCCCCTGTCAACCAGGAGCGATGGACTGTGGTTGCCGGGCCACTATCCAGAAGCCACCCTCCCCGCTTCTGCCCCCTGCTTGCGCATTCGTCAAACCGTTGGCACTGGTCTGCCCGTGTTGGCCATGTGTTGGTGGCACTGCTGACTTGGGCGAGACACCGCCAATCACGCGGATATCATGGCAGGAACATTGCCCATCCATACCCACAGGAACGGCTGCCCGGTCTGGGTTGTCATGCCATGCGTGACTCGTCCCCCCTTGAAACCGGCCTTCGCCACGGATATTTTTCCCCGCAACCCATCGCCTGCGCCCGCCGGTTTACCCGTCATCCCCAACCGCAACATCCTTCTGCCATAATTCCAGCAAACCAAAGAGTAAACTTGACAGGAGGCCCTGGATCAGGGATGATCACCCCCTGAGGGAAAGAGGGCGGAACCAACCGAACTTGTTAAAGAAACCTACCCCTGTGTCACACAGTCGGCGTAGCGGATGAGAAACCGGTCGTTGGCAACCCGTCACGCGCCGTGACACCGTTCTGGCATGTTGCTTGACGGCATGGATTGCCAACTGTCAGTAACGTGGCAATCCCTTGTTGTGCTGGACGGGTTGTCAATAATTATCCTTTGACTTTCAATCTGTTAGGAAACCAGGGCTGACTTGGCAACATAATTGCTATCGGCAGATATAACGAAAAACACATCCTCTGGGCTCTGTTGGGTTTGTATTCAGGTGTGCATCTGAATGTCAACGGCGTCGTCGGAAAGGCCGGTTTTTCGCCGATCGATTGCACAATTGTGTCAACCCGAAAACCATAACAGTGGGAAAACGAGCCATGCTGCCATTATGTCGCCGGACCGGAATTGTAAGAGTTTTTTTGGTTTTCCTGCTGTTGACCGGGGTGTTGAGTCCTTTTTCCGCCGATGCGACCACCAAACACCGTCGATCCACCCATAAGCATCAAAGATCTTCCCACTCGTCGAACACATTTCGTCCTGGTAAATTCGGGTCCAAGCACCAAAAAGCAGGCCGGACTCGTTCCGGTGGATTGAAAATGGCCAGGCATTATCGGCCTGCGGTGGATGCCTCGGCCAATTATGCCGATCTGGTGATCGACACCAGGACAGGCCGCGTCCTGCATGCCACCAGCCCGGACGAACTGCGTCATCCGGCCTCTCTGACCAAGATGATGACCCTCTACTTGGCATTCCAGGCCCTGAAGAGCGGCCAACTGCGTCTGGACCAATATTTGCCGGTCTCGCAGAATGCCGCTGGCCAGGAACCTTCCAAATTGGGGTTGCGGGCGGGCCAACAGATTCGGGTCGAAGATGCGCTGCTGGGACTCGTGACCAAATCGGCCAATGATGCGACGGTCGTGGTGGCTGAGGCCCTGGGTGGCACCGAGGAGCAGTTTGCCCGCATGATGACCAACAAGGCACGGGCGTTGGGGATGAGCCACACGGTCTTCCGCAATCCGTCCGGTCTGCCCAATCCCGAGCAGGTGACCACGGCGCGGGATATGGCCATTCTGGGTTATGCCCTTGTCTATCATCACCCGCAATATTATCCCTATTTCAGTCGCGATGGCTTTACCTATGCCGGGGTGCATCACCACAACCACAACCATTTGATGAGCCGTTACCGGGGGATGGATGGCATCAAAACCGGCTATATCCGTGCTTCCGGGTTTAATCTGGTGGCCTCCACGGTACGCGGTCCGACGCGGTTGATTGGCGTGGTCTTTGGCGGTCACTCTGCCGTGGCCCGGGACAACAAAATGGCTGCCTTGCTGGATCAAGCCTTTGCCCAACTGCACAACGGCCAGGCGTTACAACGGATGGCCTCTGCCGATGATGGTGCGACGGATTATGTGGCTGTGCCGGAGAAGGAACCGACCGTTCTGCCCGTGCAACATATCGCAGTGGCCTCACGCGGTGGCTTATAAAAAACCTTTCGGCTATGTTTGGGGTGGCGGCACGCTGCCTCCCCAGCCCCCTCCCTCCTTTCTTGGGGTTGTCCTGTTCATTATTGCGGGTCCAGGGGGATCATCCCCCTGGTGGGGTCCCTACCCTATGCACACATCTTTATGCTGACAAAAAATCCGAAGCATATTGTGTGGTTATAGGGGTCCAGGGGGATTATCCCCCTGGTGGGGTCCAGGGGCAAAGCCCCTGGTGGGGTCCGGGGCAAAGCCCCGTGAGGAACACAATATCAATACGTTGGGGGCTTCAGCCCCCAAACCCCCACCGGGGAGCGTGCCAGTCCCCGGCCCCCTGCAAAAGTTGTGTGCATAGGGTAGGGTGGGGTCCAGGGGCAAAGACCCCACAATCGGCCTGAATCAAACCCCCAGCAACCGCCGCATTCCTTCCCCGTACAGAGGTCCTTTCATGTCCATCTCGGTATTGTTTTTGGAGGATGACCAAGACATACTGGATCTATTGCTACCAGAATATCGGTCTCTCGACTACACGGTTTATCAAGCCCTCTCTGGTCATGAAGCCCTGGCGATTCTCCAGGCACACCCCATCGACATTCTCGTGACCGTTCTGCACACACCGGACATGGATGGACTGACCTGGATCCAACAGGCCATCGACCAGAAAAACGATTTGCAAATCATTCTGATGTGTACCCTGGAGGATCGCTTGTTGGCCGTGCAGGCGATGGCCCATCACGCTGTCATCGCCGTGCAAAAACCGGTGCATCGGGATGAACTCCGCATCCACATGGAACGGTGCCGTGAGATCAAGAAAACCCAGAAAACGCTGCGCCAGAAAGAGGCGTTGCTGACCATTGAGGCAATGGACCTCAAGCAGGCGGAAAAAATAGCTGAGCGGGCATTGACCATCCGCATCGCCATCAGTGCGCTGCTGGAAACCAGCCTGGAACCGCTCTCGCTCGAAAAACATGTCGCAGTAATCCTGGAGATCATTCTGGCGGTGCCCTGGCTCTCCGGTTTGCGCATGGGGGCACTGTTCCTGATGGATGAAATAACGGGCACCCTCCAGATGGTCGGTCAGAAAAATTTACCCGAACCGCTGCTGACGCTGTGTGCCGAGGTACCACTGGGAAAATGTCTGTGTGGCCAGGCGGGACAGTCTCATGAACTGATTTTTACCGATCAGGTGGATGCACGGCATGAAATTGGTTTCGCTGCCATGACACCACATGGCCATTATTGTGTACCGATTGTCAACAAGGAACGTCTGCTCGGTGTATTGTGTCTGCACATGCCCGCTGGCCATCAGCACAAGCAAGACGAAGACGCCTTGCTGAGCACGATCAGCAACACCCTGGCACTCATTCTCGAACACCGGCGCACCGAGTCTGATCTCCGCAAGGCGGAAGAACGCCTGCGCTTCATGGCCTACCATGATCCGCTGACCGGCTTGCGCAATCGCCAATTTTTTGATACCGCGTTCGGCAAGATATTCACCATTCTGCAGAATGTCGGTCGCCGGCAACACGAACGCCCGTTCCAGGGAGCCTTTTTGGCCATGCTGGACATCGACCATTTCAAGAAGGTCAACGACACCTACGGCCATCTGATGGGCGATGAGGTGTTGGTCCTGTTTGCCCGCATCATGACCGAGTGTTTCCGGGACAAGGATGCGACCTTTCGCTTTGGCGGTGAGGAGTTTGTGGTCCTGTTGAACGACATCTCCCCGGAAACGGCGGAGGTGGTCTTGAACCGTTTTCGCAAGGCCGTCGAGTCCTATGCGTTTCCCCAGGTCGGGCGGGTCACGGTCAGCATCGGTGCCGTGCAGATTGAGGCCGGGGAACTGGCGGGCACCCTCATCGAGAAGGCCGACCTGGCCCTGTACCACTCCAAGAGCAATGGCCGCAACCAGGTCAACTTATACCATATGCTGGTGGCAGCCGGTCATCTGGAGGCGGTCAGCCATGGAACGGAAGAGATTGATCTATGGTGATGACATCCTGAGCAGGCGCAAGCCCAGATAGAGAAACCGATGGCTCGGATCATCGACAAAACGATTGGCCGAACGCGCACCGGCCGGGACATTGTACCAACTGCCCCCTCGTATCACCCGACCGGAACCGGCAGACGGTCCCTGGGGATTTGCCTGGGGGGAACGGCCATAATAGTGTTCGTCATACCAGTCCGCCACCCACTCCCAGACATTGCCGCTCATATCGTACAAGCCCAACCCATTGGGCCGCTTCTGCCCCACAGGGTGTGTCAAGCCGCCACTGTTGCTGGCATACCACGCCACCCGGTCAATGTCGTCCCCCCCCGCATACCGTTCCTTTCTCCCGCCACTCCGACAGGCATATTCCCATTCAGCCTCCGTCGGCAACCGATATTTGCCCTCGCCCCGGTCGTTCAGCTTTTTGATGAATTGCTGCCCATCCTCCCAGGAGACCTGCTCGACCGGATAATCGTCCCCCTTTTTGAAGTAGGATGGATTGCTCCCCATAATCTTTTGCCACTCGCCTTGCCGGACGGGAAATTTGCCCAACCAGAACCCATCCAGTTGAACTTCATGCACGGGTTTTTCGTCACGCCGTCCATCGCCAAACAGATCGCCCATCTGGAACGTGCCTTCCGGGACCCAAACAAACACCATACCCGTCAGCGGACAACACCACTCGCCCCGGAGCGGCACCTCCTCGCTCCAGTCATTCTCGACCGGCACGGTTTGATGCGGGATCGGCAATTCCCAGAAATGTGCCTCCATGAAAAAGGCCCTGTGCCGAATATATTTCAAGGTTGGCAATTCTGAAAACATTTTTTCCAAATGGACCTGTTGGAACAAATGGAGCACATTCTGCTCCTCGCTCTCTACCACCCGGCATTTTTCCAGATACCATGCATCCAGTTCTCTCACCCGTTTTTCCAGTGCTTCCTCCACCCCTTTGTGTTTGGCTTGCGCCTCAGACAGGGCATTGGATAACAGATTGATCTCTCTTTCCAGCTTGTTTTTCTCATCGTCAAAGAGCATATCATCCGTCTTTTTTTGGGCCGAGAACAGCCAAGCCCAGAATCCCATCTGCTCTCCCTGGTGCGGGATCTCCTTGTCGCGCACCCGCTGGGCCAATTCTGTCTGGATATGGCCCTGTGTTTTGGCCAGATTTTGCCGATCCTGTTCCATCAGGTTGGAGATGTCCTGTTTTTCCTGAGCGATGCGCATGGCCAGGGTCTGTTTCCCCTCGGCGGCCCAGGAAAACCATTGATCACATTTTTTGATCTGCACCAGAAGGGTATGCAAATCCTGTATATCAGCCAATCTCTGGCCCATATCGGCATATCCCTCTTCCCGGCCCTGAATGGCAGCGGCTTCCTGCTCCAATTGCAGCAAAATCTCCTTCAACACCGGATGCCACACCACCGCCTCGGTCTGCCGCAAAACCTGCCTGCATTCATCCAACGCCGCCGCCAGGGTGCTGGCACGTTGTTGCGCCAGAGAGGCCAACCAGGAAAACACCCGTTCCTGCACCGGAGCCAAGACCGGCTCCACGGCGGCCCGGGCAAAAAAACGGCCATCCAGGTGAATCGCCTGCGCCAGCCCATGCCACGCCTCCTCCCACAGATCGACCAGGGCGGCATAACAGGCCGAGAGGAACAACTGCTCAACGGCTTGACTCTTTTCATAAGCACGACGGGCAAACGCATAAGCCTGTAGAGGATCGGCCTGCGCATAGGCAACCCGCGACATGGCCCACAGGGTACGGGCCTGCGCCCCCTTGTCCAGCCCTTCCGGCAGCGTCAACGCCTTGTTGAAAAACAACAGGGCACCCGCCTCATCCTCCTTGCGTATGGCGATGTAACCCAAATTGGTCAACACCTGATAATCGGTGCTGTCCCGCTTCAGGGCACGCCGAAAGCGTTGTTCCGCCTCCTGGTATTCACCATTGACATAATGGCGCACACCTTGCCGGAGCAATCGTTGCACCGCATTGGTCTGATGTTGGCAGGAAATGCCCAGAACGGTTTCCGGGGTGCCCCCGCCCCCCCCTTGTTGTGCCACCCACCATTTGATTTCCGCCAGTTCAAAGCACAACGCCCTTTCCTGGCCGAAGAGAAATTCGGTCATCTCGTTGGGCGTCGAGGCCATGCCCTGGATCGTCTCACTGGCAACGGTATCGATGGCATTGGCCAGGATTGCCGCTTGCTGCGCCACTTCTGCCGCAACCTGTTTGGCTCCGGCCACGCCGCTTGCGGCCATGGCCCGACTCGCCGCCTGTTGTGCAGCAATCTGCTGGCGCACCAGAGCAATCATCCTGTTCTGCTGTTCGGCACCATCAACCGGCAGCGCGTCGATGCTCTGCGTCTCCATCTGCTCCCCGTCACCGGACACCCTCTGTTCGGCCAAACCATATGTATACCGCTCCCACAACGATGGCATGTCAAGAATTCCCCTTTCAATACCCACTGAGACAATGCGACCTTAAAAAGTTTTTGCCACTGTTGTCCACATACTCGAAATCCACCTTCTGCCATTGCGCATGACCATTGGTTCGCAGCCAGAGAAGATTTTTTTTCAGAACATCCGAAAATTTAATTAATCTTTGGCAAACAGGCATATCTTGCACATAATCATAGGTGGCCAACAGGACCTTGACAGAGACCGTCTGGACCGCTTCTTTTTGCCATACATAGGTATTGACTGGGATTTCAGCGGGCATATAAACCGGATCAGCATGGGTAAGCACCACGGGGAGCAGGTGGTACCCTTTATTTTCCAACGATTGCAGCAGCACCACCGGATAACCGGAGACCATGGCCACGGCATCGACCTCCCCGGCATACAGTTTGGCCAAAGCCTCCGCACCGGAGACAGGTATCGACTCAACCTGAATATTTTCTTGTTGAAAAATATTGCCCATGGTCAGGAAAGCACCCGATTTTTGTGCCCCCGTCGCCACTTTATGCCCCCGCAACTCTGTCAGGGAACGAATGCCCTGCCGTGCCACGATTTGCACCATTTCATCGTAGAGAGGATAATATGTCCTGACCTTCACCAAAAATTTACGCATATTATTGCCCGGACGATCACTCTGTCTGAGGCGACCCGCAATCCAGGAGGGGATATCCGCCTGCACAAAGGCCATATTGACCTCATCATCGTTGACAATAGACATCAAATTGTCCAAAGAACCCGCCGAAGGCTTGACGATAATATCAAACCCGTACATCTGGCCCAGCCTTTTTAAATCATCACTGAATTGGTGATACACCCCATTGGCATCGCCAGCGACCAGAACCAGCTGACCGTTGGGAAACGGCACCTCCGCCCTGGCAGCAAACGGTTCCGCTGTCATCGCGAGCAACAACAAGAAGAATCCGCACCACACGCGCATGAGCCTGTATCCGCAGAGAATGGAGTTGTTCTTGATAAAAGCTTAACTTATGTAGATTTTGTCTCTTTGTCCGGCGTAAAATGCACGGAGGCAATCTCGTCCATAATGTCTTTGGGCATCACCAGTGTGGCATCGGTTCCCTCTTCGTCCTCTTCCTCTTCTGCATCATCATCCATACGCTCAGCTTGATTGAGATCACCGTCTGTGCTTTTCCTGTTGCTTGTCATCCATTCTTCGCCCATAATTATCCCCTTGTGTCCATTTTTTTCTACCGTAGGTTGGCTGTGTTTCCAACACAACGGCCATTTAATCGCTGATATTCTTTCGAGAAGATTCTATTTCTCGCAAGGTTGTCCGCACCAACAACCAATCGATCCCATGATAAACACACCCCTTTCCCTTGTCACCGGTTTTTTGCAGACACTGGACGGTTTTTGTGATCTGGATGCACAAGGACTCCGTGCCGTCGCGGCAGAGTGCCCGGTCAAATCCTTTGCCCCGGAGGAATACCTGATGCGCAAGGGGGAGGCGGGGGATGTCATGTATATTCTCATGGATGGCCAGGTACGGGTGCCGGTTACCGACACAACGGGCGAGATTTTATCGACCCTGCTCCTGGGACCACGGGAGGTGGTAGGCGAAATGGCCCTGCTGACCGACGAACCACGCCGCGCCGATGTGATTGCCTATACCGCCGTGTCGGCCCTGGCCATGGAAAAAAAGCAGATGGACCACCTGCTGCATCGGTACCCCTCCTGGGCCAATTTTTTGACCAGCATCCTGGTCAAACGCATCCAGTCGGTCAACGGCTTCCAAAAAATCGGCAAATACCAGTTGCTGAATGAACTGGGGACCGGCAGTACCGCCCGGGTCTATGATGGCATCCATCAATACCTGGGACGCCCCGTTGCCATCAAAATGCTCAACCATGCCCTGGTCTATAACGACCTGTTCCGCGAACGCTTTGAGACAGAGGCCCGCATTATTGCCGGGTTGTCCCATCCCAATATTATCCAGGTTTATGATACAGAGCAGATGCATGGCACATTCTTTATCATCATGGAAAAACTGCCTGGCAACGACCTGAAAAAAATGCTCAAGCGGGTCAAAAAATTTCCCCCGGAAGAGGTGATTCTGATTCTCCATCAGGTGGCCCGCGCCTTGGAGTATGCCCATCAGCAGGGCATTTTGCACCGGGATGTCAAACTCGCCAATTGCATCATGACCGAGAGCGGTCAGGTAAAACTGATGGATTTCGGCTTGTCCCAGCCGCGTGGCGTCTCGGAGACAACCCATATCGAGGGATCGCCCGAATATCTGGCCCCGGAAATCATCCGTGGCGCACCGCCTGATGAGCGGTCCGATATTTATGCGTTGGGCATCATGGCGTTTGCCCTGTTGACCGGCCGCTCCCCGTTTTATGCCAAGAGTGTACGAGAGGTATTGGTCAACCACCTCAACAAACCCGTGCCCGACATCGCGGCTCTGGTCCCTGGCATCCCCAAAAAATTGTTGACCTTTATCCAGGGCACCTTGACCAAGGATCCCGGCCAGCGTCTGGCCCATTGGCCGACCATTTTTTCTCTGCTGGAAAGACGCGGCACCCGAAAAAGTGCCGACCAGACCATCCCCACCTCTCCCGCGTATCACTCCCTTGTCCTGACCTGTCCGACGGCATCCTCCCCCCTCCTGCTGGATGCCCTGCAGCAATTGGCAACCCGCATCAACGGCCTGACCTGGTCCGATGCCAGCCAACCGGGTGCAGAACCCGACCGGGACAGCAGCATAAAAACAGTGTGATCACAAACAAACCGTCATGCCATGTGACCGTTTTCCCCGGACACCCCCTTTCTCCTGTCTTTTGGCACCAACCGGATTTTGTCGGGCAGGACCGCCTTCACCATCGCCTATCGGTTGACAACGACCATCAACTCTGCTGTCATCTGCTCCATCCAGGAGGATGCGGAAAGGGTAGAGAACCAAACAGCCTTTGACAGGATTATTTTATGACAGCGGATGAAGATGCCACGGTGATGATGGGCCACAACGTGGTGGAAGAGAAGGATGACGATGCCACGCTCATGGTGGGCCAGGCGGTGGGTGGCCGGATCAATGGCGGTTTACCACCCCCCCCCAAAGCCAGGCTGGTTTGTCTGGATGATACGCTGCTGGATCCGAAACAGAAGGGACTGGTGATTGCCCTGGACGGGGGCGTCCACATTCTGGGGCGCAACCCGAACAACACGACGGATCCCATTCTCTATCAGGGCGTCTCCAGCAGGCACGCCCGCCTGTTCACTGCGCAGGATAAATGGGCCATTGAGGATCTGCAATCCACCAACGGCATCTGGATCAATGGCGTGCGCGCGGAACATGCCTTTCTGGTACCAGGCGACTTGGTCAAAATCGGGGCGATTCCCTTTCAATTCATACTGGCAGACCCGGCGCATCCTGCCCCGGTGGTGACGGCCAGCGGGGATGAGACCATGGTCCTTGGCGGGGAAGGTGGGCACGCCGATGCGGCCAGGCGGATTGTGGAACTGCCTGCCATGGCCCCAGCGGAAAAGGCCATGGCCGAAGAGAAAAAGGGGGCGGCGGTCAGGACCAATGCGGCCAACCCACTCTCCAGGAACGCATTGACGGGGACGCAGACGTCCCCACCCCAAAAATCCAGCAAAAAAATCCTGCTGTTCGCGCTGCTGTCGGTACTGCTGGTCGGGGGCGGCCTGGGGGTATACCTGCTCCAGAAGGGACCGGGCGGCAGCGACAAGGTGCAGTTGCATCAGAAAGAGATCAAACAGTTTTCCGACGCGCACGAAACCGCCAAGGGCACCCTCTCCCAGGAAGCGTTGCAGGCACAAGTCGAACAGATCGGGATCCTGCTCCAACCCCTGTCTGCCGATGTGGAACACTATCCAGACAATCAGGAATTGAAGGAATGGTTGGTCCGGCTGCGCTTTCTGCTCCTGGAGCGGCAGTTTTTGCTCCTCGCACAGGCGGGAAAGTTGCAACAAGTGGAACCCATGCTCCGTGATCTCGTGGCATTTGTGTCAGCCGATTGGACCAGAACCTCGCTCAAGCAGACCTGGCTGAAAGATATGCGGGGCGTGCTGGACCTGGTGCAAGGGGTCGCCACAGCGAAACAGTTTCGTCAGCAATATCCCCAACCGTCCAAAACGGCCCCGGATCGTCCCAGTCGGGACCAATTGGCGGCGATCAACAAGGTCAGCGAAAATATTGTGCGCCAGAAAAAAGATTCCGGGATCAATATTCTGTTGAGTGTGCAGTTTCCCCTGTTCGGGCACGTGGTTGCCCAGGTGGATGGGGAGGATTTGCCCACCATCCGTTTGTGGAACGAGTCTCTATAGCAGCGGCGGTCCAGTCACCATCCTGGACACCAAAAGAGTAGATATTTCTTGAGTTTCTTTAAAATAAATCTTCCTCAGACACCCCGACAGGGTGTCAAAAAACTTTCCCCTGTCAAAAATATGCTGTATAACTCGAGCGTGGTGGTGGCAGAGGCTATGGGTTGAGTTAAGTTGCAATAATAACTTCGTGCTGGCAGGCGATGGGGGTTTGCGTGGTCGTGCATCGATTCAAGAAAGGGTTCCAGATCGGCCTGTTGGCGATGATTCTGCTGGTGGTGGGGCTGAACGTCTGGGGTGGTTTTCCCCTGGCCTGGGCGGAAGAGTTGAAATGGAAGGAGGAAATTTTTGATGTCACCTTTGTCGATGCGGATGTCCGGGATGTGCTGACGGATGTCCTGAAGCGCAACGGCAAGACGGCGGTGTTTTTGCCGGGGGTGACGGGGACGGTCACCTTTGACTTTCGCAGCAATCCGATGCCCATTGAGGCCGCCTTCAACAAAATTCTCGCCGAAAACAATCTGACCCACATGTTTGATGCGGCCAACAAAGCAGTCAAGGTCATGCCCGCCTCCGCTTCGGCCATATCGGACGATCTTTTTACCCCCAAATATTCCGATTTGAAAAGCATTCTGGATGCCTTCGCCCGGTTTGGTCTGGGCAGTGGGGTGACCATCACGGCGGATCATATTACCAACGTCTTGTTTTTCCATGGCACGCAGGCCGATGTTGCCACGCTGAAACGGGTGGCAACCGAAATCGACGAGTCGATGCAAAACATGCAGGCGCGTCGGTTGAAGGATACGGAGCAGCAGTCGAAAGAACTGGAGCAGCAACGGTTGAAGCATTCTGTTTCGGTGGAGGAGCAGCGTGCACAATTGGAAAAAGACAAGATTGAGGATGAGCGGTCGGTGACGGTCGAGGTCATCCCGTTGCGTTATACCAGCGTGGCCCCTTCGACGACCTCGTTTCTGGGTGAAAAGATCACCCTGCCGGGTATTCTGGACTCGTTGCGGGCCTTTGTGGGACCGATCACGGTGTTGGATGCCAGCAAGGACGAGAGCGAGGATAAAGGGGTCAAGGAGGCCAAACATCCTGCCCCGACGGATACCCGCAACAAACCGCTGGTCTCCGTGGATGTCCGCACCAATTCAATCGTCGTGCAAGGATCACCGACGCAGATCAAGCGGGTCGCCGATGTGGTCAAAAAGTTGGACAAGGAAGTGCCTCTGATCGAGATTGAGGTGATGGTGGTGGCGGGTTCGGTGGATACCTCCAAATCGTTTGGCGTCCAGTTGGGCGTGACCAGCCCGTTTGGGGCCAATGCCAATTTGTTGATACCATCGGACAAGGGTACCTTGACCAATCTGGGCTTCACACCCGCCAATCCTGCCACCAACCCAACCATTCTCCAGGATCAGTTCAATGTTGCGCAAGCGACCGATGCTCTCAACGCGGCCAAGGCGCGTACTGATGCGGGTGCGGGTGCTGCGGTCTCTGCCGCTCAGACAGCCATGAATGTCGCCAACGCAAACCTTGCCCATGCTACCGCCAATGCGTCCGTCTTGCCTACCAAGCAAGGTTTGGGTCAACTCATGTCTACCCAGGGCGGCTTGGGTGCCCAATTCCTGTATCGGGGCACACGCGAAGTGCTGGAATCGGCGATTACCGCCATGGCCAGCGATGGCAAGGCGCACAAGGTGGCCTCGCCACGGGTGGTGACACTCAACAACCTGGCGGCCCATGTCAGCAACACGACCAAAATAACCAACCTGGCGGTCAATTCTGTCACCATAGGCAACCAGTCCTCGTCCAGTCAGGGCCAGTCTTCCTCCGCAGAGGCGGGCACTACTCTGGTGATCATCCCTTCGGTGATCAAGACGGAGGAGGAGGATGGTTCCCGTCTGGTGCGGATGAACATTGATGCCAAAAACACCGCGCTGTCACCCATCGGCGGTGGTCTCGTCCAGACCGATGGTCAGGGTTTGCAGACCAACATTATTATTCCTGACGGGGCCACCTTTGTAATGGGCGGTTTATTCAACACCGTGCGCAACGAAAGCCATACCGGCATTCCGCTGTTGATGGATATACCGGTGGTGGGTAATCTGTTCGGCACCAAAAGCTCCGACGATCAAAAAACGGAGACGGTCTTTTTTATCACGCCAAAGGTCTTTTCCTACAAAGATATTGTCACCACCCAGGGTGTGCGGGCCAAGGATTATATAGAGGGCCAACGCTCTTCCTTGATACAGGAACAGAAAGGGTTGGAGAAAGAGAGCCAGCTTTTGTCTATGCCGCAGATGAAAGTTTCCGAGGACGAGTAGACGAGAGGATCTCGACATGGAAAGAGTTTTAATTCCCCTGAACTGGGCGTGCGGCACCCTGCTGCTGATCGTGGCACTGGCTTATCCTATGCTGGACGGCAAGTTTTTTACCGGCGGCAAAAAACTGGTGGCGCAGGAACGGGTGGAGCGCATTGCGCAGTGGGAAACGAATTATTATCAGACACATAATCAGGATCAATATCTGCTCTTTTCCGCCGAGGAGATGCCGGAAGCCATTCGCGATGAGTTGGGTCTGCGGACAAAAGATGATTTTGTGTATGATGTTTTTCTGGATAATGGGCAACTGGTCATCCGTGCGCAGGCCTCACCAGACAGTATACGTTCCGGTTCGCTGCCACCCTTGATCTATACCGTGCGGAAAGGTGCCAACGATGCGCCGAGTCAGGGAAGCTGGGCCCCCCTCTCTGGCCAAAGTCCGGGGCTGTTTTAGGTTTATATCTTGTATTGGGGATGGGAGTAACCAATCGATGTCATTGCACTTTCCCAACGCTTTTTCCTGGACGGTCCGGCTTGCGCTGCTGGGTGTACTGGGCGGTTGCGCCGTGTCTGGTCCTGCCGTCCAGGATCCGGTGGTCACCACCCAGGAACTGGCCGCTCCGGCGCGCGATTTCGCCCAATTTCCACCCTGGCAGTTGGGCAGCACCTGGGAATACAGCGATGGCTACACCTTGCAAGTCACGGAAACAGATGGCAGGACCGCAACGTTGAAACGCACAGATCGGTCGAGTGACTGGTTCAAGCGCGAGGGCTTTTTCAAGATGGATTCCCAGGAAGAGGGTGTGCGGCGGCAGGTGGTCTATCAATCCCCCAATCCTGCGACCCTGTTTCCCCTGGCGATGGGCAAGACCGTCTCTTTTGCCCGTGAATATTTGATCGACAAAAAGCTCTACGTCCACCAAACCTCCTGGAGTGTCGTGGGTCGGGAGACCATTGAAGTGCCCGCTGGCAAGTTTGACTGCTGGGTGCTGGTCTGGAACACCCGCAGCCAAAAAAGTAACTGGAGTGGCTACGAGAAATGGTGGTATAGTCCCGAGGTGGGCAACTATGTGCGCCTGGAATACCGCTATGGCAAGGCACCGGACTCGTCGCGCGTGTTGATGCGGTACAAGAAAGGCGAGTGATTTTTGGGCGTTAATGAGGCGACCGGTTTGTGTTTCGTCTCTTCGTTTCTTTGAGCTTATTTCGAGTACTGTTCGTCGTGGATGTTTGCCAAAATGTTTCATTTATTCTAAAAGTGGCTGACCAGGGGCAGTCGGGGTGCCGCATCCAGTGGGGCTGGTCGTGGGGCTTGATCAAACAAACCATAATAAAAGGGGAAAATAATGACAATGATCACAACACGGGGAAATCTCCCTGTTCGGCAAGCACGTCGGGGTGAAGGGGGCTTTACGCTGATCGAATTGATGGTGGTGGTGGCCATCATTGCCATCCTGGCGTCGATTGGGATACCGAAGATGACCGCCTTTATCAAAACATCGGAAACGGCTGAGGCTGTGGAACAAATGGGGAGAATCTCCCAGGCCTTGCGCGGCTACATAGACAGTCATCCGAGCATGACCACCGCTGATGTTGTCACTGCCCTGGCCAGCAACAACGCGCTGACGGCCCAGGGGTCCACCAATATTGGTGTTGGCAGCCTGTCCACCCTGATTCCGCATCTCACACTCGCCAGTACGGCAAAGTTTAACTATGTGGCCAATGTAGCGGCGGTAAGTGCGGACAGCACAGTGGCTCCCGGCGTGAAAAAAGATGACCTGGCAATCTGTATCGAAGCACGCAACGCCACGACGGATACGGCGACCACCAATAAGGCCGGTTTGATCTGGTCCTTGATCAAACCAGTAGCCAATGCTTCCTTATGGGAAGAAAACGTTTACCGCTCCTCATATGTTAACAACAATTTGACATACCAATCCGGCGGTGAATGCTCGGCGGCTGGCGCGGCACAAGATCCCTCGTAATCCCAGGTAAAAACATCTTCGATGTGTGGTCTTTACAGGTATGACGCATGAGCAATGAAGAACGGTACACCGAGTGGAAGGAGGTTGGTCAGGGGGCCTTTGGCTCGGTGTGCCGGGCCTATGACACCCTCCTGAAACGCAACGTCGCCATCAAACTGCTCAAGCCCGAACATGGCAACAACCGACAGTTGGTCGAGGCTCTGCAACAGGAGGTGATCATCTCCCGGGATTTGCGTCATGAGTGTATCTGTCCGATCCATGATGTCTATCGGGGGGAGCGTGGCGTCGGTACGGTCATGGACTTTATCGATGGCATGGAACTGAGCAAGTGGCAAAAGATCAACCGGGGGCGGTTGCTGGATACCGCCCCGGAACGTCTGGAACTGTTTCGCAAACTGTGCGATGCCTTGGCCTTTGCCCACACCCATATTGTCCATCGGGATCTGAAACCGGACAATATTTTTCTGCTCAAAGGCGATCCAACCCGCCCGATGATCATGGACTTTGGCACGGCGGTCGTGGGAGCCGCCGCCGATGACGCCAACATTGCGGGGACGCCCAAATATATGTCGCCCGAGCAGTGGAACACCCCCGATGCGGTGGATCAGCGCGCCGATCTCTTCGCCTTGGGCATTATTGCCTACGAACTCTTTACCGGTCAGGTGCCGCCGACTTCGTTGCGCTATGTGACCAAAACCAAAGTACCACCCAAGGTGGATTTGGCACTCATCGACAAACCGAGCCAGTATTGCGCCGCTCTGCCCGCCGATCTGGATCGGATTATCATGCAGTTGATGGCCTACAACCCGGTGGATCGGCCCCAATCCGCCCGTGATGTGGCGATCGCCTTGGGCTATGTCAAACTCAAGCAGGGCGATCTGCTCGCGGGCGTCGGGCAGGCCTCCCAGGCCACATTGGCCGCCAACACGGTCCTGATACCGGGGGGCAGCTTTTATCTGGGCTCTACCCAGCAACAGCCCGGCAGCATGGCCCACGAGCGACCGCGCAAAAAGATACGCCTCTCGCCGTTCCGCATGGCGATCTGTCCGGTCACGGTCGAGGAATATCGGCAGTTTGTGCAATCCACCGGCTTCACGGCCCCCGCCTCGCTGGACGATCCGTTGCTGGGTCGGGATGAACAGCCGGTGGTCGGGGTCAGTCATGCGGATGCCCTGGCCTATGCCCGTTGGGCGGGCGGAAATTTACCCAGCGAGGCCCAATGGGAATTTGCCGCCAAGGGAGGAGCCGCCTTTCCGCTCTACCCCTGGGGAGACACCCCCACCACCCCCACTACGGCCAATATTAACGGCGTCTCCAGTACTCCGTCGCCGGTGGGCAGTTGTCCGGCGGGGGTCAACCCGTTCGGTCTGTTTGACCTGTGCGGTAACGTCTGGGAATGGTGCCTGGATGTCTGGGATCCCAACTATTATGGTCTGTTGCAGACTGATGCGCTGGATCCGGTCTGTCAGTCCAACGGCGCGGAGCGGGTGTTGCGCGGTGGCGCATTTGACAGCTTTCCCAGTCAAGGCCGCTGTTCCGCCCGATTTCATGCCTCCCCGGAGGTGCGCAATCGTGCCTTTGGCTTTCGTCTGGTCTTTCCGGCTGAATAACCGTTCCATGGCCGAAAGGATGATCAAGGCGGTCTGAAACAATAACTTTGCCCCAGGTAGACGTGTGATGACTGTTGCCGATTGTCTCTATTTCCAAATTCATGACTCGTCCGGGCAGATCACAGAACTGGCCAAGGAGGGTTCCAGCATCGTCATTGGGCGGCGGTCCAAGGTGGGCACCCGTCTGGCGGATCTGTTTGTGGACGATCAATATGTCTCCCGTCGGCACAGTCGGGTATTTCGCAACCCAGAGGCCCCCGACCAATGGCTGCTGGAAGATATCGGCAGCAACAACGGAACCCGGCTGAGTGGAGTTCCGGTCACGGCGGCAGTACCGATTGAAGAGGGGGCGTGGATTCAAATCGGCACCACCCGCCTCACCTTCAGCCGTCAGCCCAAATATGCGACACAAGAACCGGAAGCGGCAGCCACCGTTGTCGCGCCCGTTTTATCCATCGATGGCGATGCCACGGTGGTGCGCCCGCGCGATACCGACGCCACAGTGGTGCGCCCCCGGGAGGAAGATGCCACGGTGATGCGTCCCCGCGATAGGGATGCCACGATAGTGCGTCCTCGGGAAGAGGATGCCACGGTGGTGCGTCCGCGCGACACCGATGCCACGGTGGTGTGTCCGCGCGACACCGATGCCACGGTGGTGCGTCCGCGCGATGCCGATGCCACGGTGGTGCGTACTGCCACCTTCTTGGGAACGCGCGTCTCGGATAGCGACGCCACCATGCTCCACCCATCCCGCACCGCCCTGACCATGCCGTCCACTGCCACCGAGCGCGCCACGGTGGCAACCCCCACTATCGATGGCCCCTCCTCCGCCAAATCACGCAGCCTGGATGGTGCTTCGCTGGGTGGCGCGGAACATGTGGTAACCGATGACGAGGTGGACAGTCATATATTGCGTGAGGAAATGTCCCTCCACCACGAAACGCACTTTTGGCCCACCCGCGCCATCCCCAGCATGCTCCACATGAATCCCCTCCAGATTTCGATCCACTCTGGCATGATTCAAAGCTTTATCCAGGCCAATTTTCTGGATGACATTCGGGCAACGGAACTGCTGGAAACGGCCCAGAAGAGAGGACAAACTTTTTTCCGCACCCTGCTCTACGATGAATCCGTCCAGAATATTCTGGAAAAAATTCTGGCCGATGTCGCGGAAACATTTGATCTGGAATATATTCGTCGCCAGGAAGATCTGACACCCCAGGTTATGGAAGCGGAGTGGCTGCCATTCAGCCGGGCCAAGGAGTTGGGCTGCGTCCTGCTCAAAACGGATACGCCGGTGGCGGGCAAGGTGTGCTATGGTGCGCTGGATCCCTTTGACATTACCTTGCGCGATTGGGTGGAACGGTGCAGCCACGCCTCCACCCGGTGTGTCATGATCCACCCCGAAACCTTTTCTTCTGTCATGCAAAGCCTGAAAGGCAAGTCCGGTGAGAACGACGATGTGGGTATTTCCATCGATTTCAGCACCCAGGACGAAGCGCACATCCGCGACCAGATCCAGGATGTCAATGTGCCGCAAATGGTGAATTATTTTCTCTACCGGGCCCATTTCCAGGGGGCATCGGACATCCACATTGAACCCACCGAAGAGTTGTTGCTGGTCCGCATGCGGGTGGACGGTATTTTGCACCAGGAAATCTCGCTCCCCATGAGTTTTCATTCGGAGATGGCCTCGCGTCTCAAAATTCTCTCCGGCATGGATGTGGTGGAAAAACGTCGCCCCCAGGATGGTCGGTTGGCCGTCGTGATCCGCAACAATCCGATTGATGTGCGGGTTTCCTCCTATCCCACGGTGTTTGGGGAAAAATTTGTTCTGCGTCTCCTGGACAAAAACGCCCTGCGCCCTTCCATCGAGACATTGGGGTTGATGGAACGGGACCGCCGCCTGTTGCGGGAAAAACTGGCGGCTCCCTATGGTCTGGTCATGATCAGCGGCCCCACCGGATCGGGCAAAACGACCACCCTGTACTCCTGTCTGGGCGGCATGGACCGCAACAAGAAAAATGTCTTGACCGTCGAAGATCCGGTCGAATACCGCATGGCGGGCATTCACCAGATGCAGGTCAACGCCAAGATCGGGCTGACCTTTGCTTCCGGTCTGCGCACCATTCTGCGCCAGGATCCCGACGTGATCATGGTGGGCGAAACCCGCGACGGCGAGACCGCCGCCATGGCGATCCAGGCCTCATTGACCGGTCATATTGTCTTTTCCACCATCCACACCAACGATGCCGTTGGGGTGATCACCCGCCTGCTGGATATGGGCATCGAACCGTTCCTGGTCTCCACCGCCCTGTCGCTGGCGGTGGCCCAGAGACTGGTCCGCACCCTCTGCAAGCACTGCCGGGTGCCCGTCTCCGGTCGGGCCATTCTGGATCAGTTGCAGAAAGAGGGGGTCACAAAAGAACGCCTGCAATTGCTGGATATTCATATTGACCCGGAGGTGGACTATACCCAGGGGGCGGGATGCTCGCACTGCCGGAACTCGGGCTATCAGGGTCGCCGCGCCGTGTTTGAAATGTTTGAAATGACCGACGAGGCCCGCAACCTGATCATGTCGGGCGGCATCAATGCGACCAAATTGAAGGCACTGGCCAAAGAGAAGGGGATGACCACGCTGATCGCCCATGGCATCCAGTTGGTGGAAGAAGAGGTGACCACCTTTGAAGAAGTGCTACGGGTGTTGGGAGAAGAAGGCTGATGGCCAGCAACAAGGACTTAGCCAATCTGTTGATTTTCACCAATCAATTTGCCTCCATGATGCAAAGTCAGTTGCAGTTGGTCGACGTGCTGGACAACCTGGCCATGGAGACACCGGGCAAGGCGTTGCGTGAAGCCGTCGAGGAGATTGCCGCCGACGTGCGGAGCGGGGTGGATTTTGCCGACAGCCTGGACAACTATCCCCGCCTGTTCAGTGAAATATTTGTCAATGTGGTGCGGGCGGGCATGGAATCGGGCCGTCTGGCCGATTCACTGACCCAGGTTGCGATCTATCTGAACAAAACCGATCAGGTCAACCGCAAGCTCAAGGGTGCCCTCTCCTACCCCATCTTTATGGCGGTGGCCTTCTTTGCCATGTTCAATGCCATGGTATTTTTTATTCTGCCCCGCTTTGCCGTCATGTTTACTCAGGCCAAAAAGGCGTTACCGGCTCCCACCCAACTGCTGTTGGACATGGGGGCCGTCTGGAAAAATAACTGGTATTTCATTCTGGGTGCCATCGTCCTCTCTTATGTGGCGGCCAGGATCTGGGCCTCCACGGAGGAGGGGCGTCTGGTCTGGGATGAATATAAATTGCGGATGCCCATTGTCGGCAATCTGTGGCGCATGTCCGCCCTGGCGCGCTTTTTACGGACCTTTGCGGTGCAGATTCGGAACGAAGTCTCGCTGCTCAGATCCTTGCGTCTGGCCGCCTCCTCCTCTGGCAACGCCTTTATCGAGGAGGCCATTCTGGACATTGCCGATGAGGTGGAACGGGGGGTAAGCGTCTCCCAGGCCTTCCGTGAATATGATATATTTTCGGGCATCGTCATGCAGATGATTTCGGCGGGGGAAGAGGCGGGCAACCTGTCGGATCTGCTGCTCTCGGCGGCAGATTATTTTGAAAGATTGTTGGAAACCCAGATCGAGACGGTCACCGGCTTGATCAATCCCATCATGACAGTCGTGATCGGTTTGCTGATTTCGGGCATGATGATCGCCGCCTTTTTGCCGGTGTTCAGTATCGGCAGCATTGCGGGCGGCTGATACACGCACGATGGCAGACGCAGTTTGACAAGACCGCATAACAGAATGGAAACACAACAATGACGGCAGACCATGCAACGGATCCAGCAGACGAAGACGATACCACCCGTGCCCTGGACGAGGACGATACCACCCGTGTGGAAGTGGGTATTGAACAGCAATTGGCTGGCCGGACACCCCATGACGCCGTGTTTTTCCTGATCAAGGCACTGTATCAAAAACAGGATTTTATGGACCTGTTGGCCAACCAGGATCAACATATTGTGGTCATCGATCCGACCTGCCGCGTGGTGTTCAAGCCGGATCAGTTTAAAATATCCCGCCGGGATATCGACACCCAAGGGCGACCCTCCACCACAGGCAGCTATAAACAGTTTGCCTATGCCGAGCAGTTTGAACGGTATAAACAGCAAAAACTGACGGAGGATTTCCGGGAGTATCAGTCCCTGAACAACAAGCTGATGCTGGAATTAAGCCGCGTCACTTTGACAGATTTGATGGACTTTGCCAGCAAGGCGTGCCTGGAGACCATTCAACATACGACAGAGGCCCAGGCCAAACAACTGGTTTATCCGCACCTGTACAAGCTGTTTGTTCTGGTATCGAAGTACAAGGAACAACCTATTCCCTTTTATTCAGACCCTTCTTAGATGTATCAGGAATTTTTCAATCTACAGGAACCGCCCTTTTCCATCACGCCTGACCCGCGTTTTCTTTTTCTGGGGCGGCATCACCGGGAGGCCCTGGCGCATCTGCTCTACAGCGTGCGGGGCAGCAGTGGCTTTATCCTGCTGACCGGTGAAGTGGGAGCGGGCAAGACCACGGTCTCCCGCTGTCTGGTCCGGCAAACCGCCGATCATGTGGATGTGGCCCTGATCTTCAATCCCCGGTTGTCCGCTCTGGAACTGGTCGCCTCCATTTGCGATGAACTGGGCATTACCTATCCGAAGACAGCCAGCATCAAAACCCTGTATGACGCCCTGAATCGGCACCTGTTGAACAGCTATGCCAACCATCGCACCACGGTATTGCTCCTGGATGAGGCGCAAAATTTGAGTGTTGACCTCCTGGAACAGATTCGCCTGTTGAGCAACCTGGAGACGGATCGGCAAAAGCTTTTGCAAATTATTTTGATCGGTCAACCGGAACTGCTGGAGATTCTGGCGCGCCCGGAACTGCGACAATTCAGCCAGCGGGTGACGGCCCGTTATCATATTGCCCCCCTCAATCTGACAGAAACCCAGGATTTTATTCGGCACCGGTTGGCGGTCGCGGGCTGTCAGCAACCCATTTTCAGCCTGGCTGCCTGTTGGGTGATTCATAATGCCTCCCAGGGTATTCCGAGACAGATCAACCAGATATGCGATCGTGCCCTGTTGGGGGCCTACACGCTGAACAGTCGCCGTGTCACGGCCTGGATTGCCTATACCGCCGTCCGGGAGGTACGGGGCAGATCCCCGCGCCCGGCACGGCGGTTGCTCGGGACGACGGTCATTGTGCTGGCCATGCTGGGATTGATGACCACTGTGCTCTGGCGTGACGGTGGGCAAGAGGTGCTCCGCACTGGCCAGGCCGTTTTCCAGGCGGTGCACACGGCCATTGCGGACAAACAGCAGGCGATATGGGCGGCGTTATCCCCCTCCTCCGCCGTCCCGGCCACCACCACGCCGCAACCGCCGCCCCCAGGTAACGCGGAGAGCCACAAACCAACCGGGGTGGAACCGCCACCGGTGGCACCACCGCCCGCAGCGGTCGCAGCGACCAACAGCGTACCGGAAACCACACCGGCGACCATCCCGCCACCCGTGGCCGCACCAACCGTCGCCACTACGCCAGCCGGCAAGGGGACAGAAGCGGCACCGGTGGTGGTCAGCCCATCCGTGGCTGCGTCAGCCGCCGTCGCACCAGGCGGTGGCGTGACCGAAGCGGCACCGCCCACCGTCACCCCGCCCGTGACCGCGTCAGCCGCCGTCGCACCAGGCGGTGGCGTGACCGAAGCGGCACCGCCCACCGTCACCCCGCCCGTGGCCGCGCCAGCCAGCAGGGGGACAGAGGCGATACCGGCGGCGGTCATCCCGCCTGTCGCCGCTCCTGCCCTCGTCATTGTGCCAGCCGGGGGAACAGCAGAAGCGGCACCGGCGGTGGTCAAACTGCCAGCCGTTCCGGTCGATGCACCGACGGCGACGGACAAACCCAAAGCGGTTGCCGCAGGGCAGAGTGTTGCCCTGGACACCCTGTTCAAGGCACCCGATGGCGGAACGCTCGACCAAAACGCGCTCCTGCCGCCTCTGTTCGGTTTATGGGGCGTCGACCTGCACAAACCGAACCTCCATATAACCTGCGAGCAGGCGGCGAGTGTGGGCATGGCCTGTTTTGATCTGGCGGGCAACTGGAACACCATACGCCAGTTGGGTGTACCGGCGATCATTGAATTGTCCTATTTTGACAAAAAACCCCGCTATGCATTGGTGAAAGCCTTGGGTCGCAAGAGCATCACGTTGCAGTTTGCCCATCGGGAAGAGACTATTCCCCTCAGTGAGGCGGAACGGTATTGGTTTGGACCGATGACCATTGCATGGCGGCTGACGCCGGGCAGGAAAGAATTTTTAAATGTCGGCATGCAGGGGGAGGATGTCCTGTGGTTGCGCAGCCGCCTGACGCGGTTGCAAAAAGGCGACCCCGGCAGCGACGGATCCAGGCTGTTTGATGCGGGCCTGCAACACCGTTTGCAGTTGTTCCAGGCCCAGTCTTTTCTGGAACCGGACGGCATAGCGGGCTTGCGGACTCTGCTGGCCCTGGATCTGGCCGTCCAGGATCCCCAACGGCCCACGCCCAGGCTGCGTCTTTTACAGGATGGAGATAACTGACGACCATGTCTTATGTCCTGGATGCCCTGGAAAAATCGGAGCAGGAACGGCTGGTGGGAGAAATTCCCAATGCGGGTAATATCGGGCGTGCACCGGTCCCCTCCGCGCGACGGCAGACAAGCTGGCCCATGCTGGTGGTGGGCGCGGGGTTGGTGTTGGCGGGTGGATGGTATTTTTTGAGCGGCGAGCGGGCAGCCAAACCGGTTGTCACCCCGCCCAATGTCAGCCACGCACCGGTCACGACCCAGGAGGAGAGCAAATCCTCGGCGTTGCCTTTGGCGGTCACCGCCGTGCAGACACCGTTGCCGGTCCAACGGGCGGAGGCCGGTGCAGTCGGTGCGATGTCACCGGCGGCGGCTGGTTCCGGGGCGGATCACGCGCTGGCTTTTTCCCGCACTCTGACCCCTCCCTCCCCGGCGGCGGCGGTCAATGCACCCGCGCTGGCGGTTCTCCCGGTGGCCAATCAGGCGCGCTTTGCCGCCAAGGTGGCGGGTATTGTGGATGGTTGCACGGTGGAGGTCAAAAACCAGAACAATATTTTGCGAAAAGTACAACTCGCCGGTATCTCCTGTCTGCCGCCGCAATCCCTGGCTGGCAAGGAGGCCCGTATTTTTACCACGCATTCCATTTTCATGCAGAATGTGGTGGTCCTCGTTGTGCGGGAAGAGGCCAATCTTCTGGTGGCGGATCTCTTTGACCGCGACAGCAGTCTGTTGAACCGGGCACTGGTGCGGCAAGGATTTGCCAATGCGCTGGATGAGCGGTTTCGGGCCGAAGAACAGGAGGCGCGTCTGCTCCATCGCGGTTTATGGCAAAATCCCGACACCTGGGGAAATGTACCGTAGGGGGAGTGGACTCGGTGAACCATTTTTCGCGTGTCTTTCTGGCAAAAACCTCTTAGACTGAACTCTATATGGAAAGCACGGTATCTGCTGCCAAAGTGACGAGGATGCAAGGCCGATGGCAATATCCGAGAATGGCCAAGTCGACACCAACCATAAAACTCAATGGCATTGTCTGTTGGGCAAGGTGTTGGAAGAGTCGCTGACCACGGTCAACGTGGCGGTACAAACCGAAGTGGATGTGGTCAGCGGTTCTCCCAAGGCGGACATTATTTTGTTACGCCGGGAGGGTGCAGAGTGGACGGACGCCCAAAAAGTCTGGTTGGCCGATGGACTGCGCGATACCACGGCGCGCGAGGAGTTGCTGGAGTTTAAATTTACCGAAAGCCTGACGGAAGAGGCTATTGCGCAGCTTTTTGTGTATGATCATCTGTACCGAGCCAAGCAGAAGCTGGACCGCAGTGCGTTGCAGAGTTTTTTGCTCCTCGCCAAAACACCGCATTCGGATATTTTGCCCCGGTTTGGTTTTACCCAAACGGCCAAGGCAGGCGTTTATGCCTCTTCGCTGCCTCTGTTTGGCGCGTTGCGTGTGATTTTGCTGAACGAATTGACGGATAAACCCCATAATGTGTTTTTGAAATGTTTTGCCAGTAAAAATGAGGCGTGGCACGAGGCTTTTGCCGTGATGGATCGCCAGGAATTGTCGCACATCTCGAAGACACTGGCGTGGATACTATTTGGAATCAGGAGAATTCGCATGAAAGGTGCAATGGATAATGTAAAACCCATCGGTTTGACGCCTGAATATGTGATGGATTTGGGCAGAAGGGCATGGTTTGAAGAGATGATGAACACTTTGCCTGACGAGGAACTGTTCAAAGTTCAAAGAGCAGTGGATATTTGGCAAGATGGCAAGCAGAAGGGCGAGTTGAAAGGCGAGCAGAAGAGCGAGGTCAAAATACTTTTACGCCAATTGACGCGGCGGTTTGGGGCGTTATCCCCTGCGATTCGAGAGAAGGTCGAAACAGCCGCTTCGGACACCCTGGAGCAATGGAGCGACCTGATACTGGATGCCCGTTCCCTCGAAGAGGTGTTCGGACCGAGTCTGCCTGACCTGCACTGAGGCAGCACCCTCTATCGGGCATCCAGAAAATTCGCAGGAGGGGTGTAATGAAAAGAATGAAACCTGTTGGGTTGTCCCGTGAGTATGCGATGGATCCGATCAGGAGGGCATGGTTTGAAGAGGAGCTGAACACCATGTCCAGGGAGGAACTGTTCAAATTCCCCGAGCGGCGGCGATTTGGCAGAAAATCGAGCGGGCAGCCGAGTTGAAAGGCGAGTTGAAAGGCGAGCAGAAGAGCGAGGTCAAAATGCTTTTACGCCTATTGACGCGGCGTTTTGGGGCGTTATCCCCTGTGATTCGAGAAAAGGTCGAGACAGCCACTGCGTATACCCTGGAGCAATGGAGCGACCTGATACTGGATGCCCATTCCCTCGAAGAGGTATTCGGACCGCATCTGCACCGAGCAATCGCGTAAACAGCAATACATTCAATCATATGAACAAAAAACGCGCCTCTTTCGTTGCGCTTGCTGGTCCGATCCCGCCAGAGGAGGATCTGTGTGCGATGGGGGATTGCGCACAGGGTGCCATTTTTTTCGTGCTTTTTGGACAGAGGCCGTTTAGAATGCGCACAGGGTGGTGCCTTTGGCGGAAAATCGCTTGCAAATAAACAGGTTAACGAGAGTTAACGATTCGAGGCGGGGTGCAGGGGGATGATCGAGACAGGCTGGAATGCGGCCAAGACCAGAGGGATGGCGACCGGTTTTACCCTGATTGAACTGATGGTGGTGGTGGCCATCATCGGCGTTTTGGCTGCCATTGGGATTCCCAAATTTACCACCTGGATCTTGATGGGAAATTTGGCCGAGGCCAAGCCCTATCTGATGGCGATTGCGGCCAAGGAGCGGGTTTATTATGCGCAAAATGGCAGTTATTATGTGCCGGGCGTGAGCACTGCCAGAGCAACCGGGCTACCCTGTCCTGCGCCTGTTCTGGAGTCCTGTTTGGAGGATGAGTTAGGCGTGAATCTCAGGGATGCCGCCGATTTTTGTTTTGTGGTACGCAGCCTTGACGGGAATTTTATCAGCGCAACGGGCAATGCCGTTGCGCCCGCAGTCTCTGGGAGCAGCTTTGAGGTATGGGCTGTTCTGAACGATCAGAAGGCAGCCGCTTCGCCAGTGACGATCAATGTTAACCCAGCACCGGCGTCCGGTGCCGTGCCCTGTACACTGGCACCTATCACTGCCTCCTATACTGGAAAACGCGCCCCCAGCGGTTGGGTAGGCACGGCTGGCAAGACGGGAGGACAGGGACGGGTCGTGGTGTTGCGCTATCCGCCGACAGTGAGTGGTCTGGATACGGCAGCTCGCTCTGGACGCGCTGGAATCTTTCTGGATTGGACAGACGGTATCAGTATCAGCGATCCCCTGCTGTGATGTTTACGGCTATGTACAACCCGCGCAAACGGCGATCAGAGCAGGGATTTACCCTGGTTGAGATCATGGTTTGTATGGTGCTGACCGGTATTCTGATAGCCGGTATGGTCGGTGTGTGGGGCATGGTCGCCGAGCAATTTTTTCACTTGTCGTTGCGACAAAAGGCTATTTTCGTCCTGCATGGCAATATGGAACGGTTGGCGCAGTTGTATCGTGCCCCAAACAAAGGAATCAACACAAATTCCACAACAGGGTATTCCCACGCATCCCCGGATCCGGCGGTGGCGGCAGTTGACTACCCACACCAGATCTTTTCTGTCACGGATGGATCTCCGAAAGATAATGACCTGTTGATGGAAAAGACGGCACTCCCCAAGTTCGACTCTGTGATGGGATTGGGGTCGATTCTCTATCTGGGTGATACCACATCACCAGATAATAGTGATCGGAATGTGGTCTGGCTAGACAGGGATAATCGTTTGGTTGCGCGATTAAGTTGGACTTTGGATACTTCGTCACCGCCGCCTGCGGGTTGTGCCGGTACAGGGGGATGCCAACTCCTGACGTTATATCTCGATTATCCTTATCGCTTCCTGGCGGGTACCGATCCTTCCAAAACAGACCCACCTGTGTATACGGTGGAGACAGTCTCTGTGAAAACAATTGTTGGGCAGCGCAAATGATTAACATTTGATTGGCTATAATAAAAGGATCCATACAGGAAAGCAACAACGAATACCAGAATGATGAATTCGACACTGGCAATGTATCAGCATAAAGGCCGAAGGAATAAGCCAAGAAGGAATATGAGGTGTTTCGAGTGAGCACTGATCAGCAGTTGAAATCGAATCTTGAGCGCATGGTAAAACGATCACCCAAGCCGAGGGATGAGCGGACGTCTGGTTTTACCCTGGTTGAGATCATGATTGCTGGCAGCTTGGGCACGGTTTTATGTTTGATATTATTTCAGATACTCATGCAAGCCCAACACATGGCCGATGTGATGATTATGCAATCTACCCTGAACAGTCAGGCACGGGAAGTGTTTGAGCTGCTGATGGATGGTGGAGTGAATGTACAAGCAGGCGTGCCAAATCCGATACCAGGCTATCACGACAGTTCAAGTGATCCTTTTCCTAATTTACTAAGCCTTCCACTTAATGCAGACGCTGCTCCCACTCGTAAATTTCAATTGCGTTTGGGACTGGCAGCCCCGGCGGGCGTGGCGTGCGTAGCGGACGATGCGGCCATTTGCACACGGGAGACGTTGCCCACTTTTGGCATCACATGTACGGACCAAAACACACCCGTCAAAGCATGTGTCACGAATTGGCCGGCACAGACAACATACACGGTAGATGGTTATATCGACATCTTCCATTCAACAAGCCCATCAGCAGGTATTACTAACACATCTGAGGTGGCATTTACCATCATCGACCCCCAGCAAGTACCACGTCCTGGGGTTAATCCACTGTTCACGCAAGCGGAATACAGTGCCTCCTATTGGACAGCATTTTCCTTAAACAGGAATTGACCATGGAAAGACAGAAGACCGCCAGTTGCTTTCCCGATACAAGCCAACAAGGAAATGCCGTGGTCACGGTCATGATCACGATGTTTATGATCACTTTGCTGGTTTCTGCCCTCGTTGAGCATTTTCTCGTAACGGAGGCTAAAGCTGTAGAGGAGAGTCTGGCCAAGGTGCGCATTTATTGGGCCATGTCGGGACATGTAGACTATTTTTACAGCAAAGTCGCTGTGGGCTGTAATGCAAGCCCTTCAATCCCTCCCTCTAACCCCCAGAGCTTACTGGATGAACTGGATACAGTCTCTGGAACACACAAGAAAACCTGGGGTTCTTATGATGGGATTCCTGGCTATACATTCGAGATCCAACACGAACTTCTTACAGGTGTTAGTGGTTGTGCTATACCGATAAGACTCACACCCGTTAATAATCCCGCCAGTCCAGTTGATGTCTTGAACGGACTAGGTGGCCGCCTTTTGCCATTGAATGTGCTGTCGACACTCGCTGGCACCACGTTGAGTATAACACAATATGAACGCTACAGAACCACCACGCCCTGATCACCAACAAGTGAGCCAAACAATGTCTGACAGACAGATGATACAACAGGAACGCGATCAAACTGCCACGCTCTGATCACCAACAAAGCAGTGCCTAAGGGAAAGACCATGGGAATTTTTTCTTTTCTCAATAAAGCCCCACAAACCGCGACCGCTGCGGTGGATACGCCCGAAACGGGTACAACGGGCAATCGGCTGATCCTGTTTACCACGCCGGTGGGTTGGCGGAGCGGTATGTTGCAGGCCGATGGCTCGCTGACGGATCTCAAGGCCGGGGACAGCGTCCTCCTGGAAGGCGAGGGCTGGAAACGCACGGAGATCATCCTCAAGGAGGCCGTGGCCGCCAACGCCAAATCCCTCAAACAGGCCAAAACCATCTCCCTGCTGCTGGATGACTATTCCGTCCAGGTGACCGACAACCGACCCGCCGCCCTGGTCGCGGCCAGCGGGGCCACCGTGCGGCAATACGGCAAACAGTGGCTCAATGTCAAAGATGTGACCTACGGCTATGCCGATCTGCCCCCCATCGCCGGAGAGGTGGAAAGAAAACAGAAGGATGGCGTGTATGCCTTCATCGATGTCCAACGGATGCGGGATTATCTGGCCGTGTTGGACAAAGAGGGCATCAAGGTCACCGAAGTCGTCCCCAGCGAATATCTCATGGTTCACCGCGCCGTCCACTCCAGCGAGCCGGTCTATGGTGCTCTGCGCATGAGCGGGCACTCCTCCACCCTGGTCCTGATCAACCACGAGTTGGGTATCGTGCAGGTCCGCAAAATTCCCGTCGGGTTTTTGACCCTGGTCCAGTCCGTCGCCCGAACCATGGGTGTCCCCGTCCAGGATGCCGTCCAGGCCATGGCACAAAGAGACCTGGCCGCCGAGGTGGTACCCATCGCACCGGGCAGCATGGACAGCATGGTGGCCATGCAAAACCGCAGCCTCCAGTTTCAGGCCCTGCAACCCCCCCTGACCCGTCTGCTCGATGATATCAAAGAGTTTCTGGCCTTTTTTTCCTTCCAAAAGGTGGCCGGTGTCCCCGGCCACCTGGAACTGTATGGTGCCATTGATCGGGTGCTGGGTCTGCCCGAATGGCTGAGTCAACACTCAGGGGTGCCCATGGTGATACGCCAACAGCCCATGTTGGAGCTGTTTGCCGAGGCCGAACACCCCATGGCCTGCAACCTCCTCAAAGGGGCCGAAAGCAGCCTGCTCACGGTTGGTCGCACACGCTTCTTTTTTACCGAAGACAAAGGCTTCATATCGGGTCAGGAACTGGCCACACGGGGCATCCAGGGGTCGGTGGCGCGGGCCGACGCGCAACCAGCCTCCCCGGCAGAGACCCGCCGACGCTCGGGACGTGGCACAGGCAGTCGCAGTCGGCGGGATAAAAAAGAGACCGGTCAGGGCGGACTGGCCGCCCTCCTGGCCCGCCTGAAGATCGGTCCAGCGGCGACCAGTGACTTTTCCGTGGCCGGAGAACAGACCAAAGATCAGCAATTCACCCTGCTCTTTGCCTGTCTGGTGGCGGGTATCCTCTATTGGGGCTATACCGAATATGATACCCTGAACAAAAAATATCAGGCACAGGCCAGTGCCTATCTGGCAACCACCACCGAAAACAATGAACTGATCAAGAAAATACGTCACCAGGAAACAGCCATCAAAAAAATGGGGGCCGCGACCGACACAACCAAAATATTCTGGTCCGAAAAATTTTTGGCCCTGGCCAGCAACATGACCAAGCATATCTGGTTGTCCGATGTCTACCTCACCGAAGAGGACCGCAGTGTGGCAGGCAGCAAGACCAAAGGCAAGACCATGGTCATCGAAGGCAACGTGTTGCCCTCCACAGACGGCCATGTGCAGATTATCGCAGAGTATATCGACCACTTGCTGCACGACCAGGAATGGTTCATGAGCGATTTTCGCGATGTGATCTTTCGGGGCGCAGAGTTTGAAGGGGACAGTGCCGACAATCCCAGTGGCGATCCCAAGATTCATTTTACCCTGCGGGCCTTGTATGACAAAAACAAGCGCATCGAATCCAAAAAACAGGGCACAGACAAAAAACCGACCGAACCAGGTGCCACACACGACAATACCGACCGACACAATCAACAACTGGAAGATGTTCTAAGCGGAAAGAAGGGAGAATAAACCATGGATGCATGGGTACAGCGACACCAACCATTGATTGTTTCCACCCTGTACATGTTGTTTTCCGTGTTGGTCGCCGGATACGCGCTCCTGTACAGCAGCAAGAGCGTTTATCTGCGTGATTTGGCAATCGTGTCTGGCACGGTCCAGACGGTCAATGCGGAAATGAAAAAAACCGTGGAAGCCGCCCGCAAAAAGGAACAGGAAGCGGCGGCGGCGGGCATCCGCTATCTGCCCGTCTTCATGGCCCGCATCAATGAAATTGCCCATAACAACGAGGTGATTATTCGCAAACTCACCCCGGACAAGGAGGGCACCCTGTTAAAGTTCCGCCTGGATTTTATCGCCGACTATCCCACCTTTGTCCGTTTTACCGCAGAACTGGAATCGTTGGATATTTTGCTGGATGACATTCAGGTACACCCCCACGATCTCACCAAGACACCGCCCTTGCACAACATCTCCTTCACCCTGATCCCGCAAAACAATGCGGAACCTATTTCAGGCCAACGGTTGGACGAGTTGAAAAAATGGGTGTTTGCCAAGGACAAGCGCGATCCGTTCCAACGTTTTGCCTATGATACCTCCCGCAAGGTGGTCAATGCGAGCATCGATTTGACCTGGGTCTACAAGCTGGAAGGACTGGGACAAACGCCAGGCAGCGGTTCCTACGCCAATATCAATCGCAAGAGTTATCATGTGGGAGATGACCTGGACGGGCGGGAAATCACCAAAATTGGTGCGGACCGGGTGTATCTACAGAAAAAGGGTCGCGACGGCATCACAGAATATACACTGTCGTTCCGCAGGATGAACAAACAAGAGCAAAAGGGTGACAAAGCGAACAAGAAAAGGTAAGAGACCCATCCTGGTGGCTGCGCGCATTGTGAGGCCTTGATCATCGTGTCGGCCATTCCAGTCAGAACCCTGGTTTCCCGCCTTCGCGGGAATGACAAGCGAATTTCGTGTCATACCCATTCCCGTCATGCCCGCGAAGGCGGGCATCCAGGAGAGTTCGTGGACGAAACGATGATCAAGGCCCATTGTGACAACCACCAGGGGCTTTGCCCCTGGACCCCACCGGGGGGGATAATCCCCCCCGGACCCCCTTGCTCGTATTATAAAAAATTGGGGGTCTGGAAAACATGGCCGGATGAGCAAAGCCATTCTGGTGGTCTTTTCTGGCGAGGCGATGCACCGCTCCCGGAAAGGGCCAAACAAATCATTCAAGACCAACAAAAGAGTCAACATGTTTGTCTTTTTGGATATCGGCTTCACCTTGATCGGCGGTCCCCCGGTCGGCCCGGCCCGGCGATTGCTGGAGGCACTGCACCTGCCAGCGACCACCAAGACCGCTTTGACCGATCTGCTGTTTCGCACCTGTTTTTTCCACGCCGACCAACTGGCCGACGCCATCCAGACCCAATTCGGCACCCCCCCGGAGTTGACGCGACAGGTGAGCCAAACCCTCTGGCAGGCACAACACGAAGAGGCTTATATACTGCCGGGAGCCGCAGAATTTTTGCAGACCCTGCAAGAGAACCAGATACCCTTTGGCTTCATCTCCAATATCTGGGCACCTTTTCATGCCGGGTTTGCCCGTCTCTTTCCCGTCGAGAGCCAAACCCGACCCAGCTTTTTATCCTTCCAACTCGGTTGTGCCAAACCGAGCCTGTCTCTGTACCGCATTGCCTTGGCCCATCTGGGCATCCCCCCGGCCCAGGCCATCATGATCGGGGATACCTATCAGATGGATATCGCTCCCCCTCGACAATTGGGCATAAAAACGGTATGGGTGCTACATCGCCCGCAGCAGGAACTGGCGGATACCATTCAAACCCTGAATGGTCGGTCGCCCCCCCCTGACCTGACCGTGGCCGATATTGGCCAAGTGCAGGTGGATCATCTCTACACCCTTTTGGAGCAACGCGCCGACCATGCCTGATCGTCTCCTGCCCCCCATCACCCGGATTGAAACCATCCCTGCACCGCTCCTGCTGGAACAGTTCCGGCAGACCCGTCTGCGCGGTTATGGCCAACCCTTGGTCTATGCCCAGGCCCAGTTGGAACTGGTGCGCCAGGTCGACCCTTGCACCCTCTATCCGGCGCAAAATTATGTCCTGACCGCCGACCATCAACGGTTGCAGGCGTTGTATACCGCCTTTCTGCACCAGGGTCATGATATTTTTGCCCTGGAAGGCGGTCTGCTGTTTTGGGTGCAGGCCGAGCAGGACGGCGAGGAGGAAGGCCCCATTCCCCTGACGCCACCCGTGGTGGAAATGTCGCGGGAACCCGATGGACGGCTGATTCCCCTGATCAACGATGGGATGCACCGGGTCTATACCGCCATGCGTCTCCAAAAACCAATCCACATTATCCTGGTGCGTGATGTCCCGGAGCAATGGCCCTATTATGCCCATCCCCTGACCAACGGCTGGACGGATGTCGAGGAACTGGCAGCAATCCCGGACAATTATGTCAAAAAGGCCTATCGGGATCCAGACCATTACAAGGATCTCTTCCGGGATTTTAATGCCATTTTTCCCGGCATTCAAAAGCAACGCAAACGGGGTGGTTGAGATGAGACTGTCGGATACGGATGTTTTGCAAAGAATGGCAATGGGCGACATTGAGATTGATCCCATGCCCAGTGCCGAGGGGTTTGGCTCTTTTTCGGTCGATGTACGGCTGGGGCATCTCTTCCAGACCTTTCAACCGTGCCAAACACCTTTCCTGGATCTCTCGGCCAGCACCGGGCATTATATGATGTCCGAGAAGATCATGAAGACGGTCGAAATCGGTGACGAGGAGCGTTTTTTCCTCCATCCGGGCGAATTTGCCCTGGGGATGACGCTGGAACGGATCAAACTGGCCAACCATATTGTCGGTTGGCTGGATGGGCGGAGCAGCCTGGCCCGGGTAGGCTTGATGGTCCATATCACGGCCCATTCGGTCGATCCGGGTTGGAACGGCAACATTACCTTTGAATTTTTTAATGCGGGGCGTCTGCCGTTGGCCCTCAAACCGGGGATGCGCATCGGTGCCATCTCATTTGAGCTGCTCTCCTCCCCCACCAGCAAACCCTATGGCGAAAAACGCGGGGCCAAATATCATGGTCAGAGCGGACCGTTGAGCAGTCGGATTGTGCGGGATTCCTGTTCGGAGAAAGATGATGCTTGAGGCGATCAAAAACAAGCGTGTGCTCATGATCGGCGGGGCCGCGTTGGTGGGCATTCTCATCCTCTGGTTCGGTTATCGAGCCATGTTTGGCCACTCGGGTGAGGCAGAAACCACGCCGGATGGCAAGCCCAAAGGGACATGGTTCACCAACGTCATCCCGGACCTGCCCCCCATTCCGTTCGACCCGCAAAAAGATTGGGGCGTGGCCACCGAAAAATTGGCCCAAACGGCGGCGGCCACCCAGGCCAAGGTCAAAAATGGGATTCGGGTCGAGCGGGGCAAATCGCCCGCCTTTGACGATGGGCTCCTGATCGTGGATTCAATCCAGGTGGACAATACCCTGCCCAACCTGCCCCGCATTCAGGTGCGCCTGAGCCACCACGGCGACCGGACCGTGGACAATGCCCGCCTGGATATTCTCTTTCTGGACAGCAAGGCGACCGCCCTGGCCCGCCGGGCCGTCAATCCGCTGGTCGTGGCGGGCGGCTTGTTGGGCGACAAGGTCAAATCGTTGCGTCCCGGCGAGGTGCGTGAGTTTTATGTGGACGCCACCCAGGCTCCCATGGGTTGGATAGATCAACTGACTTCAGAAGTCGTCTACTATCAATTTGCCCCATGAAACCCTGGCTGGTATTGGCCTCCACCTCACCCTATCGGAGACAGTTGCTGGACCGCCTGGGTCTCGCCTATCAGACGGCCCGTCCCGAGGTGGATGAGGCCAGACGACCCGATGAACCCCCCGCCACCATGGCCAGTCGCCTGGCGGAGGCCAAGGCGCGCGCCGTGGCGGTTGATTTTCCCGCCGCCCTGGTCATCGGGGCCGATCAGGTGGCCGTGCTGGAAGATCCAACCACCGGCCAGACCCATATTCTGGGCAAGCCGGGCAACCATGCGGGAGCCGTGGCACAATTGCGGCAAGTCTCCGGGCAAACAGTCCATTTTTTGACCGCGCTCTGTCTGTATCACAGCGCGTCGGGACGGTGCCATGGCACGATGGTCCCCTATCACGTCACCTTTCGTCTCCTGAACGATGCATTGATCGAAGGCTACCTGCGGCGGGAAAGGCCGTATGATTGTGCGGACAGTTTCAAGTCCGAGGGGTTGGGCATCGTGCTGTTTGAACGCATGGCAGGCGAAGATCCCACGGCCCTGATCGGTTTGCCACTGATTGCCTTGCGCCGCTTGTTGCAGCAGGAAAATGTTGCGATCCTCTGACCCTGTGCTCCCCCTCCCACTGGCCATTCGCCCACTCCTGCTGTTGGTGGCGGTCGGCATCGTCCTTTTTTTTTATGGGGATTGGGCACAGTATCTGACCCTGGAGGGACTGAAAGCCAGTTATCGCACCCTGGAAGCGTTGCGGGCGGCATCGCCCTGGCAGGTTGCGTCGCTGTTTTTCGCGCTCTATGTGGGTATCACGGCCTTGTCGATCCCCGGCCATACTTTTTTAATGTTGGCGGGAGGAGCCTTGTTTGGTTGGGGCCTGGGCACCGTGCTGGTCTCGTTTGCCGCCAGCCTGGGCGCGACCTTGGCCTTTTTGCTGGCGCGTTATCTGCTGCGTGATGCCGTGCAAAACCGTTTCGGCGACCACCTGGGCCGCATCAACCGGGGCTTGGCCGAAGGGGGGATCTGTTACCTGCTGACCGTGCGCCTGTTGCCTCTCTTTCCCTCTTTTTTGGTCAATTGGCTGATGGGCTTGACCACGATGCCGACCCGCACCTTCTATTGGGTGAGCCAACTGGGCCTGCTGCTCCCCACCTTGATCTATGTGCAGGCGGGCACCCAACTCGCCCGGATTCAGCAGCCCGCCGATATACTTTCCGTTGAGTTGTTGTGTACTTTTTTACTGCTCGCTGCGCTGCCCCTGCTGGTCAGACAGGTGTTACGGAAAAAGCCGCAGGGCAGGCGGGCATAAGCCCGCCATCCTGCCTGACTTTTATGCCAATACCCGCAGAACGGCCTCATAATCCGGCTCCTGGGCGATTTCCGGCACCAGTTGGGCATGAATGACCCGCCCGGAACCATCCAACACAACCACCGCCCGCGCCAAAAGACCCGCCAAGGGGCCATCCACGATGCGCACGCCGTAGGCCTCCCCAAAGCCTCTTTGCCGCAGTTCGGAAACCGACAGGACATTGTTCAAACCCTCTGCCCCGCAAAACCGCTTGTGGGCAAAGGGAAGATCCAGGGAGATGCACAACACGGTGGTGTCGGGGCGTTGCGCGGCATCCTGATTGAAATAACGCACAGAGGCGGCACAAACCGGCGTATCAATGCTGGGAAAAATATTCAAGACCAGCCGTTTGCCAGCCAGATCCCCCAGGGAGACATCCGTCAGATCGGTTTTGGTGAGGTTGAAATCCGGTCCGGCCTCGCCCACCTTGGGCAGTTCGCCGCAGGTGTGGATGGTGTTGCCTTTCAAAGTGATGACAGCCATGCTTTTGCTCCTGTATGCAGTTGAACCAGCCCTCATGTTGATGTCGCCCGGATAAACGAGCTGCGTTCACGGTAACATAATGGTTTCCGTGCAGCAAGCAGAACATCCGGTACTATACTGCGCACGGTCACAAAAGACGAGTATCGTCATTCCCGCGCAGGCGGGAATCCAGGAAACGGTTTCTTGCAGGCAGCGCACACGCTCGCATCGTCATTCCCGCGCAGGCGGGAATCCAGGAGGTCCAACCGGCCAAATGGATTCCCGCTTTCGCGGGAATGACGGAACAGGAAGTGTCGCTTATGACCGTGTACAGTATACCAGGATAATCGCATTGCAAATGGGAGCCGGCAGGAGTGGGCTTTTCCCTGGGAATGCGGGCGTCTCACCCACAATCCCAGGAACACACCCATCTATTTACCCGGATGTTTTTCCGTCCACTCGCGGGCCAGTTGTTGCGCACGCGCCACCTGGGAGGTGGTCATCTGTTTTTCCAGGGAATCCAGGTTGTACTGGGCAATCTCGTTGCCATGGACGGCCGCCAGATTGAGCCACAGGTAGGCTTGCACATATTCTTGCGGGACACCCTCCCCGTTGGCATACAGCGCACCCAGGTTGTGCTGGGCCGTGCTGTCTCCCTGCTCGGCGGCCCGACGAAACCATTCCACCGCCGCCTTGTCGTCCCGGACCACCCCCCGACCACTGCGATACAAAAATCCCAAATGGCTTTGCGCACTGGCAACCCCCTGCTCCGCCGCCTTGCGCAACCACATGGCCGCCTCGCGGTCATTCCGGGGCACGCCCTTGCCCCCACGATACATCATGCCCAACTGAACCTGCGCCTCGGCCAAACCCTGTTCCGCTGCCCGGCGAAACCAAATGGCCGCCATTCCATCATCCTGGGCAACGCCATCCCCTTTTTCGTATGAGCGCGCCAAGGCATTCTGTGCCTGGGCATCCCCCTTTTCCGCCGACGACAGCAGGGCATTCTCTGGCGCAACTTTTTCAGGCTGCACCACCGTTGCGGCTTCTCCCTCCGCATGGACCACACGCCAACCGAACGGACCAGAAACGCAACCGATAAAGAGAAACAACAACCAGAATGTGCGCATAAGAAGATCCTTTGCTGTATGGATACGTTCTTGTAATATGTGGCTTAATTTTTGCTCGCCCCACCTAACGACATGCCCCCCCATTGGAGATCTGCCTTGCCATGAACAACACACCTCAGAAGCTCCCCAGGCCACTATCGCGGTGTTTCCATGGACCACATCTGCTGATGGTCGCTTTCTGATGGTCGGTCGACTCCTGCCAATGGTACGCCGTCACGAGTTTGGCAGCACGGTGCTCTGGATACTGTTTTTGCTGGTCGACCAAACGACCGTCATGCAGCACCTGGAACAGGGGGCCTATGAAATGGCGATTCCCTTGTATAATTATCTGCATGGTGCAGGCCATGCACATACCCGCTATCTGCTGTCCCTGCCTCTGAAATGGGGTTTGTATGGGGGGCTGTTGTTGATCCTGCTCCGCCTCCTGCCGAGCCTGTCGCACCGCACGGCGATGACCACCTCCTCTCTGTTGGGCGGCGTGATTCTGTTGATCGACGCCCTCTTCATGGCCATCTATGCCTTCTGGTTGCCCGTGGTGGGACCCCTCTGTTTTTTGATGATCGGTCATGGACTGTTGTTCGTCAACAAAAAAAGCAGGCCACCCAGTCCGGCACCCGCGCCCGGTGCAACCGAGCGACCCCGCCCCACCCTCGGGCACTACCAACTGGAACGACGCCTGGGCAAGGGGGCCATGAGCACCGTCTATCTGGCACGGGATCAGCGCACGGACCAGGAAGTCGCCCTGAAAATTTTTTCCCAGCCCCGACCGGGTGTGGCAGACCAGTCCGCTGCGGCCAGACAACGTTTCCTGCACGGGGCCACCTTGGCGGCCCGATTGAACCATCCCCAGATTGTCCGCATTCTGGACCAGGGCGAAGCGTCCGAACGGGCCTATATCGTCATGGAACGACTGACCGGCTACCCACTGGAACGCCACACGGTCGCCACCCAGGACAACCCCCTGCTGCCGGTGCCGTGCGTCATCCTGCTGGTGGCCCAGGTGGCCATGGCATTGGATTATGCCCATAAAAATCAGGTGGTACACCGCGACATCAAGCCCGCCAATATTTTCTTTGACCCCGCCACCAACCAGGTCAAAGTGGTGGATTTTGGCATTGCCCAGGCCATGACCCCCGACGATACCGATCCGGCGGCCAAAACCCGCCGGGTGGCCGGAACCCCCTACTATATGTCCCCCGAACAATTATTGGGCAAACCGGTCGATGGTCGCTCTGATCTGTTTTCCCTGGGGGTGGTGTTTTATCAATTGCTGACCGGTTGTTTGCCTTTTCCAGCCCGCGAGATGGAAACCTTGTTGATCCAGATCAGCCGCGAGCCACCGGAAGATTTATTGATCGCCCGCCCGGCGTTACCCGCCTGCCTGCGGACCATTGTGAGCAAGGCGTTACAAAAAGAGGCCTCCCAACGCTATCAGACAGGCCGGCAATTGACCAATGACCTGGTCTTGTGCGTCAAAAATCTCATCATCTCGACCCGCAAACACAGACGATGAAACAGCCCCGACGGGAAACCATCCTGTTGATTGGTCACGGCTCACGCGATGACGACGGCAATCAGGAGGTCAAGGCGTTGGCCGCCTATTGGCAGAGTCGGCATCCCCAGGAGCGCGTCGAGGTTTGTTTTATCGAGTTGGTCGAACCGCTGCTGGCCGAGGGGCTGCGCCAGGCGGCGGCGGGATCCGACCGGGTCATCGCCCTGCCACTGATCCTCAATGCCGCCGGTCATGTCAAGACAGACATCCCGGAGGCCATTCGCCAAGCCCAGGCGGCCATGCCCAACGTGGAATTTTGCCATGGCCGCCACCTGGGGGGTCAGGAACCCATCCTGGAGCTGTTGCGCAAGCGGTTGCACGGTGCCCTGGTCACTTTGGACCTACCCGATCCCCACAATACGGGCGTTCTTTTGTTGAGTCGAGGTTCGTCAGACAGGGCGGCCAACGCCGACGTGGCCCGCATGGCCCGCTGGATTTTCGAGACGACCGGGCACACCCTGGTCGATTATGCCTTTACCAGCATCACCGAACCCAGGCTGGAAGGGATGGTGCAGCGTATGGTCCGCCTGGGCATGATGCAGATTATTGTATTGCCTTATTTTTTGTTTACGGGCTGCCTGATCAAACGCATCACCCGGCAGGTGGCCCGTTTGCGCACCCAATATCCCCACATCGCCTTCGCCCAGGCGGGTTATCTGGGGATTGATGATCATCTTGTCGCCGTGTTGGATCAACGTCTGGCGCAGATCCGGCAAGGGGAAACCGTGCTGGAGTGCGACGGCTGCAAGGGTAGTGGTGCACAGCGGAAATTCGGAACCCTCCTTCAGACCGCAAGGGGTTTGCCCTGGTAGGTCCAACGGAACGGTTTCGACATCGCCTTGTTAAAATACGCGATGAACGACGTGATTTTTTCCCT
>JADFYM010000300.1 GCA_015233035.1 Magnetococcales bacterium
CGCAATAATATTATAAAAACTGCGGACAGACGGCTATGTTAGCGCATATGGGGCGAAGCCCCCAAACCCCCACCGGGGACCGTGACGGTCCCCGGACCCCTGCAAAAGATGTGTGCATAGGGTAGGGACCCCACCAGGGGGATAATCCCCCTGGACCCCTATAACTGCACAATATGCTTCGGATTCTTTGTCAGCATAAATGATGTGTGGGCCTTGATCATCGTTTCGGCCATTCCAGTCAGAACCCTGGATTCCCGCCTTCGCGGGAACGACGAGCGAATTTCGTGTCATACCCATTCCCGTCATGCCCGCGAAGGCGGGCATCCAGGAGAGTTCGTGGACGAAATGATGATCAAGGCCGATGTGTGCAACAGGATGATCACTCCCAGACAAAACCCAATGCCTCCAACCGTTGAATCCGCCGGGGATCCAACCGCCCTTTTTTGTATTCCTGCCGCTGAAACTGCACCCACAACCCCAACGCCGGATTGTTCGCCCAGGGCACCGGGACATTGCAATGGCCATGGGCCTGCTGAAACGCGGCCAACTCCGCCAGCATCTCTTCCAGCACCACCTCTTTCTGGTCCCACACAAAACCCAGCGCGTCCAACCGTTCGATGCGCACCGGACTCAAATGACCGTGCAGACGCGCCTGCCGTTGGGTCGCCACCCAGGGCGATAAACGGGGATCGCCGGTGCCACGGGTAATGACACAACGACCAAACTGCTCCTGGTAATGGACCAGCAACAAAAACATTTCATACCACTGCGCCTCCAACGGATCCCAGAAAAAACCCAGTGCATTGAGACGCTCCACCCGTTCCGGCTCCAGTTGACCTGTCTTGTAGGCCTTGCGCTGGGCCACCACCCACCAGGCCAACTGATTGTTGTCCGCATAGGTCTCAGGAACCAGACAATTGCCATATTGACGCCGAAATTCGGCCATGGCAGCAAACATTTCCTCCCACAGAATGGCCTTGGCATCCCAGACAAAACCCAATGCCGAAAGCCTTTGCACCTTGTCCGCCGACAGGGTGCCACTGGCATAGGCCCGCCGCACCCCGCTCACCCAGCGCGCCAGGGCAGGATTTTCCGGGAATTGCGTCGGAATGATGCAGTGGTTGCGTTCCGCCCGAAACTGTTGCAACGCCACCACCATGGCATCCCATTCCGCTTCGTGGCCATCCCAGATGAAGGCCAGAGCATCCAGACAGGCCCGCCGTTCCGCGCTCAAGGTCTGACCCAGACCGGCGCGGCGTTGCTGACGCACCCATTCGGCCAGCGGGGCCACGGTATCCGGGACATGACAATGGCCGTGTACTGCGTAAAATGCCTGCAACGCAGCCCATTGCTCTTGCCACGCCTTTTCTTCCGGATCCCAGACAAAACCCAACGCCTCCAACCGGGCCAACCGCTCCGCCGACAGACGACCCGCCCGCCAGTCCCGCCGTTGTTTGCCCACCCAGTCGGCCAGCAGGGGATCCGCTGGCCAGGAAGGAGGCACCAGACAATGCCCCTGCTCCGTCTGAAACCGAATCAGATCCGCACATTGCGCCTCCCAATAGGCGGCCTCCAGATCCCAACAAAAACCCAGTTCATCCAGCAAAACCTGGCGATCAACCGGCAATTTGCCCCGCAACCGATCCTTGCGCTGCTCTTTGGCCCAAAAAGCCAGCGAGGGATTTTCCGGCCAGACCTCCGGTATCCTGCCATGGTCATTTTGTTGCTTGAATTGCAGAAAGGTGGCAAATTGTTCTTCCCAGCGCGCCTGATCCAGATCCCAGCAAAAGCCCAGAGCATTCAAGCGTTCGACCCGTTGCGCGGCCAAGGTACCTTTGGCCAGTGCCACCCGTTGCTGTTTGGCCCATTCCGCCAAGGCGGGCTGCGGTGGCCACTGCTCGGGCACCAGACCATGCCCATGCTGCTGCTGAAAGGCCTGAAACAGCGCAAACGCGGCATCCCAGGCCACCTGTTCTGGATCCCAGACAAAACCGACACTGTCCAGGCGGGCCAACGCCTCCGCATCCAGGCGAGCGGATTCCGTCTGGGCCGAACGGGCACGTCGCTGCTGTTGCACCCAATCGGCCAACACCGGATCCTCCGGCCAATGCGGCGGCACCTGGACATGGCCATACCGCTGCCGATAGCGTTGCAATGCGGCAAACTGGGCCTCCCACGCCGCCTTTTTCGGATCCCAGACAAAACCGGCTGCGGCCAGACGCTGCGCCCGGTCGGGACGCAGACTCCCCTTGCGCTGGGCACGCCGTTGCTGTTCCACCCACTCCTGCACCACCGCCTCCCGCTCTCCCTCCACGCGCTGCCATTGCCCGAAACGCCGATCCCAGACCGAACTGAGCCGCTCCAGAAAGGCAGACCAGAGGGGATCCGCCCACGCGGCAGGCAAATCGGCAGGCCATATGATTTTAAACCGTTCTGCCAGCGGATTCCCCACAACCGCGCCACTGGGCCAGGATCCGCTCCGCCCGTACTCCTCTCCGGCCTGGCCAATCTGCTCATCCAGGGTGGGATCCAGTTCACGCAGCACCTGTACCACCTCCCACAACGCATCGGCCGTGGCCAAACTTTTCTCCAGCAAAGCGGGCAGAGCCGTTTCCTGGGCGGACAAAATCAAGGGGATGCAGAGCAGACCATGCGGCGCGCGGCGCGTCTCGGTTGGCAGCGGGGCAGCCGAGGACGCCCTGGTCAGGATGGCTTCCATGGCCCGGACCACATCCCATTTGACCTTTTTGGGTCCGGGCGCAAACAACAGCAGGTCGGCGGGGGGCGGAGCCACTCCATCGGTCAGACAACGGGCCGTGTTGAGCATGGCCCGCTCGGCCTGGACAAAGCGGTGCAACAGTGCTTCCCGTTCGGCGGCGGTGGCGGTTCCTTCCAGGTGCAGCCGCATATAGTGCGCCGGGTCGACCTCGGGATGGGCCGGTTCCTGGTCGACGGCAGGGGAAAATGTCTCCCACAACGCCACCAGATCGGCATCGGCAAAGGCCTTGGCCTCCTGTGTTGTGCCATGATAGGCCTGAATATGCGGGGCATCCGTCCGGGTCAATGCCAGGCGCAAGGCCTGGGCGCAGGCCTGCCGCCGCCCCTCCTCCGTGCGGATATCAACCACCGAGGGAATGACGGCGATGCACAGTTGCCAGGGACGCAGCACCCCCTCGGCCACCGCCTCCGGCAACGGTGCCAGCGGCAGCGTCGGCCCGTAACGGGGATCCCCGGCCAGGTTCCACAGCGGCTTGGGATCTCCGTCCGGATCCCGACTGGCCGTCTGGGCATGGCGGGTGGTGGCCGTCAGGAACAACCGTTTGCGCACAGGCAGATTGGTATCGTCCAGGACAAATGGATCGGCCAAAGTTTCCTGGCTTTCCAGAAAAATACCCTGGTCCAACGGGGCAAAACCGACCATGGCCCGGGCAATGATACGCACCGAGCCATAGGTGGTCAGCAGAACCCGCACCCCCTGAAACCGCCAGGCCAGAAACCGGCGCACCGCCTCGCTGTCCCCCACCAACGGCACATCCCAATCGGCCTGCCGCACCACGGCGGCATCCTGTCCGCTGGAACCATCGACACTGACCCACAGCGCGGCCAGAGTGGACCAGACCACATGCCGCCGCCACAGCAGCAGGATCTCCCGCAGATGGGCCGCCGACGGCGAAACCACCAACACCGTGCGCCCACCGCCCACCCCTTCGGTCCATTTAAGGGCGAGCAATTCCGCCCCGATGCCAGGAGCCACCACAGCCAGGAGCCGATCCTCCCGCTCCTGCATCGCCTGCAAACCCGCCACATACCGCGCCTGGTGTGGCAACGGGGGCAGACGGTCCGGCATCAGGCCACCCCCCTGCAACCAACGGCGCATGGCATTAAAATCCCGACTGGTCAAACGGTCCAGATCGTTGCCCAGCACCGCATGGAAGCCGGTGTGGGTACGCAACGGAGGTGGCAGCACGGTGCAGTTGGTCAACAGCAAAGGTTGCGGCACCCGATCGGCCAATTCCAGAAAGGAGGTCACCTCTTTGCGCCCCAAAGGGGGACGACCCGGGCGAAAGAGCAATTGATAAGGGTGAATCTCGCCGGAAAGGGTGCGCCAGATGCCGTCTGCCCCCGGGATGCGTTCCGGCAGGCCATGGCGTCGCCGGGCCTCCAGCGGAATGGTCCCTTCCGGCCAAATATCCGCCGCCTGCGGCAGGGTCCGAATGGCCAGAAAGGCCTCGGCAAAGACCGAAAAGGCGATAAACTGCGCCTCCGCCGTCTCCAACGCGCTCAATCGATCCTCCAGTTGGGCAAACCGGGAGAGACCGTTGAACAAACCACGTTGCAGCAGGATGAGGGCTTGGGAATGGGTTGGTAGCATGAGAGGCCAAAGAGCAAAGGTTGAACGCAACGTCCCCGTTGTTGGGGTTGGACACGCGGCCAATCATGCACCATCAAGCAGACGATGTCACACCCTTCCGCAAGCGGACCAAAAATTCCACGCTCCAGGGGTGCACCGGGACTGGTCACCAGCCGATCGGAAGAGTGCCCCACTGTGGCAAGAAAATGGGGTCAATTCCTGTTTCTTTTGCCTTTTTTTTGACTAACTGTCACACTGCACCTTGATGTGGCGTTTCTCGCCACATTACTCGGTCACCGGGAGGAACAATCATGACCCACCCCCAGGAAAAACCGACCTTGCCTATCCGGTTGCTTGCCAATTATCCGGATGGGTGAACCCACTCACCGCTGTAGAGCATGTCATAAGTGGGTGACGATGCATGCACCGCAAGTCCCAGGGCTGAATTGAATGCCGTCATCG
>JADFYM010000301.1 GCA_015233035.1 Magnetococcales bacterium
CGAGGTCTGATAAAATTCGAGCTGCTCCTGGAAGGCTGGAAACTCGCATCCAAAAAGATGTGTGCATAGGGTAGGGTGGGGTCCAGGGGCAAAGCCCCTGGTGGGGTTCGGGGCGAAGCCCCGCCTGCGGGGGTGTCGGTTCCCTTTTCTGGGGGGGGCGGAGAACCGCCCCCCCAGCCCCCCCCACCCTTTTTTTTTAATCATTATCAAGGGGACCGGGGGGATTATTCCCCCGGTGGGGTACAGGGGCAACGCCGAAACAATGATCAAATCCCTGGCAAGTAACACACCATTGAAACATCGAATGACAAGGATCTCCCCCATGCACACGCTCTCCTTTCCCGCCATACTGCTCCTGCTGCTGCTGGCTGTCGCTGGACCTGCCGCTGCCGACGCCCCCGGCGGTGCCATGCCTCCCCCGGAAGTCGATGTCATCGTCGTCCACCCCGGCACGGTGACACTCACCCAGGATTTGCCCGGTCGCCTGCAAGCCAAGCGCACCGCCGAGGTGCGGGCGCGGGTGGAAGGCATTGTCGAAAAACGCCTGTTCACCGAAGGGTCCGATGTCAAAGCCGGTACCACCCTGTTCCAGATTGATGCGCGCACCTACAAGGCGGCCCGCGATGCCGCCGCCGCCGATGTGGAGGCGGCCCGCCTGGTGGTGAATCGCTACAAACCGCTCCTGGCCATCAAGGCGGTCAGTCGCCAGGAGTTCGATGCGGCCTTGGCCAAGCTCAAACAGGTGCAGGCGGTATTGTCCCGCGCCGAACTCGATATGGAAAATACCAAGGTGCCCGCCGCCATCTCCGGCCGGGTTGGGCGGGCCTTGGTGACCGAGGGGGCCCTGGTCGGTCGGGGCGATGCCACCCATCTGGCCACCATCGAGCAACTTGATCCCATTTACGCCAACTTTACCCAGCCGGGCAGCGAACTGTTGCGCCTGCGGGCCGCCGTCAAATCCGGCAAGCTCCAACACGCCGATTCGGCCAAGGTGGAACTGCTGCTCGAAGATGGCAGCGTCTATCCGTTGCCGGGGGAAATTCTTTTTTCGGACCTGGCGGTCGATCCCTCCACGGGTGCCATCTCCCTGCGGGCCCAGTTTCCCAATCCAGAGCGAACCTTGTTGCCGGGCATGTTTGTGCGCGTCCGCTTTCCCTCCGCCGTGACCGACAAGGCCATCCGGGTGCCGCAACGGGCGGTGCAAGGCGGATCGCAGGGCCAGTTTGTGCTGCTCGTCAACCCCGAGGGCTTGGTTGCGCCCCAACCCGTCGTGACCGATGGCATGGCCGGGGGTGACTTTATCATCACCGACGGACTGCACGGGGGCGAACAGGTAATCGTCAACGGTCTGCAAAAGGCCCGTCCCGGTACGGTGGTCAAACCCGTGCCGTGGCAGCCCACGCCTGTGCCCGCCGCGCCGACCGCCCCGGCCACCGCGCCCACCACCCAGAAAGGGGGTTGAACCATGTTTGCCCGCTTTTTTATCGACCGCCCGGTCTTTGCCTGGGTCATCGCCCTGGTCATCCTCCTCGGCGGGGCCTTGGCCTTCAACAAGCTGCCGGTGGCCCAATATCCCTCGGTGGCTCCGCCCGCCATTGACATTATTGTCAATTATCCCGGCGCGGCGGCCCAGGTGGTGGAAGAGACCGCCGTGGCCCTGATCGAGCAGGAGATGAACGGCATCGAAAATCTGCTCTACATGGAGTCCGCCTCGCAAATCGGCACCGGCACCGTGACCCTCACCTTTACCGCCGGGACCGACCTCAACTATGCCTCGGTGGAGGCGCAAAACCGCATCAAACGGGTCGAGGCCCGTCTGCCGGACGATGTGCGACGGCTGGGCGTGACGGTCAACAAGACGGCGCGCAACTATGTCATGTTTGTCGCCCTCTTTTCGCCCGACAAGAGCAAAGATTTTATCGAATTGGGCAGCTATGCCGCCGCCAGTGTGCTGGAGCCGATCCGTCGGGTGCCGGGCGTGGGCGAGGCTTTGCTGTTCGGCACCGAATATTCCATGCGCCTGTGGTTGAAACCCGATAAATTGCAGGGCTATCAACTCTCCCCCGCCGATGTGGCGCGCGCCGTGCGGGCGCAAAACATGCAAATCGCCGCTGGCGAGCTGGGCCAGTTGCCCGCCGCCCCCGGCCAGGAATTGAACGCGGTGATTGTGACCAAAAGCCGCCTCGCCTCGCCGGAAGAGTTCGGCAGCATTATCGTGCGCACCAACCCGGACGGTTCGACCCTCCGCGTCCGCGATGTGGCGCGGGTGGAACTGGGGGCGCAGGATTATTCGGTCTCGGCCCGTCTCGACGGTCAACCCACCGCCGCCGTCGCCATTCGGCTGTCGCCGGGGGCCAACGCCATCGATACCGTCCAGGCGGTCTCGGCCAAAATGACGGCATTGGCCCAGTTTTTTCCCCCAGGCATCTCCTGGACGGTTCCTTACGATACCTCCCAGTTTGTCAAAATTTCCATCCATGAGGTGGTCAAGACCCTGGTGGAGGCCGTGGTTCTGGTCTTTCTGGTCATGTATCTCTTCCTGGGCAACCTGCGCGCCACCTTGATTCCCATCATTGTCGTCCCGGTGGCCCTGGTGGGTGGGATGCTGGGCCTTTATGTCTTCGGCTATTCAATCAACGTCCTGACGCTGTTTGCCATGGTGCTGGCCATCGGCATTGTGGTGGACGATGCCATCGTGGTGGTGGAAAATGTCGAGCGCATCATGACCTCGGAAAAGCTGCCCGCACGGGCGGCCACCCACAAGGCGATGGGCCAGATTGTCACCCCCATCATTGCCATCACCCTGGTGCTCTCGGCGGTGTTTGTCCCCATGGCCTTTTTCAGCGGTTCCACCGGGGCCATCTATCGCCAGTTTGCCGTTACCCTGATTCTCACCATTCTCTTTTCCGCCCTGATGGCCCTGACGCTGACCCCGGCCTTGTGTGCCAGTCTGCTGCACAATGAGCGGGGGCATGAAATTCTCCCCGTGACCGGCTTTTTTGGCTGGTTCAACCGCTTTTTCGGGGCTACCACGCGCGGCTATGTCTCCTGGGCGGGCCATGTGGTCCACCGGACCCTGCGCTATCTGCTCGTCTATATTGCGATCTTTACCGCCACGGGCTGGATTTTCACCCAGTTGCCGGGCAGCTTTTTGCCGGAGGAGGATCAGGGCTATTTTCTCAACATGATTCAACTGCCGCCGGGCGCGACCAATGAGCGCACGTTGGCAGTGCTGACGGATATCGAGCACTATTATCTCCAGCAACCGGAGGTGGAGCATGTCATCGGTGTGGCCGGTTTTTCCTTTTTCGGGCGCGGCCAGAATGCCGCCCTGGCCTTTGTCCGTCTCAAAAACTGGAACCTCCGGCCAGGGCACGACAGCAGTGCTCCCATGCTGGTGCGCAAGGCCAACATGACCTTTTTCGCCATCAAACAGGCGATGGCCTTTGCCATCAATCCCCCGCCGATTCCCGAACTGGCGGCGACGGGTGGTTTTGACCTCCGCCTGCAAGATCGCGGCGGGCTGGGACGCACCAAACTCCTGGATGCCCGCAATATGCTGCTGGGCCTGGCCATGCAGGACAAACGACTGGTCGGGGTGCGCCCGGAAGGCCAGGAGGCCGCTCCCCAGTTTTTTCTCGACATTGACCGGATCAAAACCGAAACCCTGGGTGTCGCCATCGCCGATCTGAATGATACCCTGCAATCGGTGTTGGGCGTGGCCTATATCAACGACTTTGTCCGCCAGGGACGCATCCTGCGCGTCCAGATGCAGGCCGAGGCCGATACCCGCCGCAGCCTCGAAGATATTATGCGGCTGCCCGTTCGCAACAACAAAGGGACCATGGTGACGCTGTCCGAGTTGGCCACGCCGAGCTGGGTGGTCGGCGCGCCCAAACTGGACCGCTACAACGGCTTGCCCTCCATGAAAATCGCCGGCGCACCCGCCCCTGGGCACAGCACCGGCGAGGCCATGCTGGCGATGGAAGAGATGGCGCGCCAGTTGCCACCGGGGCTCGGTTTTGAATGGTCGGCCACCTCCTACGAGGAACGGCAATCTGGCGCACAGGCTCCTTTCTTGTATGGCATTTCGCTCCTGGTGGTCTTTCTGGTGCTGGCCGCCATGTTTGAAAGCTGGTCGATCCCCTTTGCGGTGATGCTGGTGGTGCCGCTGGGGGTGTTTGGCGTCGCGGTCGCCATTGGCTGGCGCGGTCTGCCCAACGATGTCTATTTCAAGGTGGGTTTGATCGCCATTATTGGCCTCTCTTCCAAAAATGCCATCCTGATCGTCGAATTTGCCGAAAAATTGCAAGAAGAGGGCAAGGGGTTGATCGAAGCCACCCTGGGAGCCTGCCGGTTGCGGTTTCGGCCTATCCTGATGACCTCCATCGCGTTTATTGCTGGGGTGACACCGCTGGCCGTTTCGACAGGAGCCGGAGCCGAGAGCCGCCATGCCATCGGTACGGGGGTGATCGGCGGCATGATCTCGGCGACCGTGTTGGCGGTGTTTTTGGTGCCCGTCTTTTATATTGTGGTGCGGCGTATTTTTCCCGGCCATTCCAGGGTTCCACCAGGGGCGTTGCCCCTGGACCCCACCAGGGGCGTTGCCCCTGGACCCCACCAGGGGGATGATCCCCCTGGACCCGCAATAATAAAAAACGAAGTAACTGCCCAGGTAGGCGTCCCGATCGCGAGGGGTTGACATGGAAACCCAGTTATGGTTCAAGATTTCCCCATGAACCAAGATACGATAACTATCTCCCGACTGCTTGAGGAGAATAAGGCCCTTG
>JADFYM010000302.1 GCA_015233035.1 Magnetococcales bacterium
TTCATCCCGTGCGCCCCCAAGTGGCCTTTGCCGGGGGGCCTGCGCCCCCCGGCCCCCCGTTTTCCGTTTTCGACCCTCCGAACGATTCTAGGGGTGTTTCTGGCCGTTTCTCCGGGGGCTGGGGCGGAGCCCCAGTGTTGCTCTTGGCGGCTTCCGCCCTTTCCTGGCCTCTTGGTCTTGGGAGCGTAGCGGATTTGGTTGATGAGCTGGCCAGGTGGGGGTCAAAGGGGGGGGCTGTTCGGTCTTCCTCTCATATCCTCTCAAATCCTCTCCCGTGTACCACGTACACCCGAGAGTAGGGGGGTGTACCGTGTACACCCGAGAGTAGGGGGGTGTACCGTGTGCACCCCCCTGCCTGACCCGTGTACCACGTACACCCGAGATCAAAATCTATGCCGGATTCCCCTTTTTTGCGCGCTCCCGTGCTTCCCAGTGTTTGCGAATGGGGTCATCCTCCGGTCTTTCCAGCATTTTTTTCACAAAATCTTCCTCTGCGGTGACGTAATTGACCTGGCCGTGGTCACGTTGATTGACTATATTAATCGTCAACTTCTCTATATGGATGACCTTCGCGTCTTTAGCATCGCCTGACATGGCAAAATTCTTGATTTCAGTCATTGCTGTTTGCAATAATGTCGGCGTATAATCGAATGTAATTTCTCCTTTACCCTCATCACCTGCCCCCTCAACAGCGAAGGGAATTTTTTCAACAATCTGATATTTGTTGACCTTCCCGGCCTTTTCTTCCTTCTTTATATATCCCATCTCGCATAGAAGCTGAATAGATGTAATAACTTTTTTCCGGCTGATACCAGTTTCATTTACGATTTTATCAATACCTGGCCAGGCCGATCCAGTCCGAATATTACTGTATGTTTTGATGCAGACATACACCATAAAAGCGTAAGGCCCCATTTTTTTCGCTTCTTCATTGCGGAAAAGATAGCGGAAAATATGAACAAAATTTGGATCACAGTCGATAAGCGGCACTTGCTTGCTCACTTGTAACCCTCCGGGGAAACGTTTAACATTCTGCTTGTCGCTGGTCATAAGGGTTCCGTCCTTACGGCTGGTGGTTGTGGCCGGGGGTTGCCGCCCCCGGCCTTTTCTTTGCCTCTACCCGATCTGGCCAGCGACTGCCAGGCGCCTACATGCTGTGGCCGTGGCCATGGCCTCGGCTTTTTCTCAATGCCTGTTCCTGCTCTCGCCTGATTTGCTCAGCCTTTTCCCTAACGGCTTGCGCCATTCGCTCCCGGAGCTGGCCCACGTCCGGGCCGAGCGGAGCGACGGCCGGGCCGATGTCGAGGCCTCGCTTTTCCTGCTTCATGGCCTCGCCCAAGACCTCTTGACCAAGCTCGTTTTTAGTCTTGTTCAACCGTTCGATCCGGGTTGTGGCCTTGGCGTACTCGTAGCTGTCCGGCGTAAGCTTCTCCCTCTCACGCTCATGCCTAATCACCTCGGCCTTGGCCGCCCTGAACTCGCGCGATTTGTCGTGCAAGGTCTGCAATGCCGGGTCCAGGGCCGGACGTTCCGGCTCCTGGGGCTTCGCCGCGGCCTCTTGGCGCATCTGTTCACGATGCCGCTGCGAAGCCTCTTGGACGTAAGCGTCCACGCCACGCTGCGCCGAGGCCTCGATAGCCTGGGCCTCGATCCTGGCCAGCTCGGCGGCCTGGTTCTTGGCCAGGTCGCGGGCCTCGATTATTGACGCAAGTTCTTGACTTGTGTCTCTAAGCCGCTCCCCAACGTCTGCAATGCTGAGACTTGCTTCTCCAATGCGGTCATAAGCTTGTTCATGTTGATATTCTTGATCCCTTGTGATTCTTCGAAATTCCGGAAGTCCGAGCTCATATTCTCGAATCTTCCCGTCAGCACTTTCAAGGCTTCTCTCAATTTGTCGGCGTTCTCTGTATTCCCCGACTTTTGCAATTCCGTGTTTAACGTATTCAACTCCGCGCTCAACTTGTTCAGCGAGCTTTCCACGAACTCTTTCAAACCAAGAAATTCTGTCAACATCGCTTTGTTTTGCGCTGTCAACTTCTCCGCTTCTTCCCTTGTCAGCATTTGCTTTTTCAAGCTCTCGATCTCGCCTTGTAACTGCAAGATTTTCTCTGATTCGTTCGTTGGTATGCTCGCTAGCTGTGCGCGAAAGTTCGCTGTTAAGTCGCGTACTTTCTGCCGAGAGTCCTCTTGTAAAGACGTTAAGCTCGCCTTGAAGCTTGTTAGCAAGCGCGTCTCCATGTTCTGCAAAGCTTCGGTCAACTGCTGCTCGTTCATATACTTCCCTCTCGTGCTGCCGCACGGCCCTGTCCAGGGTCGCGCGGATTTCCTTGAGCTCTGCCTGGGCCTTGGCCAGGTCGAAGGTGGTCGACTCGACTTCCTGCGAAGCCCTAGCCATCTCGGCGTTGATCGCCTTGATCTCGTTGTTCCTGGCCAACCGTTCCGCGTGGATCTCCGGCCGGGCAGGATCTACATAGCCCACGTGGATCTCCGGAATCCGTTCAATCCCTTGGGCCTCTAGGCTTAAATGGGTGATCCGCACATCATGCCCGGCCGCGGCCAAAGCGCGGTTGCACTGGTCGGCCCAGGCTTCGCGGGCCTTCTCGACAAAATCCTTGTTGAGCATTTCGCGGGTTTTCTCTGCCCCGGAAATCTCGGGAGCCTTAGAGTCATGCCGCTTAAACCAAGTCTCAGCGTCCCGGGCGTGGCCGTCGTGGATCGTCTCGGCAATCTCCAGGTGGACATGATCGTTGGGGTTGTCCTGGTCGGGACTGTGCAAGGCAAAGGTGTAGGGCAAACGCCCGCCTTCCACTGTGGTCATTTTCTCGGCAAAGTCCTGGGCTAGCTTGATCTGCTCTTCCCTGTTTAGCTCGTGGGGCAAAGCGTACTCAAGTTCTGTGAGCAAGCGGCCATTTGCCCGCGCATGGGCGTCTGCCGATTCCCAAAATTCGCGCGGATTGTCCTTCGCCCATTCCGGCATATTCCCTGACTCGGAATATTCCAGGCCTCCACGCTCGGCGTATATCCCTTCCCGGCAAACGTAGTCATGCTTGAGCGCGGCGGAATAGGTTTTACCGCCCATGCTACGCTTGATGGAGTTTACGCCGAGGTGGAAAATCGCCATGTCCGCTAGCCTCTTATTTTGGCTCTGGCCTTAGCCCCGCAGGGCGCACGACATTTCCCGCAGGGAAATGTAGGAAGTGCGCATGTGCTCCTTCCGTCGCCCATGACATAAGACCGCGTTGCGGTCTTGACAAGTGTTTTTTTCGAGCCTACTTGGTAGGCGTGAAAAAAATGCTTGGAGGAAGTCATGAGCGACAATCCCACTCCGGATAAGCCGAAGGCTGCTCTACCTACTGTGCGTGAGCTTGCCGCGCAGATCAAGGCCGCTAATCCATCTATGCCGCAAAGCCTTGCGGAGCTTTATGCCCGTGAAAAAATTGCGGACCTTAAAGTCAAGGCCACCGATGCCGCCAACAAGGCCGCTTTGGAAGCAAAGAAAAGCGTGGCCCAAAAAATTCGCCAGTTCGGCGGCAAGTCTTTCCGCAAAGAAGAGGGAAAGGCCAAAATCGAGGCGGGCGGGCTGCTGGTCAAGGCCGGTATTATCGTCGTGGACCGAGTGGCCAAGACCGTAGGATATGCCCCCGGATGGGATGCGGGCACGGTTTTGGGGCTGCTTCTGGCGGCCACTCATGCCAAGCCGGACGCCCTGGCCAGTTGGAAATCCCACGGCAGCCAAGTCCTAGCCCAGGACGCGGCGGCCAAGGCCGCCAAGAAGGCTACGCCCACGGCGGATAAGCCGGTGGTGGCCGCTGAACCGGAGCCCGAACCGGCTGCGGAGGCCTCGCCGGAGCCGGTCGAGGACAGGCCGAAGCTGCTCACCCTCGCCGTAGGCTTCCCAAATTTCAATGTTGAAACGGATGCGAAGTATCGTGACTATCTAAAGTTGACTTTAGAATTCAAGTGGAAGGACTACAAGCATTGGGAACCAGCCGACGCCATGACGCAAGACAAGGCTTGGATTGGCGAAGTTACGGAAAAACAATTTGCAGAGATGCAAGCATTTTTGCAGAACTATCGCCATGTCATTCATGAAATAGTGTAGGTGTATTATGAATCCTGAACAAGTTTTGCAAGAAATTGACGACGCAATTCAAGTGTTTTTTAAAGAGGTTCAAGAGCTTAAAAAGCTTGAAAAGCTTACACATTTGCCTAAGGATTTTCAAAAGGCTTATGAACCTCTGGAAAAACTTCTTCATGATATTGATACAAAGGCAAAAGCTGTTTCAGTATTTAATGACAAGTACAACCCTGTTTGCCTCCAAAATGTGGTTATAGCCTGTGCAGTATGCTTTGTTTTGGCATGCAGTTTGATTTTTGGAGCATTTTGGATTGGGAAGTCTGGCTATCTCAATCCAAAAATGGACGCTGCTATTGAACTTTATGATGGGATGAAAGAAATTGGAGTCAATTTTGGAACGCTTGAACCGAGCACTAAAAAGCTTTTTTTCTCAATTGTGAATGACGCGCTGGAAGAAGCAAGAAAACGCGCTAAATCTGCACCCGCCCCAGCCCCCGCGAAGAAGTAGCCCGGCCTGGTCGCTCCGCTGGCCGGGCTGAAAGCCTGGCCAGGAGGGCGCGAGGTCTCCCGGTCGGAGATCGCCGGCGAGGTCGGCGCGGATCGCGGCCACGTTCTATCCCGTTCGCCCACAAGAGGCCTTTGCCGGGGGGCAGACGCCCCCCAGCCCCCCGTTGTCCGTTTTCGACCCTCCGAACGATTCTAGGG
>JADFYM010000303.1 GCA_015233035.1 Magnetococcales bacterium
TGCCCAACGACCCACCCGCAAGATGTTTACGTCAGACGCTCATACCAGAGCCAGTCGGAGATGTCCAGACAAAAACAGTACCGCCGTGATTCTGCATCGTTTCCGGTCTGGAACAAATTCACCCTGGAGGTTTGTGCAAGAGGTCATTCGACGGCAGCTTCACCATTCCGTGGATGATCGGCCTCGCCTTGGCACAACTGGCCACGATGGCGGGCATTCTCGTGACCTTGGCGCATGTACTGCCATTGCCCCACCCCACCCCACCCCTCACTTCAACAACCCCTTCAACCGGAACAACACCTCCAACGCCTGTTTGGGGGTCAGTTCATTCGGATCGATGGCCGTCAATTCGTGCAGGATCGACTCGGACAGCGGATCGGCAAACAGGCTCAGTTGCACCCGAGGCACCGGTTTGGGGGGCGGGGCGATGCGTTTGGCTGGCTGGTTGAGATTGGCCGCCTCCAGTTGCGCCAATACCGCCCTGGCCCGCTCGATCACCGGGCGGGGAATGCCCGCCAGTTCAGCCACATGAATCCCATACGAGTGGTCCGCCGACCCCCGGATGATGGTGTGCAAAAACAACGGTCGGACCTGATCATCCTTGACCTCCACCGTATAATTGACCACCCCCGGCAACAACCGTTCCAACTCGGTCAGTTCATGATAATGGGTGGCAAACAGGGTGCGCGAGCGACAATGCGAGTGCATCCGCTCGATGACCGCCCAGGCAATGGCCAGCCCATCCAGCGTGGAGGTGCCCCGCCCGATCTCATCGAGCAACACCAGCGAACGCGGCCCGGCATGATGCAAAATATGGGCAGTCTCCGTCATCTCCACCATGAAGGTGGACCGCCCGCCCGCCAGATCATCACTCGCCCCGACCCGGGTGAAGATGCGGTCCGTCAAGCCGATGACCGCCTGCCTGGCAGGCACAAACGAACCCGTATGGGCCAGCAACACAATCTGGGCCACCTGCCGCATATAGGTGGACTTGCCCGCCATGTTGGGACCGGTGATCAAGGCCACGCGCTGCGCCCCGATGTCCAACTCGGTATCGTTGGCGACAAATTCTCCCGCCGGCAAGGCCGCCTCCACCACCGGATGACGGCCCTGCCGGATCGCAATGCGCGCCTCCTGGTTGACCTCCGGGCGACAATAGTGACGTTGATCCGCCGTTTCGGCCAGGGCAGCCAGCACATCCAGCGTGGCCAGGGCCGCTGCGGTCTGCTGCAACGCCGCCGCCTGCGCCGCCACCTCCTGGGTCAACGCCTCAAACAGTTCCGCCTCCAGCGTGGTCAGCCGATCCTCGGCATTGAGAATCTGCTCCTCATATTCCTTCAATTCCGGCGTAATATAGCGCGCGGCATTGGTCATGGTTTGCGTCTGCTGATATTTGTACGGCACCTTGCTGCGCTGCGCATGGCCGACTTCAATGCTGTAGCCAAAGGTGCGATGATGGCGAATTTTCAGCGTGGCAATGCCGGTCTCCTCCCGTTCCCGCTGCTCCAACCGGAGCAGATAGCCTTTGCCGTCCAGGGCCAGCTCGCGCATCTTGTCCAACTCGGCATGGACCCCGAGGCGAATCACCCCGCCATCCCGCAACAAAGTCGGCAATTCATCCGCCAGGATGGCCTGCAACCGCTCCAGCAGGGGGTCATGTCCGGCCAGACCGTCCCGCACCAGGAGCAGCAGGGCAGGGGGCTCCACCCCGGCTGAGTCCACCAGACAGGCCAGCAGGTCCGGGAGACGGCCCAGCGTCTGGCGCACGGCCCCCATATCCCGGGGGGAGGCCCGGCCCATGGCAATGCGGCTCAACAGCCGCTCCAGGTCATGAATGCCCCGCAGCAGGGTGCGGATCGCCTCCCGTGGTCCGGCCTGGGTCAGCAACCAGGCAATCCCATCCTGCCGCCCGGCAATGGCCGCCACATTTTGCAAGGGTCGGTTGAGCCACTGCGCCCATAACCGGCTGCCGGGTGCGGTCAGGGTGGTGTCCAAAACCCCCAGCAGGGTATTGCTGCGCCCGCCATCCAGCAGGTTGGCGTTGATCTCCAGATTGCGACGACAGGTATCATCCAGAAGCAAAAAATCATCGGCCCGCGTTCGGGTCAGGCCGGTGATATGGACCAGTGCCCCCTTCTGGGTCTCCCGACAATAGGCGATCAGGGCACCCGCCGCCGCCTGACAGCGGGGGGCGTGTTCAATGTCAAACGCTGCCAGGGTAAGCGTCTGAAATTGTTCCTTCAACAGGGCGGCTGCCTGGTTCGGATCAAACTCCCAGGCTCCGCGCCGGGTCAATGTCCGATAGCGGGCGGTCAATTCGGGTGGTGGTTCCCAGCCATCGGGAATGATCACCTCCACCGGATCCAGGGCGGAGATGGCTGCCAGAGTCTGGTCCCAGTTGCCCGGTTCGCCCACCTGAAATTCGCCGGTGGAGAGATCCAACGCCGCCAGTCCCAGTCCTTCTCTGCCTTTGTGCGGTCCCCCGCCCTTTTCCGGGCGGTCTGCGCCCTCCGGGGCCAGGGCCACCAGAAAATTGTTGGACCGGGGTTGCAGCAGATCCTCTTCGGTCAGGGTGCCACGGGTGATAATGCGGCGCACCTCCCGCTGGACCGGGCCTTTGCTCTGGCTGGCGGGTTCCATCTGTTCGCAGATGGCCACCCGGCAACCGGCGGCAATCGCCTTGCGCAAATAGACATCCACCGAACGGACCGGCACCCCGGCCATGGGGATCGGTTGTCCGCCACTGTGCCCGCGATGGGTCAGCAGAATGTCCAGAATGGGCGCGGCCTGGCGGGCATCGTCAAAAAACAGCTCGTAAAAATCGCCCATGCGGTAGAACAGCAGGGCATCCGGGTGGTCTGCCTTGATGGCCAGATATTGGGCGATCATGGGGGTGTGGGTGATATCATTCATGGGCGGGCGGTGCCCAAAGCGGGGTACTGGCCGCCTGTTGGATGGCCAACAGGAACAATGCCGCCGTCTGGTAACGGTCGACCGGTCGTTTGGCCAATGCCTTCTGCAGGACATCATCAAAGGCCGTTGGCACCTGGGGATCGATCCGGGAGGGGGGCTCGGGAGAAAGGTTCAGGACACGCTGGATAATGTTGGGGATTTGCTTGCCGGGAAAAGGTTTTATGCCGGTGAGCAACTCGTACAGGATGACACCGACGGAAAAAAGATCGCTCCGCCGGTCCAAACGGTGCCCCATCAGTTGCTCGGGAGACATATAACCGGGTGTGCCCGTGATGGTGTTGTGCCGGGTATCCGGTTCGCTCTCCGTCTGGGCAATACCAAAATCGGTCACCTTGACCTGGTTGTCGGCCAACAGGATCAGATTGGCCGGTTTGAGATCCAGGTGCAGCACGCCTCTGGCGTGCATGTAGGCCACGGCATCCAGAATCTGGGACAACATGGCCACAATCTGCGGCACGTCAAACCGGTTGCCGGTGGCCAGGCATTCTTTGAGATTTTGCCCTTGCAGGAGTTCCAGGGCGATAAAAGGCACCCCCTGTTCTTCGTCATATTCATAGAGGGTGACAATATTGTCATGCGCAAACGGGCCAAACACCCGGGCCTCATGGCGAAACCGTTCCAGCAGCCTTTGCCCGTCCTGCTCCGCCAAGCGGGACGGGGAGATGGTCTTGAGGGCCACCCGGCGGTGCTGGTCCGGATCCAGCCCTTCATAGACCAAACCGTTGGCTCCGTGGTCCAACACTTTGACAAGGTGATACCGGCCCAGTCGTGTCGGTTCTGTCGCGCAGGGCGTGACCATTCGGTCAAAAGCTCCCATCCGTCAGCAGGAGTGGGAATCCAGATAGTTTTGCGCCAGACGCACATAATTGGCGTTGGTCGCCTGGATGCCGAGCAGGGCCCGCTCTTCCAGGCGACGCACGGAGCGGGCGGGCGAACCCATCCACAACTCACCGGCTGGTACCCGTTTGCCCGGTGTCACCAGACTGCCCGCGCCCACCATGGCCTGTTCTTCCACCACGACGCCATCCAGGACAATGGCACCGATGCCCACCATGCTGCGGTTGTGCAGATGACAGGCATGGAGGGTGACCTGATGGCCAATGGTGACCTCATCGCCGATCAACAGCGGAATGCCCTCGGGATTGGCCTCGGTGGGACGGGCAACATGCAGAATGGAGCCATCCTGAATATTGGTGCGTACCCCGATGCGAATATAATGCACATCGCCCCGGATCACCACACCGGGCCAGATGGAACTGTAGGCACCCACCTGCACGTCACCGATCAGGATGGCATCAGGATGGACAAAGGCGGTGGGATCAATGGTCGGCACCACACCTTGATACGGATATATGGGCATTCGTGTTCTCCATGGTTTTTGGCAGAGCAGGCAGGACGACCGTTCGACCGGGTTGTTTGCACCTGTTCTGTTGACATGGGCAGCCCTATGCAGGAATGGGACCATTGTTTTCGCGCCGCTGCCGGGCCAGGGGTGGAATCTTTTTATGCTTTCCAAACCGGGTGGGGGTATGTCACACTTTTTTACTTGATCCGTTGGTCGCCGTCAAAAAAAGGTGACATTTTGTGTGTTGCTTCGACAAATTTTTGATCCTCTGGTCAAGCCGGGGGGGCGGGGGTGCGCAGATGCGCTTTGGACACCCGCTGCTTCTTCTGGAGACATTTGTCGATCCCAAGCGGTTTCGGGGCACTGTCTATCGAGCAGCAAACTGGGTGTATGTGGGAAATAGCCGAGGGTTCAGCCGAACCCGC
>JADFYM010000304.1 GCA_015233035.1 Magnetococcales bacterium
AGAAAAAGAGAGATCGCAGACTCAAGACCTTGTCCCATGGCCAGCCCTCCGAGAAAAATTAACGTGAGCAGGCAGCGTATCATGTCCTTGTGGACGGGTCACTGATTTTCACTTCTGTCCAGTAGCCACCCGGGGCAGCCGCAACGAGGTGCGTGACCGATGCCCTGTGTTGCTCATGTTCCGCCTCGATTTGCGCGTGTCTGAGGCTTGCGGCTTGACGTTGGCGCAGGTGGATACGGATGGTGGTGATGTGTTGCCTCGTCAGTTTGTCCGTCGAGCCTTTCTTGAGTTGGTAGGGAGCAAGGGAAGGGCCGGGTTGTCAATAAAACCGCTTGCCAAGGGTACGTTAAACTGGCGGAGGAACGGTTCAAGAAATTGATGGGAATGGGGGTGGTGTTGGAGGGGGAGCGGATGGGGGCTTGAATGGGGCTGTCAAGCAGGCGAGGGGCACATGCCTGCCTTCGCGGAAGTCAGCACCGCCCTCTTTGATGGCGGTCAACTCGTCAGTCGTCACGGTCTCTTCCGGCAGACAGGCAATCCTTTCCGCCCTCCTGCGGTTGTCGGCTTCTCTGGAACAAATGCGCACAGCTTGTCTCGCCGTCACGGGATCAAAAGGGAATGCCCAACGATTTAAAGTTCTCTTTACAATCTGTCAATGATTGTTTATCATTCAATCATTATTTATCACGGGACAAGGAGGTGCAACCATGACAGCCGAGACCATTGACCACACGACCCTGGCCCGTTTGGCTGCATCTGGGGTTGTCCATGCGGCAAACGTGGTGGGGGTCAGCGGTGGGTGGGGTGTGGTCATCCAGTATGGCATGGCCGAGCACTCACTGGCTGCCCATCGCGGCGCAATCCGGGTCTTCCGCAAGTTTGAAACCCTGGTGGCCTACCTGAAGGGGCTTGGCATTGTCCAGTATGCCGTTGATGCCGCCCACTACGACCCCAATGTGCCAACAGAACACAAACGTCCCGACGCCGCCAACCGGATGCGCCGCGCCTATGCAGCGGCTGAGCATGATGCCTGGTTTCGCGAGCAGGTGCAGCAAGCGGTTGTGGCCGCCGACCAACCGGATGCCGTTTTTATCTCCCATGCGCAAGTCAAGGCGGCATGGGCATCCAGGCGTGCTGAGTTGCTCCAGTGTGTGGACGGAACCAGCGGGTGATTCTACAGTGGACGGCACAGGCTTGGCGGGACATGAACGGGTGTGTGGACTATATCGCACGGGACAACCCAATGGCCGCCATTGGTGTGGGTGACGAGATGGAGCGTCAGGTGGCGTTGCTGGCAAACTCTCCCACCATGGGGCGTGTTGGCCGCGTCCAGGACACTCGGGAACTGGTCATTACAGGAACGCCATACATTGTGGTGTATCGGGTTTATGGTGACACGGTGCAAGTGTTGCGTGTTTTGCATGGGGCGCAACAGTGGCCAAGCGAGCCTGCCCGACTTGGCAAACACAGCGTATAGCGATACAAACGCACCGGAACCAAACAGCCCAATCCCACTCAGTCTCCCTTTGGCCCCGGACGCAACAACTTCGCGCATGGATCCGCATCACTGGGTGCCGCCGGGGTCAACCACACAAATGGATGTTCCGGTGGAAACAGGGTCTCGCCCATCTGGACCGATTCAAGAAATCGGGCGGGGGTCGGGTCGGTTGCATCGGTACCCTTGAAACCCAGATTGAATTGCCGAATGCCCGGTTGCAAAAAAGCCACCCGTTCATAGACCCCCATGTCATGGGCCACATGCCCGGCTCCCAATATCATCAGCACCGGCTCGTCGGGCCGTTCGGTCACAATCAAGGCAATGGAATGGGCCATGGCATCATTGCGGGCCAACCAGGTGACATATTGCCGCTCCAGCAACGATTCCGGGGCCATGCCGCAGTGGGCATGGGACAGCTTTTGCAACATGAGCTGCCGGTACGACTCCTGAGAAAAACCGGTGGAAGACCATTCCGCCCGCTCAATGGCCGATAGTCCCTCCAGGCCACTCCGGGTCAGGCGCACCCGCAGACCATCGGGCAGGTCGGCCCCAAAGACAGGCAGATGGTACTCCCGCGCCAATTCCAGGAGAGGAAAATAGTTGGCCCAATCCGGGCGTTTTTCCCAGCCCAGTTTTTTGCGCAAGGCCTCTCCCGGATCGTCCGGTTGCGGCAAGGCAAACGGCGAGGGCTTGCCCACGGTAAATTGCATCAGCCAGCCGGTCTGGTCGCGGGAAAAAAATTCAAAACCAATGGCGGGTCGTTTACCCTGGGCCAGCAGTTTGGCCAAAATGGCCCGCTGCAATTGATGATGGTAGGGGTTGTCATGTTGTTCCCCCAGATAGATCACCTGCGCCGGTTGCATCTTTTCCAGCAGCGTCTTGGGCGAGAGGGGTTGACCACCCGGCGTTGCCAGGAGGGTGCCCGTGGTCAAAGGGTCTGGCACCATGGTGCCGTCTGCGCCGGAAGGGCATTGGGGCAGGCTGCAACATCCCCCCAGGATAAACAGCAATACCAGCAGGATCCCCATACAAGGCATGTCCGACCAGAATGTGCCATCCATTATTTCCTCCCTGTCATGATCGGTTTGGTGTTGGTCAAAGCTTCCGCGTATCTTGCCCTCTTTTTGCCGTTCGCGCCACCCAAATTGGCTCCGCCCGGCCTGGATTGTGGCGGACCGGGGGTGTGCTGCGCGCAAAATTTGCGTAACGGCGGCGATAAATGTGTTGTGTGGCGTGGTCGATTGCGATATAACCGCTTCAGCCTGCTGGAGGCAGGCGGTTGTCGTGGGCAAAAATGCGGAAAAAACAAGAAACTTAAGGGAAAAAAATGTTAACCCATAATCAATTGCGGCAAGGATCCCGGGTAGAGATTGACGGGCTGCCCTGGATCATCGTTGGTGCTGATTTTGTCAAACCCGGCAAGGGACAGGCCTTCACCAAGATCAAGATCAAAAATCTCATCGATGGCCGGGTCATCGAACGGACCTTCAAGTCCAGCGAAACCGTCGCCAAGGCCGATATCATGGACACGGAGATGCAATATCTCTACAGCGATGGCGAATTCTGGCACTTCATGGATCCAGGCAACTGCGAACAGGTGGCCCTGAACCGGGTGCAGGTGGGCGATGCCCTCCACTGGTTGAAGGAGCAGGAAAACTATCAGGTGACCCTCTGGAAGGGCAAGGCCATTGCCGTGACGGCTCCCCAGTTTGTCGTGTTGACCATCACCCAGTGTGAACCGGGCGTCAAGGGCGATACCATTTCTGGCGCGACCAAACCCGCCATCCTGGAATCCGGGGCGCAGGTCAAAGTGCCTCTGTTTGTCAATGAGGGCGAGCGGATCCGTGTCGATACCCGCACCGGAGAATATGTGGAACGGGCCAAATAGGCAGTCGGGTTGCCGCGCATGACCGGTGACGCCTGGCGGCCTGCGGCCTCTCTGGATATGTTACGGCAACGGGCCGCTTTGCTGCACCGGGTGCGCGCCTTTTTTTGGCAGCGCGGGGTGTTGGAAGTCGAAACACCCCAATGGCTCCCGTCGGTTGCCCCGGAGGTGCATCAAGACCCCATCGTCTGTGCGCAGGGATTTTTGCATACCTCGCCCGAGACCGCCATGAAACGCCTGCTGGCAGCGGGCAGCGGGCCGATCTATCAAATCTGCCGCGCCTTTCGGGCCAACGAGTCTGGCGCGCTGCACAACCCGGAGTTTACCATTCTGGAGTGGTACCGGCCAGGATGGTCCCTGCGGGAATTGATGGTCGAGGTGGAACAGTTGCTCTGGGCGGTGTTGACCGTCTCGCCCGGCGTGGATCGGTGGGGCGATGCGGGACAGGCCGCCATTTTGACGTATGCCGCCGCCTTTCAATGCTGGGCCGGGATCGATCCGTTTGCCGACAGCGATGCAGACTTGCGGGCCGCTTGTCGGCGCGGTGGGGGTTGTTCAGTGGCCGACGGGCTGGCAGACAGTCTGGATCGGGCCGCCCTGTTGGACCTGCTCCTGGTGCAACAGGTGGAACCGGGTTTGCGGGAACGGGGCGGAGCCGTCTTTTTGGTCGATTTTCCGCCCGAGGCGGCGGCCATGGCCCAGGTGGATCCGGGCCCCCCCCCGCTGGCGCGCCGCTTTGAACTCTACCTGGACGGGGTGGAACTGGCCAACGGTTACCAGGAACTGACCGACCCGCAGGAACAACGCCGCCGACTGGTCGAGGCCAACCAGCAACGGCGGGCGTTGGGCAAATGGCCGTTGCCCCTCGATGAACCGTTTCTCCAGGCTTTGGAACAGGGGTTGCCCGACTGTGCCGGTGTGGCCATCGGGTTGGACCGGTTGATCATGCTGGCTTTGGGGGCACGGCAGATTCGGGAGGTAATGGCGTTTCCGTCGGTGCTGTGATTGGATACTGCACGTGGTCATAAGCGACACTTCCTTGTTCCGTCATTCCCGCGCAGGCGGGAATCCAGTGGGCCTGTTGGACCTCCTGGATTCCCGCCTGCGCGGGAATGACGATTGGACCAGTGCCGTTGCCCACGCCGTCGGCGGAGTCCTGGATTCCCGCCTGCGCGGGAATGACGATACTCGTCCATTGTGACCGTGCGCAGTCTGTCTGGGCCGGTCCCGCCTGGTGATCGATCATGGTGGGCGTCGCCTGTGGGGGCTTCGCCCCCAACCCCACCAGGGGCTTCGCCCCTGGACCCCACCGGGGGGGATAATCCCCCCCGGACCCCCTTGATCATGATTAAAA
>JADFYM010000305.1 GCA_015233035.1 Magnetococcales bacterium
AATGCCGTGCATCGACCTTCCAACCTCTATATTCTCTCTGAATTCCCACTGGGAGATATGCCCAGTCACTCCAAGGCTGCCATGCAGCCCGTGCCGACGGCGGTGGTGGCCTGCCGGAAGATTCTGTCCTGCACGTCGCCCGCCGCAAAAACGCCGGGAATGTTGGTGGCGGTGGAGTCTGGTTTGGTGACCAGATAGCCCGTGGCATCCTTGTCCAGTTGATCGCCAAAAAGGGCGGTATTGGGCGTATGGCCGATGGCCACAAAAACCCCGGTCACCGCCAGAACGGGCGTCTCGCCTGTCTTGAGATTTTTCAAGCGGATCCCGGATACCCCGCCTGCCTGGGGATCGCCCAGGATATCTTCCACCGCCGAGTTCCAGACCGGATGAATCTTGGGATGTGCCAGCAGACGTTCCTGCATCACCTTTTCCGCCCGCAACGCATCCCGACGATGGATCAAAAACACCTTGCTGGCAAAGTTGGTGAGAAACAGGGCCTCTTCCACGGCGGTATCGCCACCGCCCACAATGGCCACCTCCTGGCCACGATAAAAAAAGCCGTCACAGGTGGCACAGGCAGAGACTCCGTAACCGCTCAACCGTTTTTCCGCCTCCAATCCCAGCCAGCGGGCCGCGGCCCCGGTGGCCACAATCAGCGCGTCGCACGTGTAGACCGCCCCGGAATCACAGGTCAGACGGAAAGGCCCCCCTTGACGACGCGCCGGATCCAGATCCGCCTGGGTGACCAGATCCGAGATCATGTCGGTGTTGAAGCGTCTGGCCTGTGCTTCCATCTTGCGCATCAGTTCAGGACCGGAGATACCCTCTTCAAACCCTGGAAAATTGTCCACTTCTGTGGTAACGGTAAGCTGGCCTCCCGGTTGCATTCCCTGAATCAGGGTGGGGCTCAGGTTGGCCCGCCCCAGATAAATGGCCGCCGTATAGCCTGCCGGGCCTGAACCAAGAATAATAACGGGACGATGGATTGTCGTAGACACGAATCATGCCTCCAAATAGTACATGTTTTGACTGGAGTGACTGGGCATATCTCCCAGTGGGAATTCAGAGAGAATATAGAGGTTGGAAGGTCGATGCACGGCATTATTTTTCTGGCACTGGAGGATTTTCTGGAGTCGCAGGGTGGCGCGGGGACATGGTCAAAGGCGATGCGCGAGGCCAACCTGGTCGAACAAACCTTTTCTCCCGACCGATTCTATCCCGATGAAAGTGCAATCGATCTGTTCGCTGCCGCCGCCAGGGTATTGACTTGGCCCCTGCAACACACCCTGGAACAATGGGGTCGCCATATGGGCCCCGATCTGATTGCTATGGGCCGTTCCATGGGGTTGATCCGGGAAGAGTGGCGCACCCTGGATATTCTGGAACATTTGCCCAAGGATATTCTGGCCGCATTCGGCAATACCAGTGCTGGCATGAAACCGCCCAATATTCGCACCTATCGGTTGAAACATGGCGAGGTGGCGGTTGCCTATATCTCTGAACGCCGACTGTGTGCGTTGTTCAAGGGTATCGTGCTGGGCGTGGGGGCATTTTTTAATGAATCAATCCGTATCGAGGAACGGCTTTGTCTGTTAAAAAATGCACCGTTATGCCGTTTTTCCATCTACCTGGATGATCCGGCACTCAGCAACCACCTGGAGATCATGCGGGAGTTTCAAACGGTTCACAGCCGGATACAAGAGATTCGTTTTTTCAACCAGTTCGGCGGCATTCCCATTGTCAACCAGGGTCTGGTGCTACAGTGCGGCGCGACAGGCGTGTTGGTGCAAATTCACCCGGAGTCATTGGTGGCCATGCGGGAAGAGCAGGTGACCCACCTGGCATTGCCCCATCTCCCCATGGGTCTGAAGTCCACCGTGGCCACCGTGGACTGGGCACATGGCACAGCCCTGCTGCAAAACATTGCCCCAACCGACGGCCCCATCGGGCGTCGTGTCTTTCCCCGCGTGGCACCCATCCAGCCGATACCCGTCGAGTGCCGCTTTCTCAAAGAAACGGCGCGTGGCTGGCTGGCCAACCTGTCAGAGGGCGGCCTGTGCGTCACCCTGCCCAGTGACCCCATGTTTAATGAAACTCTGATGTTTACCCCGGTCAAGGTTCGTTTTATACTGCCCATGCAGACCGTGGCCACTGGTACGGGAACAGAGCCGGCCGCCAAAATTTTGTTAGATGGAAACATATTATATATCAACGAAAAAGCGGGACATCTGGTCATACGGATCATTTTCAAGCCGCTGGCCGTCAATGATGCACATCTGATCCAAACCTACTATCAGGAAAAAGAAGGTCTCGCCCTCCGCCATTTAAGGTCCATGGTCGCCGCAGCAAACAAGTAACTTGTTGATTATAAATTAATATTTTTTATGATGTCACACCGGGGCAAGTGGATTTCCGGTCGGTCGTCCGGGGGTTCTGCCGGGTGCGAGAGTTGGCGCGTGTTTTGCTCTTTTTGGGGCAAGATCGAATGCAAGATCGACAGGGGCTGTTGACGGATGGACGTTGCCCCGGATTGCGCCAGATCGCTCCAGTAAGACCCAGAACGAATGGCGCAACCCAGGGGAGTGTGTGACGATGTCAAAATATTTTACAAGTGCCAAGCACCGTTGGCAGGCACAGGAGGCGTTGGTTCGCTTTTTGTCTTTTGTCTGCGTGGGCGGTACCTATGGCCTGATTGCCATCTCTCTCGTGCAGGCCTATATCCTGGTCACCTGGCTGAAGACCTATTGAAGAGAATCGTCCTGTCGCCGGGTCGCCAATTGTTGGGTGAACAGTGACAAGAGGGCATAGACGGTTTCCAGACAAGGAACGGCAACCTGGTACCGTTTGGCAACCTGTATGGCGTTGCCCAGAATGGCCTCCACCTCCATGGAGCGTCCAGATAAATAATCCAATAGCATACTGGTTTTGTATGGTTTGATGCGTTGGGTGGCGTCCAGGTTTTTCTGCACGATGGCATCGGTCAGAGGATAGCCTGCGGCGGTGGCGATGCAGCAGACTTCTGTCATCGTGCGTCGTACCAGTTGTGCCGTCGCCGGGTGGGAGAGTATCTCGCGTGTGGTGGCCTGTCCCAGTACGGAGATGGGATTGAAGGCCGCGTTCCAGACCAGTTTTTTCCACCGTTCCCATGCAATGGTTTCCGTGACGGGACAGTCGGTGCCAGCGGCTTCGAAGGTTTCCGCCAGCCGTTCCGCCGCCTGGGAGGGTCCGCTGGGATAACGACCGATGGTCAAATGGCCATAACAGGTGTGGCTGATGTGGCCGGGGGTGGTGCGACTGAGACAGACAAAGGCCAGACCGCTGAGCAATTCATTGTGCGGGAATTTCTTGGCCACCTCTTCTTCAATTTCCACCCCGTTTTGCAACAGTACAATCGTGGTGGCCGGTCCAACCGCCGGGCGAATGATCTCCGCTGTGTCAATGTTGCCCAGCACTTTCAAGCAGACCAGAATATAGTCTGGGAATCCGTCATAATCAGCCACCCGCCGCAATACCTGGGCCGGTCGAAAATGATAGGAGCCTCGCAAGCCATCGATGTGAATGCCCTGGTCGCGCACCGCCGCAAAATCAGATCGGTGTACCGTTGTCACCTGGGCCCCGGCCTTGGCCAGTTGCGCGCCGTAATAGCCGCCAATGGCACCCGTGCCGACGACCAGAATTCGCAACGGCGTATGGGGGGCGGTGGGCGGGATTGGGGTTGGCGTGTTTTCTGTATTCATGGCTGTTCAATCTCCTGCGGAGGCCTATAGTGATCCATAAATTTTGTGCAACAAGCCTGATTTTTGCGGCCTTGTGGGGTGGTTCGGTTGTCTCTGCTGGAGCCGCAGAGGCCGTCAAGGGGCAAGCGTTGCATGATGCAAGCTGCTTGACAGGCTGTCATGCCACCAAGGTTGCTGGCAACGATACGGACATTTATACCCGAAAAGGGCACCTGGGTTCACTGGAAAAACTGAAAAGCCAAGTGGCCCAGTGCAACCGGATGGTGCAGGGCGGTCGTTGGCAACCGGAAGAGGAGGCGGCTGTCGTCGAATATTTAAGGCGCGCATTTTATAAGTTTTAATAAAAGCAGTAAGTTGCATGGATCCAGGGGGGGTATTCCCTGGTGGGATCCCTGCCCTATGCACACATCTTTATGCTGACAAAAAATCCGAAGCATATTGTGCAGTTATAGGGGTCCAGGGGGATTATCCCCCTGGTGGGGTCCAGGGGCGAAGCCCCTGGTGGGGTCCGGGGCGAAGCCCCGCCAGGGGCATCAAAAGGCTGCGAATCAAAAAAAGTATATACTGTACGCAGTCATAAGCGATACTTGCTGCTCCGTCATTCCCGCGCAGGCGGGAATCCAGTTGGCCTGTTGGACTTCCTGGATTCCCGCCTGCGCGGGAGTGACGATCTGTGGCAAATTTATCGGATACTGCCCAGAATAATCCTGGATTCCCGCCTGCGCGGGAATGACGATACTCGTTGATTGTGATTGTTTTTCCGGGGCTTCGCCCCGGACCCCACCAGGGGCGGTGCCCCCGGACCCCCCCCTACCCTATGCACACAACCTTTGCAGGAATCCGGGGACCCCCCCGCCCCCCCGTGGGGGGTTGGGGGGAAAGCCCCCACCGGGGGGAGATTGTGTTCCCCCCGGGGGTCGGGCCCGCGCCCCGCCCGG
>JADFYM010000306.1 GCA_015233035.1 Magnetococcales bacterium
GGGGACAGGCATACCCGATGATCATGCGACTGACGCAGATGGATGGCAAACTCCCGAATCTGGCCCTGATGAAATTGGCCAGTTATCACCGGGACAAAGGCGATGAAGTGGTATTCACCAGGGATCCAATCCGCAATCTGTTTGAGCCCGCCTATGATCGCGTCTATGGGTCGGTGCTATTCGACTCTTCGGCCAATCTGGTTGAGCAGTTCCGTCGCCATTTCCCGCAGGCCATCGTCGGCGGTACCGGTTCCGGGAATCTGCAAACTGTTGAAGAGGTGATCGGCCGGGAGTGGGACAATTTCGACTATGGCAATTACCCGGACGTCAAGGAGTCCTTCGGCTTCACTCAGCGCGGCTGTCGGATGCACTGTCGATTTTGCGTGGTCCCGGAAAGAGAGGGCAAACCACGGGCCACCCACACCATCCATGAGATTTGGCGCGGGCCTCCGCATCCACGCAAGGTCCACCTGCTCGACAATGATTTTTTCGGACAGCCGGAAGAGGCATGGCAGGCCCGTATAGGTGAGTTGCGGGATGGGAATTTCCGGTGCTGTTTTGGCCAGGGCATCAACATCAGGGGCATCACGGATGAGCAGGCCGAGGCATTGGCCTCTGTCGAATATCGGGACACCAAGTTCCAGCAACGACGGCTCTATACGGCTTGGGACAGTCCAAGAGACGAGAAGCGGTTTTTTGCCGGGATGGACACATTGGAAAAGGCCGGTATCCCGCCCAGACACGTGATGGCCTACATGCTGGTTGGATTTGATCCCATGGAATCATGGGACGGCATCCTGTCCCGGTTCAACAAAATGGCTGCCCGAGGCATCAAACCATACCCGATGGTTTTCGATGCAGGGCGCAGAGACCTGAAGGCATTCCAACGATGGGCGGTCACCGGATTGTATCGGGCCTGCGCATGGGATGAATACAGACATTCGTCCAACCATTGGCAAAAGAGGCTGTGAGGAAATGATGAGTTCTACTGGTCAATCGAAGGCGATCCTCACCGATGAGGAGTTGAAGGCCAGGTATGCCTGGAGCCTGGATCGCAAGGTCGAAGAATCGTGTGACCGAATTATTGACTGGCACTCCCGCTTCGGCGGACGGGTGTCCGTGTCGTTCTCCGGCGGGCTTGACTCGACAGTGCTCCTGGATCTGGTGCGGAACAAATGCGGGTATCCAGACGTTCCGGCGGTGTTTTCCAATACGGGGCTTGAGTTCCCCGAAAATGTCCGTTTTGTCCGGGGTTGTCCGAATGTGCATGAGATCCGGCCAAAACGGAGCTTCCGTCATGTGATCGAGACCTTCGGCTATCCCGTGGTCAGCAAGCGTGTCTCCCAATATGTCGGCGAGGTGCAACGCGCCAAGGGAGAGACGGCGACCAAACGGTTGCGCCTGACGGGGATGACATCCCGTGGGACCAAAAGCCGGTTGGGCGAGATCCCCGATGTCTGGAAGCCGCTGATCGACTGCGGCTTTCGGGTATCGGACCAATGCTGCCAAGTACTCAAAAAAGAGCCGTTGTCCAGGGCGATGAAGGTTTTTGGCCCACCGTTCGTCGGGACGCGGGCGGAAGAGTCCATGCAGAGGGAGTTGACGTACAAAAATAACGGCTGCAATGCCTATCACATGAAATCCCCCCGGTCGACGCCGATTGCCTTCTGGACTGGGCACGACATCAGGGAATACATCCAGCGCGAGTCGCTGCCCTATTCGCCGCTCTACGACATGGGCTACGACCGCAGCGGCTGCATGTGGTGCCTGCTGGGTGCGCATCACAACGACGACAACCGGTTTGGCCTGCTGGCCAAGACGCATCCGAGGATTTACGCATTTTGTCGTGATCGGCTCGGTCTGTTCGACGTACTGGATGTGGTGCAAAGGCTGTGGGATGACCGGTACCACAGGCGGAGAAAAGCGGCCGCACCCACGGCACCCAGTGTCCCAATTGTCAACCCCGCCCCGGCGGGTTTTTTTGTGCCAGGAGCCTCGACATGGCCTTCAAATCCAACCTTTCCCCCCTCTACCGGGGCGACACCCGGGAGTTCGAATTTGAGTTTACCAACAGTGCCGGACTCCCGCTCGACATCACGGGGCACGAACTCTGGTTCACCATGAAACGGGATATGGGTGATGCTGATAGCGATGCCATCCTGCAGAAAAATATTGTCTTCCCGGCCAGCCCCCAGTCGGAAAAAGGCGAAGGGACGCTGACCCTGGACTCGACAGAAACGGACGGCCTGGAACCGGGCATCTACTTTTATGACTTCCAGCGGGTGATGCCGGGTATCCCACCCGTGGTGAAAACGTTGGTGTCCGGCAAGATCAGCGTGTTGCCGGACATCACCCGCAGCAACGGCTCTTGAAGGAGCTGCGCAATGGAACAGTCGATCCGCGTCCTGGCCGTCGAGGAGTCGAAAAAATTCGTAATGGAAAACCCGATTCGGGTTGCGCTTGTCCAGGAGTCCATCCGTGTCCCGGTCGTTGATGAACAGATCAACTTTGCCATTCACGAGGAGCGTTTCGATTTTTCGACCCCGCCTGTCCTGTGCTCGTCCGGGTCCGGTTGGCCGTTCGGGCAAAATCCCGCCAAGGCCGACAGGCTGCAAAAAGGGGTGGCCACGGTTGTCGACTACGTGGCCATGCCCTCGTTCTACCGGGTGGTTCGCTGGATGTTGCTGCTCTCCGACGACAGCAACGATCTGGCGGTCACCAGCACAATTCAGTGTCTGCGTCGTGGTAATGAAGTCATGTTTACGGAGTACGCCATCCTGGGCGATGACGGGATCCTCCCGTATGAACTCGATGTGGTCGTGGATGGCGATCAAGTCAAGCTGGTGGTGACAAGCTGGTATGACGGCGAACTCACGGCCAGATCGACCAAAATCGGTATTTTCAATTGAGGTCTAAAAATTCTCTCAAACAATCAATGGGTAAGGAGTCACAAAGATGGGTTTGTCAATGTTTCAGGTCAAAAAGGGTATCAGCCTTGACGGCATTCAGGTCATTGCTGGTTCAGGTGCTCCGGGTGCGGCGGGGGATGCCTCGCTGGCACCCCAGGGTTCGCTCTATCTGGATTTTACCAATGGCCAGATGTTCGTCAAAAAGGCCAGTGGTATCGGGACTGACAAGTGGATTCGGACCCAGGACAAGAGCGACATGGATGCGGTGTTGCAGGGGTTGTCCTGGCGCGAGCCCGCAAAGGTGCATGTCACCACGACGTATGCCGATCTGGCGGCGGCCACGACGGCGATGAACACCGGCACACTGGACGGTACCGCCATCGTCGCCAACGACCGCATCCTTTTCACCGGCATCACCGGTGTCAACCAGAACGTCTTCATCGTCACGGGTACCCCTGGGTCCAGTGCCACTCTGGTCGAGGATACGAACACGGCGACCAAAGGCGATACGGTGTATGTCTTGAGCGGGACGGATGCCGGAAAAACCTTCAACTACAACGGCACCGTCTGGGTGCAGCAGGGAGCAGCGTCGTCTACCGAGATCGGTTTTCTGAAGACGTTCATCGGCAAGTCTGCGGACGGTAACGAAACGCCGGACTACTCCAGCAACAATGTCGTGACGGATGGCGATTCGCTGGAAACGGCCATCGGGCAACTGGATGCCAAGATCGGTCAGATCTACGGGACGCAGAACTTCATCTATGACAACACGGTGTCCGGCAACCTGGCCGTGTTGGACTCCCAGTTGGGGATGGCGCGCAAGTTCGTCGAATTGTTTGCAGGGAGCGGCACGGAGACGGTGGTCGACTCCATGCAGGCCCAGTCGGGTGACTACTGCATCGCATTGGAGTGGAGTCTGGTGGTCAAACTCCAGTCGGACACCTCTCGGTTGTGGGCGGCCAAGGTGTTTGCAGTCCAGAATGGCACGGCTGTCGACTTCAACATCGCGTCCATTCTTGGTATTGGGACCGCGATTCCCGGCCTGGATGTCTCCGTCGACATCTCTGGCGGGAATGTCAGGCTGTTGGTCAACGCCACTGACCCGGTCATCGCATATGCCACCCGGGCCATGGTCGGGAATGTCAACACGTAGGCAACCTCAGGGAGCAAGGCCGATGAACACCCCCTTCAATCGCGCATATCGAGTGGATGTGCTTTCCCTTGGGGATAACGTCGGCCTGCTCTCTGGCAATGTTCCACCAGCAATGATGGATACTGCCAGTTTTCCCGTCGGCTCTGTCTGTTTTCAGACCGACGGGACGGTATGGAAACGCATCCGCATGGATGCCGATGGCTGGGCGGCCATGTCGGTTGCGGTAAAAAGCGAGGGGGCAATACAAACCCCCTCGCTGACGTCTCTGAATTTTACGGGCGGTGGGGTGTCCGTCGCCCATGCCGACGGGGATGTATCCGTCAACATTCCGGGCGGTGGCATGCCCTTCTTCTTGTTCGTACTGGCGGATGCGACGGTGGGCTTCATCCCCTGGGTGGCTCCCGGCACAATTTCGCTCACTTTGTCGGATGGATCAACGGGAACGCTGACGGTGGAGGATTGGCAATGACTGAGGTACTACCCCTGCCTATCCGGTTGCTTGCCAATTTGGTGAGTTGATGTTAGCCTGTCGTCATGGACCCACGTGGCTTTCCGACAACGCTTCCTGAATTTCAACGGGTTTTTCCCGATGACGAAGCCTGCGCAC
>JADFYM010000307.1 GCA_015233035.1 Magnetococcales bacterium
GCAGAAAAAGAGAGATCGCAGACTCAAGACCTTGTCCCATGGCCAGCCCTCCGAGAAAAATTAACGTGAGCAGGCAGCGTATCATGTCCTTGTGGACGGGTCACTGATTTTCACTTCTGTCCACTAGACATATTGAAATCCTCGTTGCATCCAGGGTTGATGAGGGTTTCCGCGTCCATCATGCCAGGGTACCCAAGACAATGCGTGTTCCCAGGTTCACTGACTGCATGGGGGGCAGGTTAAAGTAGGAGGACCGTTCGTCACCGCGATACATGCTAAGAAAGAGTTTTAACCGCCAATTGGCCATCCCTGGGTTGCTGCCGATCACAAAGTCGGCCTTGCCCAAGAAGAAATGCGTATTTTCATCGATCAACAATTCCCCGCCCGCCAGTGCCAGTCGACAAGCTGCGAGTGTTTGCGGCACATCGGTGTCTTCCATATAGCCATAGTGGATCACGATACGGTAACAGCCATTGAACAGAACGTCCACCTTGACCCGTTCCACCTCGCCTAGATGCGGCACATCCACGGTTTGGACGTTCAGCAGGATGATCCGTTCATACATAACTTTGGTATGCTTTACCATTTCTACCATGGCTGGAGGAGCCAGCTCGACATTGCGAGCCATAAAAACGGCGGTGCCTGGTACCCGATGGCTAGGTACCATATCCAACCCCCGCAAGAAAGTATCCAGCGGGATGTGCTCCTTCTGTACGGCATGGTTGACCAGATCCCGGCCCTTACGCCAAGTGGACATCAGGAGAAAGATGACCGCGCCCATGCCGATGGGAAACCAGCCACCGTCCATGAATTTGAGGGCATTGGCCCCGAAAAAGGCCATATCCACCGTCAGAAAGATCAACAAAAGTGGCACTGCCACGAACAGACTCCAGGAAAACATGCGGCGCAACACGATGCCAAAGGCCAGGACTGTCACCGCGACCATGGTCCCGGTCACGGCGATGCCATAGGCCGCCGCCAGATTGTCTGAACTCTTGAAACCCAGCACCAGGGCAACCACCGCGATCATCAACAACCAATTGGTGACCGGCACATAGATCTGGCCAAATTCTGAGGGCGAGGTGTGGACCACCCGGAAACGCGGCAGATAGCCCAACTGAATGGCCTGCCGGGTGGCGGAGAAGGCCCCGGAAATCATCGCCTGCGAGGCAATGATGGTTGCCGATGTGGCCAACACCACCATGGGCAGTACCCCCCACTCGGGCACGCACAGGTAAAAAGGATTTTTTGCCATCTCCGGATCCCCCAGGATCAAGGCACCCTGGCCCAGATAGTTCAATATCAAGGTGGGAAAGACAAAGGCTCCCCAGGACCAGTTGATCGCCGATTTGCCGAAATGGCCCATGTCCGCATAGAGAGCCTCGGCCCCGGTCACCGCCAGAAAGACCGATCCCAGCACCATGAAGGTATTCTCTCCGGCACTGCCGAACAAAAACCGGAACCCGTACAGGGGGTTCAAGGCCGCCAGAATTTCTGGATGCCGAAAGATCTCTTTCAACCCCACCAGGGCGATGGCAAAAAACCAAGCTGCGCAAACGGGACCGAAAAAACGCCCCAGCTTGGCCGTCCCCTTGTTCTGGAACATGAAAAGCAAAACGATCACCACGATGGTAATGGGAATGATGTAGGGCTGGAAGGCGGGTGTCACCACCTCCAACCCTTCCACCGCCGACAACACCGAGATGGCCGGAGTGATCGCCCCATCTCCGAAGAAGAGCGATACCCCGATCATGCCCGCGATCATGATGGCGCGCCGGAGTCGAACATTGCCTTGACAAAACCGTTTAGCCAGCGTCACCAGTACCAGATTGCCCCCTTCACCATGGTCATCGGCCCTCATAATAAAAAACTGATATTTCACGGTCAGCACAATCATCAGGGTCCAAAGGATGAGGGAAATGACACCCAACACATTATCATGGGTGGGGGTAGCTGCATGCGCTCCGCCCAAGGCCTCTTTCACGGCATACAGCGGGCTGGTGCCGATGTCACCAAAGACCACGCCAATGGCACCAATCATTAAAGGAATGAGACGATTCTGTCGTGCATGTTCTATTGGTTCGCTCATGAAACACCTGTTTAAAAAAAATGATCGTAAAGGAAAAATAGATCGCATCAGCAGAGAATTTCAACTAACGCGGCCAACAAGCCAATCGCCAAGGTTACATTAAATCAATCATTACCCTGTCGAGTGGGTGGATACAGTGATGCAATCTGTATAAATGGAATTTTATGGGATGACAACCTTAAGATAAAGTTAATTATTATTATGAAGCATTAAAATTTTATAAAAAAAAACGCTTAATGAAAAGTTAGCGCAAACTTACAGCGATACAGATGTGTAAAAAACACATAGTTAATTGTTTACGGTTTATTTATGATAATAGCTATTATTTTTAAATCAATAGGAAATGAGATTCTGTGCAGCCGGTCGAATATATTATTGACCACAAAAATCAGACTGAAACAATCAAGGCTTCATCAAGACCATATCACAACTTTGATTGATGGAAATTTAACGCCCATTATCAAACATTTGATTATCCATCCAACCTTTAATTGTGTAGAATGCAGACCATCATCAAATCTACACGAAGGAGCTGTCATGGACGTTGTCTATCTTGCCTTGGCCGTCGGCTTTTTTGCCATATCGGCCGCCTTGGTTCCCCTGTTCGAGCGATTACGGAGACGATAAATGAGCCCACTTTATCTGATTGGCCTAGTGGCGACGGTCGCCATATTCGTTTACCTGGTCGTCGTCCTGTTTTTACCGGAGAAATTCTCATGAACATCGATATTCACTCCAGCACGGGTATCGCCCTGGCCTCTCTATTGGCCCTCTCCTGGCCCGCCACCTACCTGATGAGTCGTATCCAGTCGGACCAGGGTGAGTCGACCGCAGTGACCCACTGGGTGGAGAGCCACCGCCCTGCGCCAAGCAGCGATTGTCCCAATGCGTCGTCATTGCACCCAGTCAACGCCTTTCGCATGGGCATCAACCCAGACTATCCACCCTTTTCCGGGAAAATAGTGCCATGACCATCAACGGCTATTTCCAGCTTGTTTTCTATGTGGCAGTTTTGCTGTTGCTTGCTTGGCCGTTGGGCTTGTACATGGCCAAAATCTACGGGGAGGTACTCCCCGCCAGCGTACGCTGGCTCTCCCCCGTGGAACAGGGCTTTTACCGCTTGTGTGGTGTGAGCCACAGTGATGACATGTCCTGGACCCGTTATGCCTTCGCGGTGCTGATCTTCAATCTGATCGGTTTTCTAGCTGTTTACGCTCTGCAACGGCTTCAGGTATGGTTGCCGTTCAATCCCCAAGCCATGGCCAATGTGCCCCCGGACGGTTCCTTCAACACCGCCGTCAGTTTTGTCAGCAATACCAACTGGCAGGACTATGGCGGTGAGGCAACCCTCTCCTATCTGACCCAAATGCTGGGCCTGACCGTGCAAAATTTTGTCTCGGCAGCCACCGGCATGGCGGTCATGGCAGCCCTGATGCGGGCCTTCACCCGGCGGGAGGAGACCGGCATTGGCAACTTCTGGGTCGACATGACTCGTTCTACCCTCTATATCCTGCTGCCAATGAGCATTGTATTGTCCCTGCTTCTCGTCAGCCAGGGGGTGCCGCAGACCCTCTCTCCCTACCAGACCGCTAAACTGATGCAGGAATTGGCCTATGACGATCCGGTCAACGGTCCCGATGGCCAGCCCCTCAAGGATGAAAAAGGGCAACCGGTCACCGAGAAAAAGACAACCAAGGAGCAATCCATTGCCCTGGGACCGGTAGCTTCACAGGTGGCCATCAAACAGTTGGGCACCAATGGCGGTGGTTTTTTCAATGCCAACTCCGCCCACCCCCTGGAAAATCCCACGCCCTTTTCCAACTTTCTCGAAATGCTCTCCATCCTGATCATTTCGGCGGCCTTCTGCATCACCTTCGGCCAGTTTGTCGGTGATTTGCGGCAGGGCAAGGCCATCCTGGCGGCCATGACGATTGTCTTTGTTGCCCTCCTGGCCCTCTGCGTCGGGGCGGAACAGTCCGGCAATCCCCTGTTCGAGCGGTTGGGCGTGGACACCCATGCCTCCAGTCAATCGCCCGGTGGCAACATGGAAGGCAAGGAGACCCGGTTTGGCATTGTCAATTCGGCCCTCTGGGCCACGACCACCACCGCCGCTTCCAACGGTTCGGTCAATGCCATGCACGACTCTTTTACCCCCCTGGGCGGACTGGTGCCCATGTGGCTGATGCAGTTGGGTGAAGTGATCTTTGGCGGGGTCGGTTGCGGGTTGTATGGCATGATCATCTTTGCCCTGGTGGCGGTCTTTGTCGCCGGTCTGATGATCGGTCGCACCCCGGAATATCTGGGCAAAAAGATCGGGGCCTTCGAGATCCAAATGTCGGCGGTCGCGGTCATCACCCCCTGTCTGGTGGTGCTGGTCGGCACGGCGGTGGCGGTGGTCAGTGAGGCGGGCCTGGCGGGTATCGCCAATTCCGGCATTCATGGCTTTTCGGAGAACTAGGTATCCACTTCGGTTAAGCCCTATCCACTTCGATCAAGCGTCTTTGTCTTGTGAATCTTCCCTCTTGGGTTCGCAACAAGTGATCGATACGGTGCTGGTTTCGTGACTACAGCTTGCT
>JADFYM010000308.1 GCA_015233035.1 Magnetococcales bacterium
CCTGCATGGTCCGTGGGTAGTCAACCCCTGGGATTGGGTGTCTGGTGGTCTCCATGCAGGGATGGTACAAGCATCACTGACTTGAGTCAAGTGGATAGCACTTAAACGAAGTGGATACCTAGTTCGTGAGAATATCCGGGATGAGGATGTGCATATATCTGCCGACTCCACTATGTTGTATCAAATCATCGTGAATTTATGCACCAACGCTGGCCAGGCCATCGGTGAAACAGGGGGTATCATCACGGTTGGGGTGGAGCAGGTCCAAATGGAGGAGGAAAAGGCCAAACTGTTGCAAATCGAGGCAGGCCAATATGTCGTGATTTCTGTCATGGATACTGGACCAGGCATATTACCTGAAGCTATGGAACGCATATTCGAACCGTTTTTTACGACTAAAGATGTTGGAAAAGGCACAGGATTGGGACTCGCCGTCGTGCATGGTGCGGTTCAAGGGTGCGGTGGCAGAGTTCATGTGGAAAGCAATCCCGGTGAAGGAGCCACTTTCCGGGTTTACATCCCGGTGTTGGAGACCCAGGCCAATCATGACATAATTGAAACCGTCCACACGTCTTTGACAAGGGGAAAGGGCAGAATCCTGTTTGTGGACGATGAGGCTGACTTGGTACAGGTTGGGACGGAGTTTCTGACGGCCATAGGCTATACGGTGGTTGGCAGTACGGATCCTCTGGAAGTATTGGCAAAATTTCGCCAGTCACCAGACGCCTTTGACGCGGTCGTCACTGACCAGACCATGCCTGGGTTGACGGGGGACCAATTGGCAGAAAAGATCCGTGCGCATCGTCCAGAAATGCCCATTTTCCTTTGTACGGGATATAGCGACAAGATGACCAAGGAGAAAGCCACTGAGGCTGGATTTGCCCGTTTTTTTATCAAACCGGTTTCCATGGTGGATCTTTCGAAAGATCTAAAGGATGTAATCGATCAATCCCTGCAACAGGCCCGGTAGAGATGACAACAACTCATATCATGAACAAGACATACCATGAACAAGAAAAGCATCACATGAAAAGTTCTCGTTTTCCCGTTCCATTCTCTCTTTCCATGGCAATGGGAGGGATCGTTTTTTTGTTGGGATGCATGGTGATTGTGGGGTGGCACGCTCATATGCCTGCCCTCGTCCAGCTTGATCCCGCTGCGGTTCCCATGCAGTACAACACCGCCTTGTGCTTTTTGCTGTCTGGTGTGGGCCTGTTGTCCATACCCATGGGTTGGCTGCGGCTGGCCCAGGGGTGTGGTATGGCTATAGGCGTACTGGGCATATTGACCGGCACACAATATATTCTGGGCGTCGACTTTGGTCTGGACCAGTTGTTCATGCACCATTATATTACTGTGAAAGTGATCCATCCGGGTCGGATGGCCCCCAATACCACCCTGTGTTTCACCCTGAGTGGGATGGGACTGGTCATGGCATCTGCCCGAAAGGCGCGGTGGCGGACATGGGAGGTCGTGGGGCTGTTGGGAACGGTGACCGCCACTCTGGGGCTGGTGGCTGTTATAGGCTATCTGACTGATCTGGAGTCCACCTACCATTGGTTTCAATATACGCGGATAGCTGGCCAAACCGCCATTGGTTTTGTATCGGTGGGATTCGGATTGATCTCGCTGGCCTGGTACCATACTGCCAGTCGCGTCGGTGTGATTCCAAAGTGGTTGATCTTGGCTCTTGGACTTGGGGGAACGGTACATACCGTCGTCCTGTGGATTGCCTACGACGGATTGTTGGAGCACGGAAAGGAGGCTTTTTCTGGAAACCTCCATGCGGTCAGTTTTCTTATCCTGGGACTGGGGACATGCATGACAGCCGCCATGATGGCGACCGTGTGGATGGCACACATTGCCCAGGAGCGTTTGCGCCTGTTGAAAGTGGCTCATGACAACCTCCGTGAGGGCGAGCAGAATCTTTCCATCACCCTGAACTCCATCGGTGACGGGGTAATCGTCACCGATCGGCTCGGTCATGTGACCCGCATGAATCCGGTGGCTGAAATGTTGACCGGTTGGCCACTGCCCGAGGCAATCCGGCAACCCCTGCTGGCGGTGTTTCCCCTCATCAACGCCATGACCCGGCAACCCGTGGTTGATCCCGTGACCAAGGTGATCCGCAGCGGTCGCGTGGAAGGGATGGCCAATCACACTGTGCTCACCGCCCGCGATGGCACGGAACGCCAGATCGCCGACAGCGGGGCACCGATTCTGGATCCCGACGGGCAAGTCATGGGCGTTGTGCTGGTGTTCCGGGACGTGACCGAGGAGTACCGCATACGTCAGGCCATCGAGACGAGTGAGCAACGGTTGCGTGCGGTGGTGGAAAACATGCCGGTACTCCTGGCCGCTTTCGACGATCATCTCATCCCTCTGGCCTGGAACCGGGAATGCGCCAAGGTGACCGGCTACACAGCGGAGGAGATGATCGGCAATCCGCAGGCATTCCAGATGCTGCATCCCGAGGCGGTCCATCGGGAACGGGCAGTCCAGGCGTGGTTGCAACGGGAACACACCAGTCATCGCTGGGAGGGGGAATTGACGGACAAGGACGGCGTCGCCAAAACGGTGGTCTGGTCCAACATGTCCCAGCCGTTTCCCGTGGTCGGTTGGGCCTCCTGGGGGGTGGGCATCGATATGACGGGTCAACGGCAGGCCGAGAGCCGACGGCAGGTGGCACAACAGGCACTGCTGGAAAGCGAATCAACCTACCGTTCCCTGTTCGACAACATGCTGAACGGCTTTGCCCATTGCCAGATGCTGTTCGAGCAGGGCGAACCGGTCGATTTTATTTATCTCAAAGTCAATGATGCCTTTGGCAAATTGACCGGATTGTTGAACGTGATCGGTCGTAAAGTCAGCGAGGTCATTCCGGGCATTCGCCAGAAGGATCCGTCACTGTTTGAGATATATGGACGCGTGGCCATGACTGGTCAGCCCGAGCGTTTCGAGACGTTCATCGAAGCCCTGCAGATGTGGTTCTCCATTTCGGTGTACAGCCCGCAACGGGAGTATTTTGTTGCTGTTTTCGATGTAATCACCGAACGCAAGCAGGCCGAGGCGGCTGTTCTGAAGGAGAAGGATGTCCAACTGGCACTGGCCAGACTGGGCAAGGATTTTCTTTCTGCCAGGGGGGCATTCGTCGAAGAAATTGCCCAGGGTGTGCTGGCAACCAGCCTGACGGTGACCGGGAGCCGCAGCGGTTTTGTGGAGGCACTGGATCCGATCACGGGTTTGTCCGTCCACCGCACGGTTGCCGGGGCGTTCCTGCCCACCGATCCGTGTTTGTCCGTGCCGGTCATCAGCGGCAACTGCACGGTTGCCCAAATCGCTGTGGCCAACGGGGTGCAGGGCTGCTACACCCAGGACGACAGGGCGACCATGGAGCGCATCGCCGATCTGTTCGCCATCGTCCTGGAGCGGGTCAAATTGGAGCGGCAACTGCGCCATGCCGGCAGACTGGAGGCCGTGGGCACATTGGCGGGTGGCATAGCGCATGATTTCAACAATATCCTGGCGATTATCATTGGCAACCTGGAACTGGTCACCTTTGGCGTCAATGAACTGGATGAGGTGATCAAAAATATCAGTGATGCCGCCAATCGGGGACGGGATCTGGTCCGCCAACTGCTCACCTTCAGTCGCCAAACCGGCGGCGAAAAGCAACGGCTCAACCCGGTTCCTTTGGTAAAAGAGGTATTGAAACTGATGCGGTCGACGTTGCCCTCCTCGATTGAAATTCGTGAGGATATCCGGAATGAGGAGATGCAGATATCTGCCGACTCCACCATGTTGTACCAAATCATTGTGAATTTATGCACCAACGCCGGCCAGGCCATCGGTGAGGCTGGGGGGACCATCACGGTTGGGGTGGAGCAGGTCCAACTGGAAGAGGATGCAGCCGAACGGTTGCAAATCGCTCCAGGCCGCCACGTCATGATTGCGGTCAAAGATACGGGACCAGGCATATCGCCCGACGTTCTGGAGCGCATCTTCGAACCGTTTTTTACAACAAAGAGTGTTGGTCAGGGCACCGGCCTGGGTCTCGCCGTCGTGCATGGTGCGGTCCAAGGGTGCGGTGGCAGAGTTCATGTGGAAAGCAGTCCCGGTGAAGGAGCCACTTTCCGGGTTTACATCCCGGTGTTGGAGACCCGGGACAGTCATGACATGATTGAAACCAACCACACATCTTTGGTAAGGGGCAAAGGCAGCATCCTGTTTGTGGATGATGAGGTCGGCCTGGTTCAGATTGGAACGGAGTTTCTGACCGCCATGGGCTATACGATGGTCGGCAGTACAGACCCTTTGGAGGCGTTGGAAAAATTTCGCCAGTTACCAGACGCCTTTGATGCAGTCATCACCGACCAGACCATGCCTGGGATGACGGGGGATCAACTGGCTGAAAAGATCCGTGCGCATCGGCCAAACATGCCCATTTTCCTTTGTACGGGGTACAGCGACCGGATGACCAAGGAGAAGGCCACCGAGGCTGGCTTTGCGCGTTTTTTTATCAAACGAATTAAGGCTTTTTGCGTCGCTTGCCGACGCAAAAACCTGGTTGGACTGAACGCGGGTGGGGTGGGAAACGGTCCGGGAACTCTTATATGGAATTTTCAGGTTGTTGGGGGTGCCAATGGA
>JADFYM010000309.1 GCA_015233035.1 Magnetococcales bacterium
CCATTGGCACCCCCAACAACCTGAAAATTCCATATAAGAGTTCCCGGACCGTTTCCCACCCCACCCGCGTTCAGTCCAACCAGGTTTTTGCGTCGGCAAGCGACGCAAAAAGCCTTAATTCGTTGGACTCTTTAACCACGGGTCTTTGTTTTTCCGGGGCTTCGCCCCGAACCCCACCAGGGGCGTTGCCCCTGGACCCCACCGGGGGAGATAATCTCCCCCGGACCCCCATTGAATAATAACGGATTTTTTCGATGTGTATAACAGCCCCCACTGGCCAAAAGGCGACTCAAAGCCCATCCCCCCCCTCATGGAACGAAGCGTTTGGCAGCATCCGACATATAGCGGGCAATCCACGGCGGATGCGACGCATCGGCCACCTGCTTGCGCCACTCTTCATCGTTCAAAGGACTCTTGGCAATCCACTCATGGTAGGCATAAACCGCCCCCTTGACAATCTGCCGACGGCCAAAATAGGGGGTGATCTGGTCCCATTCCAGGGGATGGCCAACCGCCGCCTCCAAAAACCCGGTCTCGCTGCGACCCGCCACATCCACCACTTTCATCATGGGATCCGGGGTGGACAAAGCCTGTTCCTTGTTCATCAAACTGAGAAAGACCAGAAAATTGTGTTCGGCGGTGCGCGCCACATGGTGAATGTCCCGATATTCCATCGGGGTCAAGGTTTCCCCCCGCGACTGCCGGGCGGCCATCAGGCCGAACCGGATGACATGGGCCTTGGATTGCTCCAACCGGCGGATAATCCCCTTGGCCAGGGGATCCTGGGCGGGCCATTGTTGCCGGACCATCTGGATGGTGGCGTCGAACAGACCGGCAATCGCGGCAAAGGTGGCGGGATCGGGTTCCACATAGCCACGGGGCGGCTGTTTGCGCAGCCATTCAAACCCCCCTTCCCCGCACTCCGCCCCCTCCAGGGTGTTGACCAGCACCGTGGCATGACGCAAGGTGGCCCACGAGGCCAGCCCGGTTTGCAACCGCTTGCTCTCCCAGACCGGACCATCAATCGGGGTCGGAGCCGTCTTGGCCCATTGCGTCGCCAGGGCGCGCAACCAGCGGGCATACAAATTTTTGCCATCCTCCTGCGGACCACCGGCCATGAACCGCTGGCGCAACCCCTCCAGACGTGCCTTGAGCGCAGGATAGGTGGCAAATTCATCCTGTTCGGTCAGCAGTCGTTCGCCCAGTCCACTGCCCAGGGCCATGGCCAGATCCAGACCGGTGGGCAATACCCTGAACCGGCCATCCTTGCTCACCAGGGGCTGATCCTCATGGTGGATGACATTGCCCAACACCTCGTTGTCCCACCCCCAGGAGAGGGGAAAAAGGGCCGCGCCTTTGACCTTGCGCGACACATAATCCGCCACTGGCCGGTTGGGATCCCACACCCATGGCACACGCGAGGGGGCAATCATGATCTGATAGACCCCGATCCAGCGGCTGGCCAGACTCTGCACCTCGGGGGAGAGGCCGCGCAACAGGGCGGTCTCATCCGGCTCCAGATAGGCCGCATCTTCCCGAGCAGATTTCAGGTGTCCCAGATAACGCACGGCACGAAAATAATTTTTGAGCGGCTCTTCCCGGGCATAATGACCTCGGGGAGCAAACAGGCTGTAGTCGGTTTTTTCGCCCAGAACCTCGGAATCGGCCACCTCCTGCCCAGCCAGCAGACGGGCGGCCTCGACATTTTTTTTCGGATTGCCCGTCAGCACCCCGGCAGCGGCGGCAAAGGCCTTGGCCATGCGACTGCCGGGAGCCTTGGCCGTCAACTCCCGGTCGGCCAGAGCCACCATCTCCTGCAAGGCGGGAATGGCCCGTTGCCGTTCCAGAACCAGAAAGATCCCCTCGTAAGCCGCCGCATACAACTCCCAGAAAAGATCGGTCGTCACCAGATAGGGGCGGCGGTCCATTGCCTCGGGAGAGGCACAGTATAATTCGGATTCATAAAATTGATAAAGTTGCGCGTCAGACAAGGGACGGAACAAGCCCCGCTGATCGGAAAACAGCTTGATATCTTTGGCAGAATGCAAAAACAACCACGCATTGGTCACATCCGCCAGCGGCAAGGCGACCGGTTGGTAACGGACCGTCATACCGCCCTCTCCTGGCACCAGGCCCACCAGCCCCTTGCCATCGCTGGTCAGGCGGGGCATGGTCTGGAAACGCCACTCCGGCGCGATGGTCTGGCGCGTATGGGCCAGTTCCTCCACCCATTCGACCCCATTTTTGCCGTTTTGCCAATGGTACAGGGCCGAGCCGTTGGGTGCCCAACCCACGACCCCGCCACAAGGTTCGGCCAGCGGGTTGGCATCCTCCCAGTTGCTGACATTATAATTTTTGCTGACAAAACAGCCTTTTTCCTTGGCCACGATGAGCGAGCCACCCGAGGGATGAAACATCACCGGCGTGGCATCCGGCATGATTTCGGTATTGGGCGGTTCATTGTCACTCTCCGGGGCGGGAGACGGCGGCACAGCCGAGGTGACCAGATAGGGATGCTTGCCCTGCACGTCAATGCTGCCAATCCACCGGGTGCCATTGGTCTGCACCTGGGCAAAAAAGAGCCGATAACCAGGGGTAAAGGGACGCGGTCCCGCCACCAGATGATCCACCAGGCTGGGAGCCTGCCAGAGTTCCTGCCATTGATGCTCCCGGAGATCCAGCGTGAACACTTTTTTTCCGCCGGAAGCGAACAACCGTCCCCCCTTGGGGTGCCAGACCAGACTGCTCACGGCCGCATGGTCAGGCAGCGCGGGCAGGGGCGTTATGGCGTGCTCCGGGTGACCCAAAGACCACAGGCGCAACGATTGGACACCTTTGGCATCCTCCACCCAGAACACCACCTCCGGGGCAATGGGCGAAACCGCCAGATCGATACCCCGTTCCCCTGGCGCGAGCGGCAGGCTGTCGGGTTGCGCCGGGGCGGCGGCCACCATCGGTTCATCTTCCTCGAACGGTATAATCTCACTGGGATTATCCTCGTCCGTCTCCTCCGCCCAACCGGGCACCATGCCCAACAACAGGAGCAGCAGGAATATGCCGCACCGCAAAAACTTCATCGGAACCTCCTTTTATGGATAGACAAAACGTGCCACCTCCACCAGTTCACCAGGACGGCGCACAGGCACGGTAAACGTCTGCATTTTTTCGTCCGGGGAGCCCTCCTCGCTGACAATGGTCAGGGTGGCCACAATAATGGGTTGCTCACTCTTGCCGTCACTGCTTCTCGCTTCACCGCCAAAATAGTTGAGATAAATGAGATAGGTGCCGGGCGGTGGCGCGGGATGGGCAAAGATCTCGGGACCATAGCCCGTGGTGACATCCACATCCAGGGCACCGCCACTGGGAATGGTCCGGTTGCCATAAAAACAATGCTCCCCCTTGGGCGTCACCACATGGAGGTCGAGATCCGTGGAGCCATTGTCCCACGACAGCACAATACGCAGGCGGGGACGCAGTTTTTCGTTGTAGGCCTCATAAAATTGCCGCCGCACCCGGGCCGAACCGTCCGGGGTGCGCACTTCCACCCCGTTGGAACCGGTCCCGAACAGATAGGGACGACTGTAGTCAACCCCCCCCTCCTCCAGCAACAACGGCATGGGCACGCCATTGACAATCAATTCCAGCGGGGCATTGGCCTGCTTGAGGTTGGCGGCAATATGTCCCCGGATCAAGGCCTGCTGCCGACGGGTAAAGTCCAACTGCTCCCCCTCCTCCTGCGAGTTGACACCCGTGGCGGGATAGCTCACATTCTGGGTGTAGGTCACCTCTTCACCAAACGAGTTGCGCCAGCCACCCAATGGCGCATCCAGCACAATGGGACGCGGAATGGCCTGTTCCAGGAGCAGAATGCGCTGGCTGTACACCAGGCGGAGACAGGCCACATCAGGACAACGATTGCGGGACTCCTGCAACCACTGTTGCTGGGTCCGTTTGTACCAGGAGCGGCTCTCCTCATCCTCTTTGAAAGCCTCCTGCAACTGGCGAAAACTGGCCAACAGACGACTGTCCGCCGCCGACACCTCCGCATCGTCGCAAATCAGATGTTCCACCGGGGTGGCCGCCTTGGTGCAGTCAAACCCGGCCGCCATCGCCCCGGCGGCGCAAGAAAGCCATATGATCCAAGCCATCAGCACGCATTTCATGGCAGTTGTTCTCCCAATATCAGTGACCGCGCCACCTGCTCCACATACCGTTCGTCGTGGGCGACCGGATGATGGCGCAAGGCCAAATGAACATATTCGTGCGCCAGCGACAACCGCTCCTCCTCTTCGGCCAGAGGGGGCAGATAAATGTGCAGGCCATCGGTATGCGGTGCCTTGCCCGCTGCCTGGCAAACCTGGAGTGGCGATGGAGGTTCATAGCCCGGCAGTTGGGTGAGAAGGCGGGCCCATTCCATGGTGCGTGCGGTCAGCCAGGTCTCCAGGGCCGGATTGCGGTCGCAGGGCTCGCCTGCGGCCAGGGCGGTTCCCCACAGGAACAGGCCAAGAGAACAGCAAACCGGGAGCAAAGGTGTGCCCCGGTGGGGGCTTTGCCCCCAACCCCACCAGGGGCTTTGCCCCTGGACCCCACCAGGGGGATGATCCCCCTGGACCCGCAATCTTTTTAAAT
>JADFYM010000030.1 GCA_015233035.1 Magnetococcales bacterium
CTATGCTGAAAATCCGGTCAATGTCCCAAAATATTGAATGGGGGGGCAGTGAGGTGTCTGCTGACGAGGCCCAGATCCTGGGCAATAAATTTGGACCGTGGAGGCCGTTTTTGGACACCCCAGTCTTATCACGACAGAAGAATCGATTGTGAGTTCCCTGTTATCCGGTTCTTTGCCCAAGAGTTGCTTGATCGCCTTCAATAACCGAAACTTGAAAACTGGCTTTTTCACCGATCTGGCACCTCGGAGCCAATCAACAGCAGCAAAAACATCCAGACTGACATGGGATGGCAGTAACAGAATGACTTTTTCCGGATTGCCATCCTGCTGACCCAGTGCCACAGGCAAGGAGAGAAACTCAAGCAACAGGCCGTGATCCAGAATCAGCACATCAAAGGACCGGTTGCTCTTTTTGGCCTCGTCCAGTTTATGCAACATCGAGGAGAGATCGGTTGCTGCTGTGACATCCCCCCCTGCGACAGACAAAAAGGTTGTGACAATCGTGCGCCCCGTGGCATGACTGTCGGCAACCAAAATCCGCATCCCTGTCAACACATCGTGCGGCGGTTCGGTTTGGCGAGCGTCCATCTCCTCCTGGGCCATCTGCCTGGGTACACTCCGCTGCGCTGTGCCAAACCGAGCCGTAAAATGAAAAACACTGCCCTGGCCAACCACACTGTTCACCCACATATCCCCGTCCATCATGGAGACCAAATGTTTGCTAATGGTCAAGCCCAGACCGGTCCCGCCATACTTGCGTGTGGTGGAACCATCCACCTGGGTGAACCGATCAAAGATGCGCGAGATCTGCTCTTCGGCAATACCAATACCCGTGTCGGCGACGGAAAAAAGCAGCTCAACCACTTCCTGAGGCAGATCTTTGCCACGACCGGTTGTCTCAGACGAGGCTTGGGTAACCCGGATAACCACTTCCCCGTCTTCCGTAAACTTGATGGCATTGTTGACCAAGTTGATGAGAATCTGATTGAGACGCAACGGATCACCCAACAGGGTGGGTGGCACATCCGCAGCCAACTCGCAGTACAGTTCCAACCCTTGCCGATGGGCTTTGATGGCCAGCGTATTACAGACGCTCTCGACCTGACCAGAAATGTCGAAGGCGATGCGCTCCAGGACAATCATGCCAGCGTCCATTTTGGAAAAATCCAAAATATTGTTGATCAGCCCCAGTAACGACTGAGAGGATTGCAGGATGATTTCGAGATTGCTTTTTTGCTCTTGCTGGGAAAGCGGCACGGTCAGGATCAGATCAGTCATGCCTATGATGGTATTCATGGGGGTGCGAATTTCATGGCTCATGTTGGCCAAAAATTCACTTTTCATCCGATTGGCAGACTGCGCCACATCCAGGGTTTCTCTTAACGATTTTAGCAAGTTCTTCCGTGAAGTGACATCGCGCACGAAAGCTGTATAGTGCCTCTTCCCGTCAAGGAACAAGCCAATGAGACCGACCTCCGTGCTAATAATGCGGCCATCGGCATGCAAAGCAGACAGATCCAATTTTCGTCTGAGATCAGTCCATCGCCCATGATCTCCAGAGTGGCGTAGCAGGGCATCCTTGTGCGCCTGACGCAATTCCAGGGGGATGATGGTGTCCGCAATATTTCGGCCCAGCAACACCTCCTTTGGATATCCGAACAAGGTTTCTGCCGCCGGGTTGATCTCTTCCACCAAACCGTCGGCATCAGTGGTGATGATAGCGTCCAATGCATGTTCCTGCGTTAATCGAAGACGTTTTTCCCGTTCCAGCAAAGTGACATACAGTCGTTTGCGCTCTCGAGCCACCCGATGGTAGAAGCCGAGCAGAACCATCCCGACCCCCCAGAAGAGGCTATGCATGATTTGGAGTTTGCGCAGAACAATGGTCGTTCTCTCCCGGAAACTTCGCAAAGGCACCCGCACACCGATACCACCCCGCACATCGCCAACCTTGTATCCTTGCGAGAGATGGCATTTCAGGCACCCCTCCTGGACAATCATGGGACGCATCAGTCGCAAGTCGGCATCCAGACCCTCGCCGACCACCTCAATGACCTCCTCTGTCCCAGTCTCAAACAGGCGCAGAGCCTTCTCTTCCCAGGGATCGGGGGTATTGGCAACATTCAGAGGTTTGAGGGAGGTGATCTTGTCACTGGTTCCAGAGAAATCAGAATTCTCCTCCATCACCTGACGGAGAATGTAGGCGGGATTCATGAGGGTCAAACGTTTGCCAGAGGGAGTTTGGATGTCCCGTTCCGGTATGTGCGCCAAGCCAGGATTGGGTGGTGTGCGTTCGTCCACGGGCACATAGACCCCACCATGGCGAGCGGCCCAGTGACGAAGGGAGAGATCCTTGAACAAATTGGCACGAGCGGTATGGATGGCCAATGCCATCGCCTGGTCGGTCTCCTCCTGGATGCCAAGGTGCAGGGAAACGCCGGACACCACGGTAATGGCCGTCCCAACCAGCAGTGTCCATATCGACAGAGAATCAAGTCGCAACGCACTATCCCCTGTCTTCATTGCACAACACCTTACCGTTCACCGTTTCTCCTCCTGTGTTGCTGGTCGTTCAGCCAGCCTCTCCAATTCTGCCACTCCACGTGTCAGAGCATCCCTGATGACAGCGTATCGTGTCAGCCCTTTCGCTCTCCCAGGCAAAAACGAGGGGTTATCCTTCAACGCCTCAACCAGCGCATCCAGCCTGCTCACCATACTGCCAGCTACGTCCATCAACAAGACTTCCGAGGAAATATTCGTATTTTTCCGTATGTTCCGAGCTTGTCGAACGCGATCAAAAATAGCTTTTTTGCCGCCAGCCAAGACTGACTTTTGTTCCTCTCTCGGTAACATGGCCAAAACGGCAGCGGATGAGACAGCAATTTCGCTGTTTTCCATGGCCTTGACCAGTTCAGGTATACCGTATTCAACAACAACGGTCGCGCGACGGTATTCCGCCGCACTTTTGAAGCCGGTTTTCCTGGTGACTTCGTCTCCTGCCTTCTCTTTCCGTCCGGCATGTAGTTCATTTCTCTGGAAAAGGTTCATGCGACAGCCATGCTGGAAGCAGGAGGATTCACGGAGTCGGTAATGGTCTCGATTGTGGCCACGCAATACCGGTTTCGTCCAGCCCGTTTGGCTTGATACAACCCCTCATCGGCTGCCTTTTGCAACTCTTCTGGAGATTGTCCAACCAAAGGATAAATGGCCACACCCACGCTGATGGTCACCCGCAAGCCATCCACCTGCATCAGTTCCACGCCGGATCGCAAACGTTCCGCCATTCGTCTGGCACCGTCCGAGGGTGTGTTAGGCAGAATGAGGCAAAATTCCTCCCCTCCGTAGCGACAAGGAAAATCCACTTCCCGACAAGAACGTCTCATAACTCTGGCCACTGCCTGCAACACTCGATCTCCCTGATCGTGGCCATGTTCGTCGTTGAAACGTTTGAAATGGTCCACATCCAACATCAATACGGCTAGACTCTGTTGGTAGCGTTTGGCCCGACAGAACTCATCGCTGAGTATCTCATCCAGACGGCGTCGGTTGTGAAGCTCGGTCAGAGAATCTGTGTTGGACAGGCTCCTTAACTGCTTTTCTAATTGTTTTTCTTCGGTAATATCCCGCAAAAGTGCCGCCGAACCGATCAGGACATCATCGGGGGTATGGATGGTGTTGGCACAGACGTTCAATACCCGGTTGAGGTAAACAATTGTCGTAGGAATGTCAATGCCAGAGCGTTCCAAATGGGCCTGTAGGTACTCTGGATCATCCAGGAGGTTCAAAAATCCCTCCAGCTTGATCTGCTCAGCACTTTTCTGCAGTAATCTCTCCGCTGCGGGGTTGATCAGCACTACCTCACCCTGCCGGTCGGTTACTACGATCCCCTCTTGGGCGGCCACAATGATTGTGGTCAGTTTGTCCCGTTCATCCTGAAGGCCGGAGTGGATCCTGTCCAACTCTTCCGTCATCCGATTGAAGGAGATACTCATGCGACTGAGTTCATCCACGTTCTGGGTAGGAACCCGCTGTTTAAGGTTGCCGTCTGCCACCTGCTCAATGGCATCGGTCATACGGGTGATGGGTCGGATGACCTGATTGCGAACCACGAAAAAGGCAAGGGGCAACACAACCAATCCCAAGACGGCCAATACCCAGGCCACCTTGGTGGTCTCCCCAACAAACCAATCGTCGTCTCGTTGTCCGGCCAGTTTGACCATACCCTGTACATGACTTGTCACCGCTTCCGCGAGTTGATCCGTCTTGTCGCTGGCGTAGGCATCCTGGCCGACGAAGACATGGTCGGCTGCATGGGAAGCGTCTCCAGCAGTGGCGTTTGCCTCCAGGTTATCGACAAAGATCTGAAGCGCAGCCCGATAATTAATGCCCATGGCACGGTGCTGCTCCAGCAACTCATTCACACGTTGCAGGTCATAGTTGTCCATTCCCAACCGTTGGAGGTAATTTGGCAATCGTTTCATGGTGTCTTGCACCAGCCGCTCTCTCATCTCGAACACTTGCACATACTCTGTTCGCTTGTTCGGATCCTGTCCGCGCAACAAAATATTTTTCCATGCTTGGACCTGTGACTTGAGGTGGAATTGCATATCACCGATCAAATTGATCGTTTGCACGCCCAGACTGAGTTGTTCGCGGTCTTGACGCGCAATCGCTTGGTTGTCCCGAATGGTCATCAACCCCTGAAAACCGGCTGCCAACACGCTCATCCAGAGAATGCCGGGCATGACGAGTATCAGAAGAAACAGTCTGGGTTTAGATAATGAGTTAATTGTCATAAACAGTTCCTGGAACTCTTTAGGTTGCGTTAAATAGGTGCTCTCCGTCTTTGGCCATTCCATGCGACAGCCACGAATCGATCCAACAGGTTTTCCCATTCCTGCCGGAATAATTGCGCACGATCACTCTGGCTCGCTGACCCGACCAAATTCTTGTCCTACCCACGCCTTGTGGGAGAAACTGCTTACGCTTGGCATGGTGGGCCATTTTGGACGGGCGTCAGCCAGAAGTCGTCACGATCACCGCCAATACCTCGTTGCCAATCCCATGATATTCGATATGCTGGAAAGAGACATTTTTGGCCCAGGCAATGCCCCGCCCGTTTGGATCCAGGACCCGGACCGGGTCAATCTCCAGATAGGAGGACCAATCAAATCCTGTCCCCTGATCTCGAATCAGAAAATGGATTTCATCATCTGTCCGCGTGACCGAAACCGTCGCCGTCCTGTCGCAATATTCCGGCAACCGCAACCGCCGTTCCAACTCCGCATGGAATGCGGATTGTTGAACCAGCTCGGTTTTTTCAGCATAGGAAACGCCCAGGTTGCCATGCTCCACAGCATTGAGCAGCAGTTCCATCAGACCGATCCGGGATTGTTCCGGGTCGGGGCAGAGTTGGGCCAAACTGCTCGCCAGGGCACGGGCCTCGTCCGGGGTTTTGAAGGAGTACACCGTCGATGGCGCACCCCCGGAATTCCTCTTTGCAAGCGGCATCTCCATTCCTTGGCGTGGAACAAAACGCTGGCTTGGATCATGCGGATCCGTCATGGCAAAAACTCCTCTCAACCCAGGCGGAACAGATCCCCGAACTGACACATTTTAAATAATTTTAATATGTTGGGCTTGCAGTTGACCAAAGAGATGTCGGCCATTTCTCCACCAGCCGAGGTGCGAAGGAGAAGAAGCATTCCGATGGACGCACTGTCAATATTCTCTATATCCGCAAAATCAATCTCAAATTTTGTTCCAGGCGGATGGCTGAGTGCGGCCTTGCGAAAATCGGCATGATCATTGAAAGTGAACGACTTGGACAATCTGATGGAAACCTTGCCTTCGGTAACACTGCTTGAAACGGGCATTACAAGCCCCCTTTTTGCCTTTATAAGGTGAATGATTGGACCAAAATGCGAACTGTTGACAGGTAATCAACAGGTCATTTCCAGCAGGGTAAGATCATCCTCCTGCTCCCGACCGTCCCGAAAGGACTCGATGCGTGCGACCACTTTTTCCAACAGCTCATCCCGTTCCAGCATTCTTTCGAGCATCTCCTGCAAGGCGTCGATACCCAACTGGTTGTTGTCGGATCCTTTGGTCTCTGTGATCCCATCGGTCGTGACAAAGACCCGATCTCCCGGTTGCACCACCAGCTCTTTGGGTGGTCCTTCCGCCCGAATCAGGATGCCCCTGGGGAGAAAACCGGACTCAATGCGTTCGTGCAACCGACCTTCCCGCATCACCAGGAGATCCGGCCCGGCACAATTCCAGACCCGCAACACGGTCCGATCGGGACTCATTTCCAGAAAGGCCGCTGCGAGAAACATGCTGGACGGTATCTGTTTACACAGCCTTTTATTGATTTCGGCGACAATCTCCGCCATGCCCAACCCCTTGTCGGTCATGGTACAAAAAATGTCCGCCACCATCGGACCGCTGATGGCGGCGGCAATGCCGTGTCCGGTAAAATCCCCAACCATGATGTGTTGTCCACCGTCCGGGCGGCAAGTGGACAACACCACGTCACCGGATATCCGATCCACCGGGATTGATACATGCTGCAAATTCCGCGTACAGAACGGATGGGAGGCCTGCATCTTTTCGATGACCTTGCTGACGATCTTTTGTTCATTGGCCAGGCGGTCCCGATGCTGGACCACCTCGTTTTCCATCAGCTTCCGGTCGGTGACATCCTCAGTGTGCATGACAATGCCTCCCACCTCCCCGGCGGCGTTGCGCCAGGGAAATGCCTCCCATTTGAACCACTGCACCATGCCGAACTGCTCGTTCAGGATGGGGTCCGCATCATTCCGCTCCCAAACCCCTTCCAGACATCTTTGGAAAATGGCGCGCCAGTGTTCAGAAAGATCTGGGAAGAGAGCCCAGTGACTTTGACCATGCACGTCCTGATTTTGTAAATTGTAATCATCCAGCCACCGATGGCTGACCTGCAAATAATTCAGTTCCTTGTCAAACAGGGCGATAGCACTGGGGGCATGGCGCATCACCAGTTCCATCTGCTTCTGCCATTGGGAGAGCTCCTGATTTTTCCGCTCCATCTCCTGGCGAACCAGATGGAGTGCCAGATGGTTGCGTACCCGCGCCAGGACAATGGGAGGTGAAATGGGCTTGGTAATATAATCGACCGCCCCCATGGCCAAGCCCTTGGCTTCGTCATCGCTGCTCCCCATAGCCGTCACAAAAATTATCGGAATCGCTTGTGTCGCCTTGTCGGCACGGATCCGACGGCACACCTCATAGCCATCCATATTGGGCATCATGATATCCAGCAAGATCAAGTCGGGTGGGATGTCGGACCGCACCCGGCGCAAAGCTATCTCCCCGTCTTTGGCTACCATGGTGTCAAATTCATCTCGTAACAATTCAACCATCAAGTTTATATTGTACCGCTCATCGTCGACGATCAATATTCTACTCTTGGTTTGCGCCAATTCAGAACTCATTCCATTATCCTGTTATTTCCAAAGATTGAGTCAGTGCAGAAATACATGCAGTGCCTCATCGAATCTCTTGGTCTTTGCTTGCGCCATATCAATACCAACCATGCTATGCAGCTATCCTCAAAGACTGGGCCAACTCGGAAACGCAACGCATAGCCTCATCGAATTCATAATTTTCGATCTGCTCCCGCACCCGTTTCAGGCCTGAAATATGTTCGGAACCATCGAGGACGGTTGTGATCTCCGCCAGTTTATCCTCTGCAGATGAGAGACCAGCATTCAACATCTGGTGCAATTCCAGAAAGAGGGGCCTGAGTACCTCAATATCGACAAGGACAAAAGATTCCGAAGATTGATCATTGGCACCATCACTGGGTTTATTTTTGTCCATGCTGGAAATTCCCAAGAGTACAGAATCCAGCATGTCCTCAATCCGATGCAACATTGGGCCGTGAACATCCACTCTTCCCTCCTTGATAGAAGTTTCCAGATCCCTGGTCGCAAGGTGCAATGAAGCGGCACCCATGGAGGCCGATACTCCCTTGAAAGTATGCAGAATGCGTAATACTTGTTCCCCGTCTCCTTGATCCATGGCCGTTTTTATCCTGCCAACAACATCCTGATAATCCTGTTGAAACTCCCTGAGTAATCTGCCAAAGAGTCTGCGGTTACCACCAACGCGCTTCAATCCATCGGCCATATCAATGCCGGGCAGTTGCTCGGGAAATTCTCTATCCTCCCAATTATCGGCCTCTCGATCCTTTTTAGGTTCTGGAATGTTTCTCTTCTTGGCGGGAATCCACTTGACCAGGGCCTCAAAAAGTTTATCTGGATCAATCGGCTTGGTGATGTGATCATTCATGCCTGCAGCCAATGACTTTTCCCGATCTCCGGTCATGGCATGGGCAGTCATGGCAAGCACAGGCAGATCCTTATACATCGGATCCTTCCGGATCACAGCTGTCGCCTCGAATCCATCCATCTCTGGCATTTGAATATCCAAGAGTGCGATGTCAAACGCCTCACTTTTGACCGCCTCCACGGCCTGCAAGCCATTACTGACCACGGTTACCACGAGGCCGTTGCTCTCCAGAAGCTCGACCGCCACTTGTTGGTTGATCTTGTTGTCATCCGCCAGGAGCACCCTGGCCCCCAGAATATTTTTAATAGCATCCACGTCCCGAAGTCGATCTTGTTTTCTGGTCTTTTTTCCGCCCTCCATCTTCCTGCCCAGGGCGGACATGATGGCAGATAAGAGCTTGGAAGGATGGATCGGTTTGGCGACAAAACCATCGAGAAAAACCCGCTCCTTTTCTTGAATCACCTCAGCACGACTGAAGGCGGTGACCAGGATAATGCAGGGGGAATGCAGCATGGCCGGATGCTCTTTAATGCGACGAGCCGTTTCCAGACCATCCATACTACCGGGCATCTTCCAGTCCATCACGACCAGCCGGTAAGGATTGGCTTCCAACTCGGCCCTTTGCACATCTTTCAAGGCGGCCTCCCCCGAATCCGAGGTATGGCAATCGAAGGAGAAGGAGGTCATCATTTCGCTCAAAATTTCCCGGGCGTTTTCATTGTCGTCCACCACCAGAACGCGCATTCCGTGGAGATCAGGTGCCAGCAGGGAGTGTTGTTTCGTCTCAACCTGTGCCTGGACTCCGAACCAAGCGGAAAAGGTGAAAATACTGCCCACTCCTGATTTGCTCGTAACCTTGATATCGCCACCCATCATAGAGACCAGTTGTTTGCAGATCGAAAGTCCCAGACCGGTTCCACCATATTTTCGACTGGTTGAGCCATCGGCCTGGGAAAACGGCTTAAACAATCGGCTTATTTGTTTTTCGGTCATCCCGATCCCGGAGTCCCGAATGGTGAACGACAACCGAACCCGATCATTTTCCCTCTCATCCATGGAACAAGAAACAACAATCTCTCCTTCCTTGCTGAACTTGACTGCATTGTTGGTCAGGTTGACCAGTACCTGACCCAGGCGCATGGGATCACCAACCAGACCATCAGGAACCTGTTCGCTTCGGGAGAACAGCAGTTCCAACCCCTTTCCATCGACGATTGGACCGACCAGGGTGGCCAGATTGTCCAACACCTCATCCAACTGGAAATCCACCGACTCCATGGACAGTTTGCCCGCTTCGATCTTGGAAAAGTCGAGAATATCATTGATGATGCCCAACAAGGACTGTGCTGACGTCTGAATCTTGGTCAGATAATCTGCTTGTTTCTCGTTCAGGTCTGTGCGCAACGCCAGATGGCTCATGCCGATAATGGCGTTCATGGGGGTACGGATCTCGTGGCTCATATTGGCGAGAAAATTGCTTTTCATCTGATCCAGCCGCTTTTCTTCGGTGATGTCCCGGAAAATGGCTGCCGAACCGACCAGAACACCATCGGGAGTATGGATGGTGTTGGCATAGACACTCAACACTCGGTCGTTGTAGGTAACGGTTGTGGGAATATCAATACCGGATTGCTCCAAGTGGGAACGCAGATATTCAGGGTCGTCCAGAAGTTGCAAAAACCCTTCCTGCTGAATCTGCTCCGGGGTTTTTTGCAGCAATTTTTCCGCTGCGGGGTTGATCAACACCACATTACCCTGCCGGTCGGTCACCACGATCCCCTCCTGGACGGCCACAATGATCGTAGTCAGTTTGTCCTGCTCATTTTGGAGTCCAGAGTGGGTCCAGTCCAACTCTTCCGTCATTCGATTGAAGGACTGGCCCATGCGACTGAGTTCATTCACGTTCTGGGTGGAGACCCGTTGTTTGAGGTTCCCGTTCGCCACCTGCTCAATGGCGTCGGTCATCTGGATGATGGGCCGAATCACTTGGTTGCGTACCACGAAAAAGGCCAGTGGGAGTACAACCAATCCCAGACCAGCCAAAGCCCAGGCCACACGGGTGATCTCTCCGGCGAACCAGGCATCATCCCGTTGCCCGGCCAATTTGACCAGGCTCTGTATGTGATTGGTTACCGCATCCGCCAGTTGGTCCGTTTTGTCGCTGGTGGCCGCATCCTGACCGGTGAAGACGCGATCAGCCGCGTGGGAAGCATCCCCCACGGTGGCATTTGCCTCCAGTTTGTCAATAAAGATCTGCATCGCAGCCCGAAAATGAACGCCCATAACACGATGCTGCTCTTGCAGATCAATCACACGGTCCAGGGCATCGTCATCCATTCCCAACCGCCGAAAGTGGTCGGGCAATTGCTTTAAGATCTCTTGTATCAGCCGTTCCTTCGTCTCAAAATTTTTTAAATGCTCTGCCCGTTTGTCTGGATCCTGTCCGTTCAGAAAGATATTCTTCCATGCCTGAATCTGTGATTTGAAATAAAATTGCACATTGCCGATCAGATTGACCGCCTGAACACCCAGACCAAGTAACTCGCGGTCCTGGCGCGCGATCACCTGATTGTCCCAAATGGTCATCAACCCCTGGAAACCCGCCGCCATCACACCACACCAGAGGATGCCGGGCATGACAAGTATCAGAATGAATAACTTTGGCTTGTATAAGGCGTTAAGTGTCATAAGCAGCTCCTGGATTGATTGAATTGGTAACGCTAGTATATTCTTATCGTGTTTTGTCTTTTCTAAACAATATGTTTTTTGATCTGTTTTGGCAGACAGATATATATTCATCAAACATTAATATAATTCTTCTGGAAAACGCAATTTGATCTTAGCAATGGTTCCATTGGTATACAACTGTATGAGTGCATCTACCATTTTTGGGTCGAATTGCTGTCCACTGTTACGTTGGATTTCGGCAATGACTTCGTCCATCGGCCACGCCTTTTTGTATGGTCGTTCGCTGGCCAGTGCGTCCAATACGTCGACCACCGCTACAAGACGTGCCGATAACGGTATTTGTTCACCTTGTAAGCGTTCAGGATAACCACTGCCATCCCATTTTTCGTGGTGTGCAAAAGCAATCTCACGGGCAAGTTCGAAACCGGGGTGGTTGCCAAAAATATCCATTGCCAGCTTGGAGTGGGTTTTGATAACGGCATACTCCTCGTCGGTCAATTTTCCTGGCTTGCGAATGATGGCATCTGGAATGCCCAATTTCCCCAGGTCATGTAGTGTGCTGGCTTGAGCGATGGCCTGGACCTGTACCTCATCCATGCCAATCTGCCGCGCCAGGGCCTCGCTATAATGCTGAATCCGGTTGACGTGGTTGCCGGTTTCCCGATCCTTTAGCTCAGACGCCACGGCCAACATAAAGATGGCATGATTGTGTGCCCGCACCAGTTCCGCCTGAGAACGTTCCAGGGCATCAAAAAGCCAGTGATTTTCCAGAGCAGCGGTAATTTGATTGGTCATGACCTCCAACAGCCTTTGGTCACTCGGGTGAAGGGGAGGGAGTCCTTCCAAATAGACCAATCCAACAATATTATTCTTAATCCTCAGAGGAAAACTGTAAGTGCTTGGTGACAGAACACATGAATGTCCATCACGAAGGATTTCCATGCATCGTTCGATTACTTCCTCAGGTACAGAAGCGCGTTCCTGGAACCGTCCCGTGCCGCAAAAGAAATTCGGCAAAGCCAGATCCTTTTCCACTTCATGAGTGATCAACAGCACATCCGGTCCATCCCTGCGAGATATGGCCGTGATCAGGCTGTCATCTCCAGATCGGAACAGTCCAGTAATCTGAGTTAACACACCAAAAAAGAAATCCTGCAATGATGATTTGCTGTACAGTTTTGGAGCCCCGCGAAGAATATATTCTAAACCTTTTTTGTTCTTTTCTATAATCATTAAATCGTTATACGCCTTAAGAGACAGCCGCATCGTGGTAAAGAGCCTTTGTGCGGTCAGGTCGGTTTTTTCTTTGTAGTCATCAATATCGTAATGCTCAATGACGTGTAGTTCAGGAGCATAGCCTGGTTGTCCGGTCCGGATGATCAACCGGACAAATAGATTGCCAATATCGTGGCGGATGTGACGCACCAACTGTAATCCGGCATCATCGCTTTCCATGACAACATCGATCAGAGCAACGGCGATATCGTTGTTATTGCCACCGGATAGTAGACGTTTCGCCTCCTCCCCGCTGTGGGCATGAAGTAGATCTATGCCACGTCCCTCGTAGGTGAGACTGGATAAAGCCAACGAGGTGGCGGCATGAATGTCTGGCTCATCATCCACCACCAAAACTCGCCACGGCGGGCGGGAGTTGGCCTTGGTAACATTTCCTTCACTGCGGACCTTTCTAATGATACGTTTGGTGGGGGATGGCGTTCCACCCTCTGTGGTTGCGATATTCATGCGATGCCACCTGTCTCGTAGACTGGAAAATAAAAGTAAAACAGCGTCCCTTCTCCTGTTACGCTGGAGACGTCAATCTTTCCTTTGAGTTGGTCGGTTACTATATTGTAGATGATGAACGTCCCAAGTCCTGAACCACCTGACTCGCGTGCTGTGGTGAAAAACGGTTCAAACAATTTTTTTAAGTGCGAAGCTTCAATGCCTCGCCCATTGTCCCGATACCAGAAATGCAGATGGCCAGAGGGAGATCCCTCTACAGAATAACGGATGTTTATGGTTCCAGCCCGTTGGCCGTTCTCAAAACCGTGCTTGAAGCTGTTCATCAGCAAGTTGGTAAATATCTGCCCCAGGGATCCCGGTTGCGAGAAGACCATCAATTCATCGGGTCCATCCAGTTCGATGGCAATCCGACTGGTTTTGAATGTGTTGTGCAGCGAGACCACAACGTCGTTCAATGTCTCTCTCACGTTGAATCGGCGTTGGCTTTCTGATGATTGGTCAACCGATGTGCGCTTGAACCTTGTCACCAGGTCAGCGGCCCGACGCATGTTGGCAAGGCCCAATATGGCACTATCGCGGATGTGTGTCAGGCAGTGACTCAAATCTGCTTCGTCCACCTCATCCTGCTCCAGCATATGTTCCAGTTTGGCGACAGACGCAGGGATGCTGGAAATGGTACTGACACCAATGCCTACCGGGGTATTGATCTCATGGGCAAAACCGGCAACCAGTCGACCCAGAGAAGCCATTTTCTCCCCCGCAATGAGTTCGTGACGTGTGGTTTCCAACTCTTCAATTTTCTGATTGAGTTCCTGTGTGCGTTCCATCACCTTGGCATCCAACGTGATCAACAAATGGTCTTGGGCCGCCTTCAACGCCATTTTTTCGGTGATATCCTCACTGACAAAAATAAAATTGGTGATATGCTGTTCCATGTCCAGCACCGGGGCAAGAGACACAGATTCCCAGAACAACTCCCCTGTCTTCTTGCGACTGCGCAGTTCCCCGGACCAGTCCCAACCGTTATTGATGATCTTATCGAATATCTGCTTGTCAAATTTTTCATCACCAAACTTTAATTTCAGGACATCCATACCGATCAATTCTTCCTGCGCATATCCGGTCAAACCGGAAAAACGCGGATTGACATATTCAATGCTGCCATTGTTGTCTGTTATCAGAATTGAAACAGGGCTTTGTTCCAACGCTCTTGAGAGTTGTGTAACCTTCCGATCTGCGCTGTGCCTGTAAATCAAACCGGCCAGTGTATTGGCAACATTTTTCAGGAAACCGATCTCCTCGTTATCAAATACATGGTCAACGGGCAAATACATATTCAGGACGCCCAGGCACTGCTGATCGAACAGAATGGGTACACAATAGTGACCATGAGACGACATGCCAGAAAAATGGACATCATGCCGATCATCCACATTATGACTCATGACCACTTCTTTGGAGGCCGCTGCCCGACCACACAGACAATACCCCACAGGAATACGGTGACATAGAGCAAGCAACTCCGAAGACAAGGATCTTTGGACGACGAGTTCCAACCGTTCTGTTGCCTTGTCATACAAAAAGATGGCTCCGCGTTGTTCCAGTCCCAGCCACGGAATATTCAGGACAATATCCAGGGCATGGCCAAGCATCTCATGCAATGTGATCGGTTGCAGAGTTCGTTGCAATATTTCGGAGATGGCTGCACGCCTGTCCATGGCACGTTCGATCTGCCGCTGTTCGGCCATGCGTTCGCTGATATCCCGTGCAATCACAGTAAAGTAGTGTGTGGCATCCATCTCCCAGGTGGATAATGAGAGGGAGACTGGAAAACGTTCCCCGTCGGACCGTTGACAATAGAGATCCCCCTCAATCCCCAACACCCGGAATTTGCCATCCATGCGGGTGGCCCGCACGGCTTGTTCCACTTTTTGCTGACTGGAACCATCCAGCAAGCGTGTCACCATTTGCCCTGTGATGGTCGCTTCATCATAGCCGAAACAATCCTCGGCACCACGATTCCAGGATATGATCCGCAACCCGGCATCCAGGGAAACAATGGGATCACCGGCCAGTTGGATGACTGCGGCATATTTTTTTTCACTCTCCTCCAACTCCATCACCTTGGCCGCCAATTTCCGATGCCGTTCCATCAAGCTGTTCTTCATGGTTTTCAATGAACAGGCCAGCTTGCCAATTTCATCGCGACGATTCAATGAAAGCTCACAATCTTCCCCGATTGATACTCTTCTTGCCACATTGCTCAATATATTAATAGTGCTCAAGACATCATATTGGGACCACGCCAACAAGAACCCAATCAACAATAACGCAACAAGAACAATTATCTGTGAATGCACGAATTGATCAAACAACAGATTGGTTTGATTTATATCGTGCGCCTTGTACATAAGATTCAATGTCTCTTCAAGCTCAGACAGGGCCATCTCCACATGGAGAATGCCGGACTGAGAGGCCGTATTCAATTCTTCTATATCTGACAACCTGCTGACAATATTGTGGAAGCCTTGATCATACTGCGTGAATTGGATTTGAAGGTTGTCTTTTTCCTCCATTGTCAATGGCGCATTGTTGACCAATGCATGAAGCCGTTCCATTTCCGTATCAAATTTTTTCAAATATTCATCTTTTTTTCTGCTGAAGAAATCCTTCTCATGCCGACGCAGTTGCAGGACAGAATTGAGCAGTTCGAATTGTCGCCCTTGTGCCAGCAAATCTTCGATCTGATGAATCTTCCCTCTGATGCGCCCGTATTCCCCGGCATCCTCAGTGAATCCGATCTCCCTGTCTTTTTCCCTCATTTGCTGGAACCGATGCAACTGGGCATCCACCTGTTCACGAACATGAACCAGGCCCTGCCAGTTGCTGAATACCTCGTGTTTTTCCAACTGTTGAGTTTTTTCTTCAATCCCCTCCATCAGGGCCACTGCCTGTGTACCCGCATCATGGTCGTGAGTACGCAGAAACCGCTCCATAAAAACGAGTGCGTGATCAAAATCATTATCAATCTGGAAGATGAGGATACTCACATCCCTCATCAAATGATCCTGCTTCCAGGCCGATTTGTTGGCATTGTAAGTCATGATTGCCTGACCGACATTTGTGGCAAATGCCGTCAAAATCAACAGGAAAAATATAATCATTTTTGTCTTGAACGGTAAATTCCTTCCCACTCCAATCTTCCTTGCAAACTTGGTGTAAGGTTAAGAAATCCAATTTGTTACGGACGGAGCCCCCCACCGACCGAAATGATGATCAATGCCACCAGCATCAAGACACCAACAGAGAAGATGGACAATTCAACTCTCAATATGAAATCATATTCATGCCGAACATCAGAAACAAATTGAAAGTTTTTCGGTGCAGTCATTTTTTTACTCCATGATTGTTGAATGGTTGGAAAAATCTTTTCCGGATTACATCAAGTGCGTGTTCAACATGATCCGCAACGGTTCCAGGAAAACCGGTTTGGTCAAGAACCCGTTCATACCTGCCGCCTCACTGTTGCTGCATTGCTCTGCGGTGGAATCGGCGGTAAAGGCAATAATGGGTACCGGTGGTCTCTCTTGCGTCTGTTCCCAGGCCCGCATGGCCCGGCTGGCCTCATATCCGTCCATGACCGGCATCTGGCAATCCATGAGAACCAGATCAAAGCGATCCGCCCGGAACGCCTCTACGGCCTGTTGACCGTCTGCCACACATATGACACGGTCCCGCCGACATCCCAACTTGGCCAACATGCTTTTTGTAACCGTCAGGTTGGCCGGTTGGTCATCCACCAACAGGATGGCAACGCTTGACAGAAGCATCTCCGCATCGGGCTGCATACCCAGTGGCTGCAGTACCGGGTTTACTCCAGAATCCAGAGTGTGCATCTGCGTACCTTTTTTCATGCGCACTGTGAAATGGAACCGGCTGCCCGTGGCTGCCTCCGCATTGGCCTCCACACCTATCCGGCCACCCATCAGGGCAACCAGATCCTGACAAATGGCCAGCCCCAGGCCAGTACCACCAAAATGATGCGCAACGTGCCCATTGGTCTGAGTGAATCGTTTGAAAATATGTTGCCGATCCTCTTCCGGGATGCCAATACCCGTATCCCGGACCTCAAACATCAGTTCCAGGTCGCTCTCGTGCCGAGCGACAACTTGCCCCAGAATATGGATCGCCCCCCACTCAGGGGTAAATTTGATGGCGTTGCCGATCAGGTTGATCAAAATCTGTTTGAGACGATTGGGATCACCCTGCACGATGATCTGCCGATCCGTAGACAACCGGTTATTCTGAAAAGATCCCGTCAGTGAAATTTGTTTTGTGCGGGCCACCGTGCCCATGGCTGTTGCCATCTCCCTCAACAGTACACGCAAGTCGAACGGTACCGATTCGAGTTGCAATTGCCCGGCCTCAATCTTTGAATAATCGAGGATGTCATTGATCAGGAAGAGTAATGTTCGAGCGGAATAGTATGCCAGTTGGAGTTGCTCTTTTTGATCATCCGATGGCGAAGGGTCTTGCAACAGTTCCAACGTGCCAATAACGGCATGGAGTGGTGTGCGGATTTCATGGCTCATATTGGCCAAAAAGAGGCTTTTGGCCTTGGCAGCGGACTCTGCCGTTTTTTTAGCCTGACGCAAGGCATCCTCCATCCGTTTGCGCTCGGAAATGTCCAATCCCATACCGATCAGGTAAGACATCCCGTCCAGTTCAATGCGATGCCCAACGAGATGAAACGGTGTTGCCATGCCACCACCCCTGGCGACAACGCTGGCCTCGACTACGGCAGATCCCTGGGCAAAGACTTCCTGCACTCGTTCGGCGATATGGGTACGCTCCTTTCCCCGGAAAAAATCAACCGGTGAGGCCGCAGCCATCTCCTCCGAAGTGAAACCGGAAATTTCCTCGAACTTTTTGTTCCATAAATGGAATCTCCCATCTTGGCTGATCAGATAAAATATGCCAGGCAGGGAATTGATTACTTCTCGAGTAAAGTCTCGCTCTTCCATCAGATCATGCAGCGAGTTTGTGAGATTTTGTTTGGTTTCCTGCAATGCCATGCTCATGGTGTTGAACGCTGATGCCAATTGGCTGATCTCATCATTGCCGCCGATTGCGATACGTTGTTCCAGATCACCTTGCCCAATGGCCACGGCAATCCGGGAGAGCTTGTTGATCGGAGTCGCGATAATGTTCAGGAAACCACTACCGATGACGGCACCGACACCCAACACAGCCACCATGATCAAGATGATTTTCCATACAGCTCTGGCGGCTTGTTCCTGGATCGCCTTGCCTTGCAGTCCCACATGGAGGGCACCAGCATTACCATCCATGACAGGCAGAATTACGTGCAAGACCATTCCCCGACTGGTATGCCTTGGTATAATCTGTTGTTCCTGTCTTGGGGCAGTGAATGCGGTCGTCAGCAGGTCGTCGGGAAATGATGTGCCGAGGGAGTGGGCCAGTACGCGACCCGTGCGATCGACAAAAAAGATGTATTCCAGCCTGGGCGACAGGGCCAGATGATCGACAATAATACCCTGCAAGGTGTTGACGTCTTGCGTCAACAGGGCTGGTTTGGCATCATCGACAATCAGTTGGGCGACCAACAGGCCACACTCCCCCATCTCAGTGGTCAGTTCCTGGGACAAAGTCGCATGGACGAAATAGGCGATGGAACTGCCCAGCAGGACAATCAGGCCAAAAAGCAGCAACATGAATTTCGATTTTAAACCCAAACGGTTCACGGTGTTTTACCGCCTATTGGATCGTATTGGACAAAATTATTGTCCCGACAAGTGGAGCAGTCATCATAATACCTCTCAATGCAGGCGAAAAAGATCCCCGAACTGGCACATCCTGAACAGTTTTAAGATATTCGGTCTGCAGTTGACCAGAGCAATGTTGGCTTCTTCCCCACCGGTCTCCGCACGAAGAAGGAGAAGCATGCCGATTGATGCACTGTCAATTTGCTCTATGTCACCAAAGTCAACTTCAAACCTTGTCCCGGACGAATAGCTGAGAGCGGCTCTGCGAAAATCAGCATGGTCATCGAACGTGAAAGATTTGGATAATTTCACAAAAACCGTATCATCTTTAGCGTAGCTTGAAACTGGCATAATAACCCCCTTTACATTCTCATGTTATTTTTTGACTTCAATATTACTGGCAACCCATTGGGTAACCAACAACCCCAGCGATCATTGCGGACTTACAGATACGATCTGCAACCCGATAAGCCAACTCCACCGACAAATATTTTCCTCCTCGCTCCATACTCTGGATGGCGTGCGGCAGCTCATCTTCCATTGTGTCCGTCAGCAGGTAAGCTGAGGCCCCCATTGACAAATAGCGCGCTGCAAGTCTCTCATCTGTGTTTACAGATAATATCGCCACATGTGTCGCCGCATTGGCCTGCCTCATGGATGAAAGACGTGCGAGTCCTTCCTCACCCACCACACCCAAAAACAATAAATCAACACCATTGATTTGGTATGAGACCTTCGGCTCTTTTATCTCGCAAATCAAAGTTCGTTCATCCCATTTTGACAAAACCGCTTTCAATTCATCACGCATTTTTTTGTCCTTTCTAAGGATAAAACTCTTCATAACCTTCTGCCTTTGATCCTGGCAACCAAGGAGCGGGGTGAGTTGGGACACGACAAAGCACGGAATGAAACAAACTTTTTTACCCGGTTAAAAAATATTCGGTATCTGCATGTCAGGGATCAAGTGAGTCAATACCAGCGTCAAACCCCATATAAAACCAACAGATATGAAAATTTTGAATATATAAAAAGACATTTCGTCTCTTGTGCAACTAAATTCTAAATTTTCTGATGCGATCATTTTCATCCCCCGTTTGTCGGATTTTTTGGAAGCGACCGGCCTTGTGCAAACCCATGCCCCGTGAACACTGTTGTAGAGTATGTCGGTAAACATGGTTAGCAAACAATCGTTAATTGTCGCTTTTCCGTGTCGGAATTGTTCGGATTTATGTCGTAATTGTTCGATAAAATGTGGGCTACGAAGAATCAGAACGGTTCCCCTCCGAACGAGCACAACCACTGCCCGTTTGTGGAAACCACGGAAGGCACAGTATGGCAGCAAATATGGCAGGAAATAATCGTTGATTCCCGCATTCTGGGTCGAATTTGTTCGATACGATGCGGGTTTGGGAAAAATCAGAACGGTCTGACGAGGTGAAAACCGATGGTTTGGGTCTGAGGCCCGTTTTCGACTTCAAAATCGTTGCGATAAAGCAGTCGGATCAGGAAATCCTTTCCTATTGGAAAGGCGGCAGTTGTCTGTATGGCACGGTCTCTCCTGGCATCATTCCGGCCATCCATGTTGGGCAAATGGATGACAGCATGGACTTGATGCCCGTGCGCAAAAGTGGGGGCTCATCCGTTATGAAAATTTTGATCATCAGCATTGCCTTCCCCCTTCTGTTGCCAGGGGAATTCGAGCCGTGACCTGAGTTCCACCTGTTGCGATAGCGGCCACGCTCACGCTGCCTCCCATACGCTCAGCCCGTTCCCGCATGCCTGCCAATCCAAAAGAGCCGACATTCTTGGCACGTTCCTCTGGGATACCACACCCATCGTCGCTGATCTCCAGCACGATTGCCCCTTGTTCCTCTCGCAATGCGATACCCACTCTCTTGGCCTTGGCGTGGCGAACCACATTGGTCAATGCCTCTTGGGCGATGCGAAACAGGGTCGTGCGCTGTGCTTCGTCCAGCGGCCAATTTCGTTCTTCGGCATCCAATTGGCAATTGAGACCCGAATGGATCTGCGTGGAACTGGCCAAGTCTGACAGGGCGGCACGCAAACCCATTCGGTCCAGCACATCTGGACGCAACGAATGGGAAATATGCCGTACTGAACGCAGGGCCTGATCTGTGAGTTGATAGATCTCTTGGCACCGCTGCTGGTTTGCTTCTTCCCGAAGACGCTTGCGCAGTATGGACAGAGAGATTTTGGCAGCAGTCAGTGTACCTCCCAATTCGTCATGCACCTCGCCAGCCAAACGCCTTTTTTCTGCTTCGGAGGCCTGATCCAGATGGGCACCCAACTGCCGAATTTTCCAGATGTGTTGCTGCAGTTCTTCCATGACACGCGCATTGGTCAGTGCAATGGCGGCCTGCGCGCCCAGGATCGCCACCGTCTCCACTCGTTCCTGCGTAAACACCCCTTTGCTGTGGGTATGCTCCAACAACAACACGCCCATCACCTCACCCGTGTGAAGCAGAGGGGTACAGAGCAGTGAACGAGGTTTTCCTGACAGATGGGACCATTGTCCATCAGTTGCGGGGCCTCCCACTTAAGCCGGGACAGACTGTAGAATCAACGGGTTGGAAATCACCCTTTCTCGCGATTTTCGAGCCAGTGGCAACTCACCCATTCTTTCAACCGTCCACTCAAACAGATCAGGAAATTGCATCCCAAAAAGCCGTTCTGCGGCAGTCGTACCGTCGCCACGTCTACGATCAAAGTTATGGCTGACTGTCAGTGCTTTGAGACGCCGAACTGTCATACCCCTCCCGTTGTGGTACATCTGAGACAGACAACCATTCCTACCTTCCACCGCCGAGGAAGTCCGTTGGAACTTGTTTGTCATCCACTCCGCCCATGCTCGCCATCGTGCCACATCTACAGAAGAAAGCCTCTGAGTCAGCGGATTCGCATGATATTCAGCAAGGGCTTGCTCCCATGCTTTACGATAGACTGCTTTCAGCCTTTTATTTTTTGTTATTTTCATTTGTTTATGCCAGTAAACGACTGGAAGCAAAGTAAAAAGCAACCAATTAATCATAAAAGGCTCAAGTCCAAATGTTGCTATACTTCCCTCTGCCCACCCCCACCACGCAGATACAATACCAGATATATCTTTGATCTGGCGCACAAATTTTTCCAAAGCCCCTTGAGAATCTGAAATCCCATTATTTCCAGCAATTATTTTGAGTTCTTGCGCTTGGTTGTTCAATATATTTTCTACCTGTTCAGAGGTTTGCTGACCGTTTTCCTCAATAGAAAACGGATGAACAATTGTTGAGATTTTTTGCAAGATGCCTTTGTAAGAATCCTTTCCTGAGACAATCGTTTTCAATACAGATTCGTGCTGTTCTATTTCCTTCTCAGTTTCCTGAATGTTTTCTGGAATTGTATTGGCTTTTCCTTGGAGTACAGTCAGCAATGTTTTTGATTTTTCTATATTTTTTATGGCTGCACCTAACTGACGACTAAATGCAGATCCCAACCACTTGGTAATTTCATACTCACCGTGGAACAGATCTGCCCCTGCTTGGCAACCCAATCCTTCTATGGCGAGCTTTATCAATGCTGGAGCGCGATCACTCACGAAATGGACAGCGAAAAGCCTAATTTCCTCTAAGCGTTTTTTTGCCTTTTCTTTCCATGTATCGTAGCTCCTATCTGTCGCAACTTCCTCCATGATCAGATATCCAGATGGCAAATCCATCAACACCAGAACCATAAACCTAGCAAAAAATGTCTCATCTCCACCAATTATCACTTCCCGTGATTTGCCAGTTTGTCGCTGTTTTTCTTCCTGTTCATTTTGATATATGGCAAACAGGGATTCAATCCGTTTGATCATGGTTTGGATTGATGTTGGCGATGCTCCAAACTGTTTGTCTAAACGACTGCGCTTAAAAAACTGGCTGATATGCTCTGCCCCAATACCACCGTTAATTCCAAAATCAATTAAAACTGCAAGGACAAGAAAACGGATCCATTCCTGTCCTTCTTCTGTCTCCCATAGCCACGATTCTGGATGGCAATTCCTTCTTTCTACCGCCTTCAGAGATCTGTCCACACTGCTTTTGGAGGTTCCAATGTGGATGGATATCTCTCTGAGTGATTTCAAACCCTCTTTTAGCGCAATAAAAACCTTTAGTGTTTTAACGCGGACGCTCATTGGACTCTCCTTGCAGGACACGCAAACCAGATTCCAACAAACATTAACGACGCTCAGGCAGATTGTCTCCCCCTCACAAATGAACAATGCGATGCGATCCTCTGATGGTGTCCGGTCCCACTGCTGTCCCGGCTTAAGTGGGAGGCCGAATCGATTGACTGGCTCATCGTCAAGCATCCTCCGATTTGTTGCTTCTCGTTATCAAATCAAAACAACTCATAATTGTTAAGACTTAACAAAAAGATTGTTCGATGTGCTGAACACCCTACCTGCGTGAAACGAATTAAGGCTTTTTGCGTCGCTTGCCGACGCAAAAACCTGGTTGGACTGAACGCGGGTGGGGTGGGAAACGGTCCGGGAACTCTTATATGGAATTTTCAGGTTGTTGGGGGTGCCAATGGACGGATGGGCAAGAAGGGTCAGCCTTTATCAGGGGCATTTGTTCACTGAAATAGACCGTGCAAGACGTGAGTTGCTTGTCGTCAGGGTCCATTTCTCGACTGTGGGGCACTGTTTTCGGGTGATGATGGCTCCCCCGCCGGGGTGAAGGCAACAGTCCGCCGCCACCTTGCTGGGGAGCCATAAGGTGTTAATTTTGTAGAAACATCAATCGTATGAGTTTATTCTGTTGCCTATGGTGGTCTGATCGATGGACGCGGTATCCTCTGGACAAGTACGATTGTGCCCGTCGCGCAACACAAGCAAGCAGCCCCCGGTTCCACTTTTTTGAGGAGGCTTTTTGGGGTAGATTCCAGACTTGTAGCTGCAGGCCGTTCCAGGACGAATAACAGCTTAACCTTCTGGAACATATGTCTGTTTTTCTGGTTCCAGATTCCAAAATAGCGGACTTTATGAAAACCTTTTGGCAGCACATGCAGAAGGAACCGGCGCATGAATTCCATCCCTGATATCCGACATTTGCGCCAGCGTCGTTTTTTGCGCTCCTTGTAGCGGAAGGTGACCGTCTGGTCATCCATGGCCAGAATGCGGCTATTGGTAATGGCAATACGGAAAACGTAGCGGGCAAGGTAATCCAGGACGGCCTGTTCACCCTTGCCCCATACGGTGCAATGAGACACCCAATTTTGTTGCCACGCGGATTCTGGGATGTTGATATCTGGCCGCAATCGTTTTAATGTGGTCAGGAATTTGCCCCTGACCAACATGGAAAGGGCTTTCAGTGGGAAGAGGAATCCTTCGTTTGGGAGAAAAGTCCACAACTGGTTGATATTGTGTGCCTCACGGGGCTTCGCCCCGGACCCCACCAGGGGCTTTGCCCCTGGACCCCACCAGGGGGATAATCCCCCTGGACCCCTATAAC
>JADFYM010000310.1 GCA_015233035.1 Magnetococcales bacterium
CATTCCAGTCAGAACCCTGGATTCCCGCCTTCGCGGGAATGACGAGCGAATTTCGTGTCATACCCATTCCCGTCATGCCCGCGAAGGCGGGCATCCAGGAGAGTTCGTGGACGAAACGATGATCAAGACCCTGCAACGGTACTATTTTATTCTCATTGCATCATCCACATAAAAATGCTTGCCTGGCACGACCCACGGACCAAGGGACGCAAGATTATTGTTTGAAAAAGACCGGCAAGAATGCAATACTGCCGACAGTGGTGGTAATTTTTTGGCGTGAGAGGTAAAGCAACATGAGTGCAGCAGAAACCAACACCCTTTTTCCCCAGAACGATGCCGAAAATGCATCTGCCACGGAACAGACGGAACTCATCCTCATTGAGGAGGAAGACCTGCCACCTGCGGCAACCGTCGAACACCTGGAAAGCAGTGAACAAATCATTCCCCCCATCCAGACGGAAGAGCCCGTGGCGACCGCCGAAGCGGCTGCCCCTGTGCAGACCGTGACCGTCCTGATTGAGCCACTGGGAGACGGCATTGCCAACCTGCTGGCGGATATGGTGGGACAGGTGGTCCTGGTTGCCAAGGCGTTTCCCGGGATGGCCAAGGTGAAAGAGGCTTGCCCTTGCCCATTGACGACCCTGCGGCACGAGGTGAAAACAGGGGTGCGGGAGGCCGTGGCCGGGGCAGGAAATCTGGCGCAGAACAGTGCCAATATCATGGTGGGATTGGCCGGTTGTTTGCGAGCAAGCGTACACTGCATGGGCCGGGTGATTATGCAACCCGCCCCAAGGTCGTGCTGTGGCAAACAACCCACACCAGAAAAGACCGCCCAAACGACGACATAGACCGCTGCCGGATCAGGCGGCCATTTTTATTTTGGTTACTTTAGCGAACGAGCGGGGACACAATGACGATCGCGAATCCTCACAATGCACTGTTGCTGGGCATCGATTTTGGCACTTCTCGCACGGCGGTCATGAGCAACCGCAAGTTCAAGGAGCTGGTTTATTCTGTCGTGGGCTATCCCAAGGATATTATTGGGGTCAAAATCCTGAACAAGACGCAGGTGATCGGTGCCGAAGCCCTGGACAAGCGGTCTTTGCTGGAGTTGCACTTTCCGCTGGAAAATGGCGTGTTGCGCGAGGGGAGCGACAAGGAACTGGAGGCGGCCCATGAGTTGCTGCGCCATGCCATCGAGTTGGCCGAACCCCGGGCGGGAGACAAGATATGCGGCGTTCTCGGGGTGCCGGCGCGGGCCTCCGTGGCCAACAAGGAACAGTTGCTCAAGCTGACGGAAGGGCTGATGGATATGGCCATGGTCGTCTCCGAGCCGTTCATGGTGGCCTATGGTCTGTCCAAGTTGACCAACGCCTTTATCGTCGACATTGGGGCGGGGACCACGGACATTTGTGCCATGCGGGGCACGGTGCCCTCGGTGGAAAACCAGGCCACCATTCTCAAGGGGGGCGATTATATCGACGATTTGCTGGTCTCCGCCATTCGCGACGCCTATCCCACGGCGCAATTGGACCGTTATGTCGCCCGGCGCATCAAAGAAAAATTTGCCTTTGTCGGTGAACCCGGCGATGCCGTCATTCAGGTTTTGCGTCTCAATGGCAAACCCACGGAAGTGGACCTGACCGATGCCGTGCGGGCCGCCTGCGAGACCATTGTGCCCGATATTGTGGAACATCTGAAAAGATTGCTGTTGGTGTTTGATGCGGACCATCAGACCGAAGCCTTGTCCAATATTATTCTGGCTGGTGGCGGATCGCGGATTCGGGGTCTGGGGGCGATGATCGGCCATCATTTGCGCGAATATGGCGATGTGCGGGTGACGATGGTGGCCGATCCCGATTTCAGTGGTGCGCAAGGGGCACTCAAGCTGGCCATGGAGTTGCCGCCCGAATATTGGAACCAAATCGGCGACGTGATTGGTACCGCAGGATGAACAGCCGTTGGCCGGTTACCAAACGGGCATGACGCCGCCGGATGACATGCCGCCATTCCCCCACACCGGGGATGCTGCGGTGGCAGATCAGGAACCAGAGCCGTCCAGCGCGGCAGAGGAGGCCTTGCCTCCTTTTTGGCTGGAGCCGTCCCGCACGGTCTTGGCAGCCTGTCAGGCGTGTCGGATGCAGGCGGTATGGTGGGATCTCCTGATCGCCCTGGGGGATGCCGTTTTCATGACCTTGATGGGCTGGATCACGGGCAGCATGGCGTTGCATGCGCAGGGGTTGCAATCGCTCGGTGATTTTTTCAACAAGGGGGTCACCCTGATCAGTGTCAAGACGGCGGCCAAGCCGCCCAGTCGTCGTTTTCCCTATGGTTTTGGCAAGATTCAATTTCTGTCGGCGGCCTTTGTGGGGTCCAGTCTGTTTCTGGGGTCGTTGGCGTTCATTTATGGCAACCTGCGCCATATCAACCAGGGCCTGTTTTCCGCGCCCAGTTATGTCGCCTTGTTGGGACCGTTGTTGAGCATGGCGGCCAGTTTTATCATGTATCGTTATCTGACCTGTGTCAGTGAGCAAAACAACAATCTGGCCTTGACCGCTGCGGCCCTGGACAATCGTCAGGATTTGTTTGCCACGGGTGCGTTGTTGCTGGGTGTCTTGTTTTCCATTCTCGGTTGGCCGGTGGCCGACCATGCAGCGGCCATTCTGGTCTCGTTGTTTACGGTGCAGATCGGTTTTTCCATTGCCAGTCGGGCGGTGCATGGTTTGCTGGACGGCACCATCCCGGACCGGGTCTTGCGGCAGATTCGCGCCGTTACCTTGCAGGTGCCGGGTGTGTTGGGGGTAACGCGGTTGCGCGGACGCATGTTGGGGGAATCCTGGGAGGTGGATCTGCAAATTCTGGTCGATGGCCTGTTGCCCACCGGCGATACGCATCAGACCGCGCAGTCCGTGCGGCAAGCCATTCTGCAACAGGTCAAATATACCGAGTCTGTGCATATCAGCATCTTGCCCCAGTAGGGCTGCCTGGTCATCAGGATCGTTTATACTGCGCACGGGTCACAATTGACGAGTATCGTCATTCCCGCGCAGGCGGGAATCCAGGAACCATGAAGGGTTTATCACTGTCCTGCGTATGGTATCGTCATTCCCGCGCAGGCGGGAATCCAGGAGGTCCAACAGGCCAAATGGATTCCCGCTTTCGCGGGAATGACGGAACAGGAAGTGTCGCTTATGACCGCGTGCAGTATATATTGGTGCGAAAGGGGGGAGTTGAACCCCCACGCCCGAAGGCACTGGATCCTAAGTCCAGGGCGTCTACCAATTTCGCCACTTTCGCTGGTTTTCCGCCCGTGTCTGGCCGGTGCGCGGCGACTGTCTGCTGGGTATGAACGGGGGCGGAGGATGCCCAAAAAAGGGCTTTTGATTAAAAAGGAAAGTCTGGGGCGAACGATGGGACTCGAACCCACGACCACCGGATCCACAATCCAGGGCTCTGCCAACTGAGCTACGTTCGCCGTAACGCCAGGGGAGGGCATTGTGGCACAAGCCGGGGGGCGGTGCAAGCTTTATCGTGGACCCAAGCAGAGCAATTGTATCAGCCCGCCCGGAAACGCAGACCAGGCACCCGCCTGCTTGGCCATGCACCATGACCAATCCTGACCTGTTCGGAGAGCTATCCCAATGAATTCAATCCGCATGATACTCTGTACCACCCTGTTGGCCATCCTGTTCGGCGCAACCCATGCCGCACCCGGCATGGCAGCGGAACCGGGCAAAACGGTTGATGCACTCACGGCCAGCAACCAAAAAAAAAGTGCTGTCCCCTGGATCTCTCTCCAACCGGGACAAAAAAATCCATCCGGGTTTGGCCTCGCACCAGACGGCACACTCTCCTATGCCGGACACCCCCTGCAACCCACAATCAAGGTGGCTGACGAAAACGGCCAGGCGAGCAACCACCCCTCCGAGGTCCGGATCTCTCCCGTCAGCCCGTCTGGCCATTTCGCGCTCATGACCGCCTGTGAACCCGTCGCTTCTGCCAACAACCTGTGCTGGTTCCAGTATCTGCTCGATCTCAAGAACGGCAGACTGTATGAGGTGGCCTGGGCCAAATATCCGACACCCGTGCATGTCTGGTGGGGCAAGGAGGATGGATTTGCCGTGCTGCCCATCGATGAAGAAGGGGAGTTGTGGCTGGCGGTGGTGGATTTGCAAAAACGGACGAGTCGGGATATCCATTTCGGTGCTGCTGTCGCGCAGGCGGGTGGTGCGTTGCCCTGCAAACCCGACGAAGGCAATATTGTCCCTGACCTGGAGACACTGGCATGGTTGTCCAACAACACAACCAGCCTCTCTGTTGCGATCTTGTGTGGCCAACCGGCGCGGGCCTACCCGGTCAAAAGTGTGCTCGACCTGGAGACCGGCCATATCCAGATGGGGGCCCAAACCACCCCGACCGCCCCGGCCAAGGCCACCGCCAGCTTTGATTGCCACAAGGCCGCCTCCGCTGTGGAAAAAATCCTGCCTATCCGGTTGCTTGCCAATTTGGTGAGTTGATGTTAGCCTGTCGTCATGGACCCACGTGGCTTTCCGACAACGCTTCCTGAATTTCAACGGGTTTTTCCCGATGACGAAGCCTGCGCACG
>JADFYM010000311.1 GCA_015233035.1 Magnetococcales bacterium
AGGCGACCAAGGGAAATGGAAACCCCGGACACCGGCCATGGCTGCTGGCCTTGCCGACCATGTCTGGACGGTCCATGAGTGGATTTCGTTTCCATCCCGACCAGCTAGGTTAACGTAAGGCACCACCAAATTTTCCGTCGCTCGAAATCGGGCATGGCGCGTTCAACCCGCTGCCAGAACTCCGGGGTGTGATGGGGTTGGTGCAGGTGTGCGAGTTCATGCACCACCACATATTCGGCAATGTGCGCTGGCAGCAGGATGGTCTTCCAGTGAAAATAGAGCCAGTCGCCCTTTCCGCAGGATCCCCAGCGATAGCCCAGATCCTGCACCTTTATCCCCGCTGGTTTGACTTCCATGCGCGTCAGGTACTCCTGGGCCTTGTTCCACAGCCATTCCTTGGCACGGTTGCTGTACCACTGGATCAGATGGTTGCGCCCCTCCGCAACCCAATCGCGGCGCAACAGGAAGCGGCCATGCAGCAGTTTTACCGGCACACATTGCCCGTCCACGAGTCGCAAACGATAGCTGCGCCCAAGGTACAGGAAACCCTCGCCGTCCACATATTCCTTGCTGGGCACACACCGCCGCAACTGCTCTTTCTCGGCCAGCTTGGTGTAGATCCAGAATCGCTTTTCCAGAACAAAGGCTTCCAGCCTGGACTCCTCCACGTCCGGCGGGCTGCTCAACACCAGTTCACCGCTGCGTTCCACCGTAATCTGCAACGTCCGGCGGCGCAGGCTGCGTTTCAGGGTGAATTGCAGGTCATCCACAATCAGGCGGTTACCCACCGCAGCGGGTGGCGCGTCGCAGGACCGCACCGGTTCCGGGATCATCCATACACCTGCATCAGCGTGTCATGGCTGGCGCGGGTCTGCTCCAGCAACCGGTCGGCCAACACCCCCGCCAAGTCGGTATCGACCAGGGGCGGACGCAGACGCATCAGGTGGTCGAACAGATGGCCATTCAGTTCCTCCTGCGCCGCCCGCCGGTGCGGTCGCCAGATCTCCCGGTTGTTCCGCAACTCCTGTACCAGCCAGTCCACCAGGTCGACCGTCACATCCTTCAGGCGCAGCAGTGCGTCCGGGGCAGGTATTTGCTCCCCATAGACCACATCCAACACGGTGCGCAGGAAGGGCGCAATGTGTTCGGGCAGATCCTCTGGTGTGGTGTCGTCTTTGGTGGTGCCCGCACGCAATTCGTCGATCACCCTCCACCTCTGCATCGGCATAGGCGGCCAGGGCATCCCGCAGATGCCGGGCTACCCCATAATAGTCCACCACGATGCCGCACCGTTTGCCAAAGCCGGTGCGGTTGACGCGGGCAATGGCCTGCAACAACTCGGCCTCGCGGATCGGGCGGTCCAGGTACATCACCCCTTCGATGGGGGCATCGAAGCCGGTCAGCAGCATCGACTTGACCACCAGAAAGGCCAACGGATCGGCCTTGTCCGGCTTGGGATGCGACAGCGGTTTTTTGAAGCGTTCGATCAAGTGCGCCTGGGCTGTGCCTTCGGTCCAGGGCTTCCAGGCCGAATCGTCGTTGTTGCTGCCGGAGATGATGGGGGCAAATTCGATTTTGGCGAGGGTGTCCCGATAACGCCAGGCCTGCACCACGGCCTGCACCCTGGGCGGGCGTTGACACAAAGCCTCGTCGTCCATGACCTTGTCCTCGGCGGGCAATGCCTCGGCCTCCGCCAGCAACTCGTCGCGGGCCTTCTGCAAGGCTTCAAAATAGCGGAGCGCGGCCAGTCGGCTGTAGGCCACCACCTGGACCTTGTAGCCGTTGGGCAGAATGTTGGTCACATAATGGCGGAGGATGTCCCGTGCCTTTTCGGCGATGAGTGCCGGGGCATCAAAGATGTGGCCTCTGGTGGCATACTTGCGCTTGATCGCCTCCAACTCGGCGGGCGTGTGCTGGCGGAACAGATCCTCGAACAATTCGTCCAGGCTGGCACCGTCCTTGATTGCGCCCTGCGCGGTGCGGCCTTCGTAAAGAACTGGCACCGTTGCCCCATCGGCCTCGGATTCCTTGAGGGTGTAGCGGTCGATAAACGCGCCAAAAATGGCATGGGTGCGTTTTTTCTCGCCCATGATGATCGGGGTGCCCGTGAAGCCGATGCGGGCGCAGTTGGGCAGGCCCGCCAGCAGGCTGGCGTGCAGATCACCCGCCTGGGTACGGTGGGCCTCGTCCACCAGCACGAGAATGCTGTCGTCTTCGTTCAAGATCTCAAACTATTCTTTGGCCTTGTGCTTTTTCTTCTTTTTGGTCCTTCTTGGGGGAACCGGAGCGGCTTCCCCCGTCGGCGGTGTCTCGTCGGCGGTATCGTGGTCGCGATATTTCTGGATGGTGGCAAAGATCAGCCCCGGTCCCTTCCGCCGCGCCAGGGCCTGGATGCCCGTGGTGCTGTCGGCCACGTCGACCGTTTCGCCAGTCAGGGTGGCGGTGCCCGACAATTGGCGTTGCAGGTCTTTGCGGTCGGTGATGACCACCACCTTGAAGCGACGCAACTGGGCATCCCCGCGCATCTTGCGCACCAGGAAGACCATCGTCAGCGACTTGCCCGACCCCTGGGTATGCCAGATGATGCCGCCGCGCTGATCATATTCGCCGTGTTGCAAACGGGTCTGGCCGCTCTTGAGTCGGGCAATCGCCCGGTTGACCGCCCGGTATTGCTGGTAGCGGCACACCATCTTGATGGTCTGCCCGTCGCTCTGGGTGAACAGCATAAAGTTGCGGACCACATCCAGCAGGTGGGCGGGTGCGAGCAGTCCGGCGATCAGCCGTTCCTGCTCGGAGAGTGTGGACCGGCCCAGGCTGGCGGCCACCGCCAATTCGCTGCCCGCACCCTGTGGATCCACCACCGTCTTCCACTGGGCGAAATGGTCGCAGGTTGCGCCTACACATCCCACCCTGGCCTCGTCGAAGCTCGTAGCCACCAGCAGTTGGTTGGTGGCGAACAGGCTCTCGTTGCCTTCGTTCTCCTCCACCTCGAAAGCGGCACGGCGTTGATTGCTGTAGCGGCGCAACTGGTCCACGGCCTCGGCCAGGGGTTCGGGAATGGAGGGGCTTTTGCACTCAACCACCACCAGCGGCAGGCCATTTACCAGCAGCACCAGATCGGGAACAATGAACGCCTTGGCACGGTTGAAACCGGGCGGACAATCCACCCGGTATTGGTTCACGACCGTGCAATGGTTGTTGCCGGCATGCTCCCAATCGATATAGCGGATGGTCTGGCCGCGCCCACCGACCCAACCCGGCAACCCCTCCACTGTCAGCCCGTTGATCAGCAACCCGGTGGCCTTTTCGTTGGCCTCCAGCAGCCTGTGGGTGCCCAGTCGGGTGATGGCCGCCACCGCTTCGGCCAGGCGACCATCGTCCAGCCAGGGCAGACCGTCCGGGCCGGGATTGAGGGCGCGCAGTTGCGCCCGCAGCACGCTTTCCTGGATCACCTCGGTGAAACCGGTGCGACCGGTGACGGTCGGATCGTCCAGGCTGCCTTCGATGTGCTGCCAACCCAGTTGTTGCAACTGGGCGATTCACTACCGGACACTTTTTTCCAACCCTGCTGACAGCACAAATGCAACCGGAATTTCCATCCCTCCGTTCATGATGTACTCCAGAAATCTTAACCCAAGTTGGAACAAGCTCAGGTCACATCGTTCGGTTCTGTGGATGACACCCACCCAACCGCCCTCTTTTGCTACCACCCCCAGGTAAATGATCCAGATGTATGCAAGACAAGCGGCGATGAGCAACCGTGAAATTCTATCTGGATCACGCAGATGCGACTTGTGCATGTTGAAGCCACGGCTTTTCTGGTCCGAGAAGAACGTCTCTATCCTGAACCGCAGGCTGTACAAAAGGCAGGCCCTTTCTGCCGAGTCGATGCTCGTCACCAGGAAAATCGGCTCCTTGCACCCCGTCCTCCAGTAGCAAATGACATGGACAGGTCCATATTTTTTCTTTGTAAACAACACATTCTCAAACATCATATACTGACCCTCTTTGATGCAGGCCAGTGCATCACCACATGAGATTTCATCTCCTTGCCACACCATCGAGATGTTCACTCCTGTACGACAAACATAATCGAACCCATACCCCCTTGCATCTTTTTGGAGATCGGTGCCATCAAACTCACCGTCACCCAAGAGTACAAGCTGCTTTCCGGCAGGCACAATGGCTTGGAGGCTGTTGAGCAACTCCAAGTGGAAGGACTCTTTCATATGGCCTTTCTTGCCTTTCACAACAACCCAGGTGACCGGCAGGGCACGTCCCTGGAATGTCACACTTGCCATCAGAGTCATGCAACCACGACCGGTGACGCTGCCATCTATGGCAAAGATCAACGTCTCATCCGTCAGACTGCCAAGCATAATCTCAACAAACGGCAGAAAATAACATTCAAAATCAATACGTTGATTGTTCAACCATCGTGAATACTGCTTCTCCCGACTGGTTGGCTTGTTGCCATCTGGCACCTTTTCAGCCACCTTTGGCAAGCTCACGCTCTTGCCGCCAACGATACCGCTCACTATCCCTGCCAACGTGTTCAGATGTATCGCCACATTTCCTCGTGGCTGAC
>JADFYM010000312.1 GCA_015233035.1 Magnetococcales bacterium
GGCAGAAAAAGAGAGATCGCAGACTCAAGACCTTGTCCCATGGCCAGCCCTCCGAGAAAAATTAACGTGAGCAGGCAGCGTATCATGTCCTTGTGGACGGGTCACTGATTTTCACTTCTGTCCACTAGTACGGAGTTCAATATTCTGGAACTTCTCATGAAGGAAGCTGGCCGGGTGGTGAACAAGGAAACTTTGGCTTTGCATGGGTTGGGTCGCAAGGTGGCACCCTACGACCGGAGTATTGATCTACATATCAGCATGCTGCGCCGCAAGCTGGGTCATGGCCAATCCACCCTCTCGCCAATCCGCACCATTCGCGGATCCGGCTATTTTTTTGCTCTCTCCGACGAGAAATAGATCATGCGCATCTTTTTTAAATTATTGTTGTCTTTTTGTGTCGCAACTTTATTGGCAGCCGGTTTGACGGTGTGGGCGGGTTATCATCTCCATCCAGAGGTTGACTTGGCCATGTACCAGGAGTTGGAGGAGTTGCAGGCAGCGCGTGTCCAGGTGGCCAAGTTGTTGATCACCAAGGGATGGGAGGCATTGCGCGCAGATTTGCCTGGCATACCTATGGCCCATCGACTGCGGGTGCTGAATGCCCAAGGGCAAGAGATTTTTGGCCGCGAATGGTCATTCTATCCTGGCGGACATCAACAGCGACCAGACTACCCGTCGCCACCCGAGACACGAGAGGAGCACCATCTCCCACCACCTTTTGAACCACTGGTGGTACAACTGGCCGATGGGGAGAGCGGTCGTATTTTCATCACACCCAATGGACCGCGTTTTTTTCAGGTGTTGTGGCGTCACCCTGGATGGGGGTTGACCATCTTGGGAAGCGTGTTATTGGCCGTGCTGCTGCCTGCATTGCACTTTTCCCTACCATTGCAGCGATTGCGTCAGGTGACCCGTCGCGTGGCCAACCGGGACTTGCGGGCACGCTCCGGGCCAGTACGGCGATGGGTTCGCGATGAAGTCAGCATGCTGGCCGATGATTTCGATTTCATGGCCCAGCGTTTGGAAGAGTTGTTCCACGCACAGAAGCGGTTGTTGCGTGATGTATCCCATGAATTGCGTTCGCCACTGGCCCGCATGCGCATTGCCATTGGATTATTGGAAACCCGCCAGGAAGAGCCAGCAACCATGTTGGCGGTTTTGGAACAGGAGATGGAACGCATGGAGAGTCTCATCTCCCAGATTCTTGCCCTGTCCAAACCGGAGCAGACCGATGTTGCGCTGCGCCGGGAGGATTTGGTGGATCTGCCAGTGTTGCTGCGCACTGTTGCGACCACGGCCCGGTTGGAGGCCGTTCCCAGAGATCAGCAGATAATCTGCGAGTTCCAGGATGAGGTGCTGCTGCTTGCGAACGGCGAAGCCTTGCACTCCTCTTTGGAGAATGTCATACGCAACGGCCTACGTCATTCGCCAGAGGGTGGTACGGTTACCGTGCGGCTGAAACGGTGCGATGGTGTAGCGGTGGTAACGGTGGAGGATGAGGGAGCAGGGATACCACCTGAGTACCTGCAACGCATTTTTGAGCCATTTTTCCGCGTAAGCGAGGCCAGGGATCGGGAGAGTGGCGGATTTGGTTTGGGATTGGCCATCGCCGCCCAGGTGATTCATGGTCATCATGGGGAGATCCAGGCGGTCAACCGATCAAGCGGTGGTTTGGCCGTGATCATTCGCCTACCGGTGGATGAAGGGCTGCAACAGCGATTTGAGTCCGAAGAGAGTTTCGGCGCATCCGTCCCTCTCAACCATGCCTCGTTCTGACGGGAGTGGTCGGCCATTGCGCAATCTCCGGTGCATGGAAAGACAAATCCTTACAATTACTGACAACAGACTGACATGGTAATCTGTTACGGTGAAACGGTGGGGTTTCCGGACCGGGTCAGGCCCAACACCGGGAGACCTCGCTGTTGAGGTGGTCCTGGGGATCATCTTGTCCACGTATTGTTCGCCGGGTGCGAACGCTGTGTTGTGAAAGGAAAATACAGATGAATATCGGATCAATGAGCAGTATGAGCAGTATGGGTGGCATGGGAGGAATGGGCAAACCACCTTCCGCAAGCGATTTAATGAGCAAGCTGGATACCAATTCCGACGGTTTTCTCAGTTTGACCGAGGCCAAGGGGCCTTTGGCAAAGGATTTTTCCACTGCCGACACCAACGGCGACAAGAAACTGAGCAGCGATGAGCTGCAACAGTTGCTGACAGCGCACAGTCAGAGCCAAGGCAACGGCATGCAAGGGATGACGCCCCCTTCGGCAGCCGACCTGATGAGCCGCATGGATACCAACCAGGATGGTTCCATCAGTGCCGATGAGGCCCAGGGACCTTTGAAAGACCGCTTCAAAATTGCCGACAGCAACAATGACGGCAAGGTCACCACCGAAGAACTGCAGAAGGATATGAATGCCTCCCGGCAGGAGATGCCAACCAAAGCGGCAGGTGCAGACGGTGGAGCCCCCCCTCAGGCGGCGGCAGGCGCAGGCGGCGGAGCCCCCCCCCCTCAGGCGGCCAGCGGTTCAGAATCCTCCTCCTCCCAGGACAGCCAGTATGATCCGGCAGACACCAACAAGGACGGCATCGTCAGCGAGGCTGAGTTGGCCAAATACCAGATCTCCCATCCCAACAAGCACCAGTCGTCCACCAGCACCACGGACGCCAGCAGCAGCAAGAGTACCCATGGGTTGACGATCTACAGCAACGTCATGAGCAACTATAACAACAGCAATGATTCCCAGATCTCGACCCTGAGCCAATTGGTCGCCTAGCACCACTTGCGACGGGAAGAGCCTTCCCCAAAGGGTTCCTCGGCATGGCCGAGGGACCCTCACCCCTCCGGGTGGCGGGAAGCGTGTTGGGTCAACTGGGTCAGGGCTGTGATGAGCTGTTGGATCACCTCCGACACTCCCCATGGGTGGTACACTTTGGGTGAACATGGACTGGTACACTTTGGGCGGCTACTGACAATTGGTGATAGTGCCGCCATCGAAGCTGCTGAATCTGCTGCAACCCAGAAGACAGAAAAGGCCAATGGTGGTTTTATGCCAAAAGCAAACTCTCCGACTGTTTCGGCGACCAGAGAACCAGCACATTCAGTGGGTGGCCTCAGTATAATGGCCTAAACTGCAACCACAGCGCAGTTCATGGCGGTGGCAGAAATGCCACCGCTGTACATTGGCGACAGAAAAAGGAAATTCAATGGGAAATATCGCCGCCTACAAAGTGAACACGGAACAGGTTGAGTCTATCGACGTTGAATCAGACGAGAGAATAGTCAGTGCCGAGATGGCGTTTTGGGATGGTCAATTTGATCGGAAACCAACATTTGGACGTTTATATAATAAGGTAACCTGCTGGATAGTTCCATTAGGGGTTGCATCCACTTGGCCTCCCACTTAACGTGCCAACGCCAATTCAGGAAGCCCGTGGCTTCCAGGCAGAGAGCATAAAAACAACGATAATTCAGAGGAAAAATCATGAACACAATGATGACGAGCAAATGGTTGACCGCAGCAGCCGCTTTGGCACTGATGGTCTGGATCTCCTCCTTCACCAACGCCGTGGCCGAGGAACAGACCAAGACTCCCGAACAGAGTATGGGGCATGGTACGCCAAGTGGTCCAGCGGGTGGACCTGGCATGGGCCCTGGTATGATGGGTGGACCCGGCATGGGCCCCGGTATGATGGGTGGACCCGGCATGGGCCCCGGTATGATGGGTGGACCCGGCATGGGCCCCGGTATGATGGGTGGACCCGGCATGGGCCCCGGTATGATGGGTTCCCATCCCCACGGGATGGGCCCTGGTTTGCCCCAACATCCCGAGGTCCTGAAAAATTGTCTGGCGGTTGCCAAACAGCAGTTGGCCATCACGCCTGCCCAGGAAGCGGTCTGGGCCGCCTATGCCAAGACCCTGATCGACCAGAATGATGCCAAAGCCGCACTGTTCAACAATATGCAAAACCAGGTCAACCAGAATTCCATGGAGATGGAAACCCATCACATTGAAGCCATGGAACAGATGATTGGCCAGAAAAAAGCGGTTTTGCAAGCCTACAAAGCCCTGTACGCGCAACTGGACGACCATCAGAAAGGCGGCATTGGCCCGGTACAAATGGCTGTCTGTCGTCACTGACCCGCTACCGACTCCGTGTGGATGACTTCGATGATCTCATCCACACGGGGATGAGCACGGGATTGCAAGCAAAGGTGTCCGATGGAGTTCAGTCGTTTTGATTTTCATGCCATGGGGGGAGCGTGTGCGTTGCAGTTGTACGCTCCCGAACAGGACTTGGCTGTGGAGGTTGCGCAGGCGGTTTTCGACGAGGTAAACCGTATCGAAACGCGCTATTCTCGGTATCATACCATTTTGTCGTCAAACATAGAGCTTTGACAGGTTTGCTGCTCATACCAAATTGCAATCGAACGGGGAACAAGGCCAGGGTGAATTTGTTCCAGACCGGAAACGATGCAGAATCACGGCGGTACTGTTTTTGTCTGGACATCTCCGACTGGCTCTGGTATGAGCGTCTGACGTAAACATCTTGCGGGTGGGTCGTTGGGCA
>JADFYM010000313.1 GCA_015233035.1 Magnetococcales bacterium
AAAAAATCACGTCGTTCATCGCGTATTTTAACAAGGCGATGTCGAAACCGTTCCGTTGGACCTACCAGGGCAAACCCCTTGCGGTCTGAAGGAGGGTTCCGAATTTCCGCTGTGCACCACTACGCATTCCGAAACAGGTGCGGTTTAGAAGACCATCTTCAAGGAAATTTTGATCCTGTGCAGGGCGTTCGTGGCACCAGTTCGACTTTCAGACAGTTGCCCATAACGGAGATAATCAAGCAGTTTGGCGCGACATGGAAACCCGTTTGATGCCAGGGATGGCAAAAGGCATCTCATGGAGCTGCGCACGAATTTCAGACAAGACTTGGACGGATTCCTGGTTAGATTCCATTAATTTGATGAGTATGGAGATGCCGACGCTGGGTGTGATGGTTCCCGATTCATATTTCTGGAACGCATTCGGACCACCGCCGAACAATGCACTGGCTTGTCGTTGTGTCAGACCCATTCGTTTCCGTATATCCCGAACCTGACTGGGCGAGAGGATGCCATCAACCCTGGCCCGCAACTCTGCGAACAGTGCGTTGCCAATGACGTTATCCGCCCCTTTAAAAATGGCTTCATCGCAGGTTCCGCACCACCAACCGGGCTGCATATAGGTGACACTGCTGCCTTTATACGCACACGTTTCTTCCCGTTCCTCTCTGGAGAGGAGACAGCCACAGACCGGGCATGACATCATTTCAGCGTTCATCGCACACCTCATCTCTTTCTGAATGATAGAAAAAGTAGATCTCCTACGGAATCCTGGGTGAATTTCACATACATCGACTGACACTGCCACTGTGCATGATACACATCCTGCCATACCGTAATGGTCCCTGTTGGCCGTCATGGATTTGTAAAAGTCGCCTGGTTTGATGGCCTGAACAACCGCTACCACATCCGCTGCCGATAATCCCAGAGCACGGGCATCTCGAATCGCGCTCCTGGTGCTGTTCAGCGTCTCAATAGACCGAAAGATCCTTTTGATCTCCTTCATGTCGTATTTCGGCTTCTTGTCTTCCATGATCAAAAATACACCATAATGGTTGGAAAGTCCAATGAAAAATGCGTATCCCTTTGCGTACTGGGAAGTGGCTTCACACCGCATAAAAAATAAAGGGGGAGCGGACAAGCCGCTCCCCCCTTCAGTTTGCTGCAAACCGACTGGCTTCAGAAGAATCAGAAGGTCATCTTCAAAGAAGCTTCTCGTTGGATTTGTTTGTGACGGGTTGACAGCCTACAAAGATTGCATAAGTTTTCACAGGTAAGCGCGGGAGGCTACCCACTCCTTGAGTGCTTTGTCCATGCGGGATTGCCAACCCCTTCCAGTGGAACGGAAACTTTCCAGAACATCACGAGAAATGCGAATGGTGATACGTTCCTTGGTGGGGGTTTTCTGCAAACCACGCACGCCCAACTTGCGCGCAAGCGACGGTGACAACGAGTCCGCTGGCCGGAAATGGCGAAAATCCTTCGCTGTCAGTTCACGTACTTCCCCCTCCTTATCCGTCAATGGTTTGCGACTTCCCATATCGTCTTGCCTCCCGTGCATTGGCCTTGCGGAAACTGATCACCCGAATGCCATCAACTGTTTCAACAAAACACAGTACATGCAGTCGGTGATCCAGATACCCAGTCGCAATATGACGAGTCTCTCCGTAATCGCAACGGGTATCCTTCTCAAAATGCGCTGTGTCAAAATCAAACCTGACCACATCCTCAAACGAAAGCCCTCGTTCGTGGATGTTCCTGAGGTTTTTGTTCGGATCAAATTCAATCTCCATGGAGCAGATTGTATGCACGTTGTTGACGGGCTGTCAATTTTTTTTTGCACACACCATGCTCCAAAAATAAAGAAAAGGGGGAGCGGACAACCCGCTCCCCCTTGCAATGTGCTGCAAACAACTGGCTTCAGAAGAATTAGAAGACCATCTTCAAAGAAGCTTCGACCATGTGCATGGTGTCGGTCGGAGTAACATTCGGGCCAGGGCCAGCAGCGGTTGCAGTCTGATAGGCACCATATCTCGATCCGTTACCCGTATCATTCGGATCTACAATCAGACCCGTGATGGAGAGGGTGGTGGCCGGGTTCAGCTTGGTGAGCAGTTGCACCCCACCGCCCCAGGCAGAGGTGGTACGGAAATCCGTTTTTCCGCCGCCCGCGATGGAGTCATCATTCACATGCGCATAGTCGAGCATGGGATTGATTGTCCAGTTCTGGACCGGAATGGTCAGACCCACACCAATTGTCCGCATGTTCTCAGTCGGGGAGGCACCCGCCGCCGCTGCCCAGGTCATCAGGAGATCACGATTGGCCGCTCCCTCCATATCCCAGGTCTGGGACCACTTCGGATAGTTGCTGGTGATGTTGGTGAAATCCGCGCTGGCATACGAGCCATACGCATTCCATGTGGCACCTTGAGCCACACCAGGCAAGTTGCCTTTCAAGCGCAGGGCAAACAGGCCACCACTACCATCCAACTTCTTGCCGGTGATCGTCGAAGCCGTCGTCCCCACAAGGGTTGCCGGATTCACGCCGCTCATCCCGGTCTCCCAGATGCCGGTACCCGTCACATCCACACCACCCAGAACGCTGTTCAAGGTCAAAGCCAACCAGCCATCGCTGATGGAGTGACCAACGGTTCCTATGGTAGCAGCATCACTTGTACCAGACCAGAACGCACCCGGCTTCCAAGCATCAAACACGCCGGAGGAATCACCCGTCTTCAGGTAGGCACCCGTCACGCCATAGTTGACCTGGCTCACTTTGCCAAAAAGGGCGAGGACATAGAGATCCACGTTGTCATCGTTGGAGCCATTGGTTGCGGTACCACCAAGGGCGGGAGCAGCGATGGCAGCAGACGCACCAGTCGCCGTGCTATTGTAAGCCGCACCGATATTACCTTCTGCCACGCGAACATCAGCCAACGCCACGGTGACATCGCCAAAAGTCTTGGACAGCATGACGGCACCAAAGCCGGTGTCATCGTTGTTCACGAGGATACCATCGTTCAGGGAGAGGGGCATATTACCCACTTTCACGCCAACCCCCGCCGCTTCGGTCTCCAACCATGCCTTGCGGATGCTCCAGGGATTGCTGCTGGCCGTGGTCGTATTGACCGAGCTCAAGCCCGAGGCCGAGAAATTCGAACCAAGCTGCGTTTCTGCACCCTGCACAATATTGCTGTCCAAAACCCGCGTTACCAAGTGGGCATGGGTCGTCTTGTCCGCGATGAAATCCATGTTCAACCACAACCGTTGCGCCCAAAAGCGTTGGTCATCTATGCCCGCTGGATTTTGAAACGGATTGATCGCGGTGTCCTGCATACGGAACATATAGTATCCGCCAATCTTGACTTCGCTCGCTTTGGAATCCTGGGGGGCGGCCAGGAACAGGGTGGCCAGAGCGGCTGCACCCAAAACCAGTGACTTCTTCATTGCTTGCATCTCCTTTGTCTTGAGAGAACCTAGTACCCCCGGACTACCCGGAAGTCTTTATCTCGAAATTAACTGTGTATTCTTTGCAACACCTTGTTGCCAATCTGCAACACGCTTATGTGGACGCTTATAGGTGAATCCTTGCGAAACGTCAAGAAAAAAAATCAATCTCTCTGCACTTTTTCCGTTGCGCCCGCCGATTCTGCCTTTTGAACCCCTGCCAAGCCGTGCTGCCCTGCTGTGCTCTTGTCCCTATTAGAGCAATCCATGTACCACTTTTTTGGGGAGAGAATAATGTTTATAAAATATTGATTTTACAGGTGTAAATCTTTGAGAGCAGGCGCGTGTGGCTGATTTGCCACAGTGTCACTTATCTGCCATAATCCGTTATTGAACGAATGGATGTTGACTGTGGAGGGAAAACAGATTCCATGCGCTGCATAAAAGGGGTATACTCCGGCAAATGGTACCACCGTCGGGAGCAATCACCATGACACAGGCCGTGACATTTGATGACGTTTGGGGGATGTTCCGGGAATTGGTGCAGCTTGGAGGGTGAGCGACAGATGGCGGGACCGAAGAATGTTCAGGACGGCATAGACCATAAGACGCATTGGCATCGCCTGCTGGGAAAGGCGTTGGAGGAGTCGCTGACACCGGTCAACGTTTCCGTCCAGACCGAGGTGGATGTTGTAAGCGGATCGCCCAAGGCGGACATCGTCCTGTTGCGCCGAGAGGGAGAGGGGTGGACGGAGGAACAAAAGCTCTGGCTGGCAGATGGTCTGCGTGATACTGCGGCCAAGGAAGAATTGCTCTCGTTCAAATTTACCGAGAGCCTGACAGAGGACGCCATATCACACCTTTTTGTGTGTGATCATCTGTATCGACTCAAGCAAAAGCTGAAGCGTAGAGACTTGCAGAGTTTTTTGCTCCTTGCCAAGACACCGAATACGGATATCATGCGGCGATTTGGGTTTGAACCAGAGGGAAAAGCAGGTGTTTATGCGTCCACATTGCCCATGCTGGGTGCGCTGCGCATTATTTTATTGAATGAATTGGCGGATACGCCACATAACGCCGTCTTGAAATATTTTGCCAGCCGGAAACAGGAGTGGCAAAAGGCGTTT
>JADFYM010000314.1 GCA_015233035.1 Magnetococcales bacterium
GCGGGGCTTCGCCCCGGACCCCACCAGGGGCTTCGCCCCTGGACCCCACCAGGGGGATAATCCCCCTGGACCCCTATAACTGCACAATATGCTTCGGACTTATTATCAGCATAAAGATGTGTGCATAGGGTAGGGCGGGGTCCAGGGGCAACGCCCCTGGTGGCCGAAACAATGCTCGAGACCGTTTTTTGACCCTTTACTCATGCACCGGGATGTGATGATGTTGCGCGCTTTCTGCCGTACCCTTTGCTGCTGTCTGGTGTTGCTCGGTCTGCTGCTCCCGGCCCATGGCCACGCCGAGCCCCAGATTGTCTACCTGACCTTCGACGATGGCCCCCGGACCAGCACCCAGGATATTCTGGATCTGCTGACCCAGGAAGAGGTTCCCGGCACCTTTTTTCTGATTGGTGCCCACGTCCTGATCAGCCCCTACCGACAAAAAACCCTGCAAAATCTTCAGTCCAGCCCCTGGGCACAAGTGGCCAACCACTCCTTCTCCCATGCCAACGAGCAATATCGGGTATTTTACAATAATCCCGAGGGGATGGTGCAGGACTTCAAAAAAAACAACACCATTCTGGGCCTGACCACCCCGCCCTTTCCCACCCGTCTGCCTGGTCGTATCGACTGGCGTTTTGAGCAATTTCATACCAACAGCACATATTATCCATACAACAGCAAAAAAGCCGCCCCCGAAGGGATTGCCAAACTGTTCGACAATCACTTTGTCCTCTACGGTTGGGATGTGGAATGGGGTCGGAATAAAAAGACCAAAAACATGGATCCGGCAGAACATGTGGCGGCTGAAATCAAACAACGGTTTCTCACCAATGAGTCGGTCAAGCCAAACAAGGTGGTCTTGCTGATGCATGACCAGAATTTTACCGGCAAGGAGGGCATGACCCGCATTCAGACCCTGATCCAGATCTTGCGCAAAGAAGGTTATTTGTTTGATTTTATAAAAAATTATCTGACAGATATCCCGCCAGCGGCACCTCAACCAAAATGAATCCTGGCCTCCAGGTTGGCCTTTGAGTCGGCATGGTTCAAGGCCTCCTCCAGGGAGATCACCCCCTCCCGATAGAGCGCGAGCAAGGCTGCATCAAATGATTGCATCCCCCGCTCCCCCCCCTCCATCAAGGCCGCCTGCACCCCCTCGACATCGCCTTGCAAAATCCGTTCGGCAACATACGGCGTGTTGAGCAAAACCTCCACCGCCGCGCACCGCCTGCCCGCCACATTCGGCACCAGACGTTGCGCCAGAATGGCCCGCAAATAAAGCGATAAATCCATGAACAGTTGTTTGTGCAACGCCTGCGGAAACAGATTGATGATGCGGGTCAATGCCTGACAGGCATTGTTGGAATGCAGCGTCGAAATGGCCAGATGACCGGTGCCCGCCAGTTCCATGGCCGCTTCCATGGTCTCCCGATCCCGAATTTCACCCATCAAAATGACATCCGGTGCCTCCCGCAAACTGCTCTTCAAGGCCGCCGCATACGAGTGGGTATCCACCCCCACCTCCCGCTGATTCACAATGGACTTGAGATGCGGATGAATAAATTCCACCGGATCCTCAATCGTCAAAATATGCCCACCCAACGTGGCATTGCGATGCTGGATCATGGCCGCCAGGGTGGTCGATTTGCCAGACCCCGTCCCCCCCACCATGAGCAACAAACCCCGTTTGTGCAAAATCAACTCTTTGAGAATGGGCGGCACCTGCAAGCCATCCAGGTCGGGAATCTGCGCCCGGATATAGCGCAACACCATGGCAGACTGCCCCCTTTGCTGAAAGGCATTGACCCGAAACCGCCCCCGATCCGCCAACGCAATGGCAAAATCAATCTCCCAGTTTTGCCGGAAAAAGGCCAACTGCGCCGCAGTCATGCTGTCAAAGACCAAAGACTCCACCGTGGCCGCATCCAATACCTCGCGCCCCACCACCACCATCTTGCCGTCCAACTTCATGCGGACAGATGCGCCGGGTGTGAAATACAAGTCGGAAGCCCCCTGCTCGACCATCAACTCCAGATAGGGGGTGATCCGCATCGATTGTGCTTCCATGGAACCAGGCTCCTCAGCGGGGGCTTCGCCCCCAACCCCACCAGGGGCTTCGCCCCTGGACCCCACCGGGGGGGATAATCCCCCCCGGACCCCCTTGAACATGCGGTTGGGGGGGCGGTTGTCCACCCCCCAGAAAATCAGTGGGATTCCCGCACCAGACGAAAGCCCAGATCGTCATACCAACCGTCCGGGCTGCTGCCAAAACGAAAGGTGGAACGCATCATGTCGGGACTGCTGTTCCAGGCCCCACCCCGTTTGACCCGACTGGCACCCACCGCCGGACCAGACGGATTGTATCGGGGCGAATGGGCATAATACTGTGCATCATACCGATCCCATACCCACTCCCAGACATTGCCGCTCATATCGTGCAAACCCAGACCATTGGGCCGCTTGCGCCCCACCGGATGGGTCCGCTCGCCACTGTTGCCGTCGTGCCACGCCACGGCGTCCAGATCGCCCCCCCCGCAATAAATTTCACTCTTCCCCCCGGAACAGCAGGCATATTCCCACTCGGCCTCGGTTGGCAACCGATACCGCCCATCCCCGCGTTCGTTCAACCGCTGAATGAAGGACTGGACATCATCCCAGGAGATGGACTCCACCGGATAGGGACCACCCCGCTTGAAATGGGAAAGATTGCTGCCCATCACCCGCTTCCAATCCCCCTGGGTCACCGGATATTTGCCCAGCCAAAACCCATCCAGCCGCACCTCGTGCACGGGTCGCTCATGGCTATTCCCATCCCCCAGCCAATCTCCCATTTGGAATGCGCCACCGGGAACCCACACAAACGGCATCCCCGTCAGCGGACAGCGCATCCCAAACTGCAACCGCTGCTGTTCCCAGGGCATTTTTTCCACACTGATCTGCCGCAAGAGACGCTCGATATGCCCCTCTTCGTCGGACCCCCGCTCCGCTTCCGCAAGCCACTCATCATATTGGCCAATCTGCACCAGAAGGGCCTGACACGCCGGCATACTGGCCATTCTCTGCACCATATCGGCATAGCCCCGCTGCGTATTCTGCATCTCTTTCACCTCCCCGACCAACCGTTGCAGGGCCTCTCTGGCGGCGGGATACCGCACCAGGGTCAACGTCCGCTGGGCCCCCTGCTGGAGATTTTGCCAGGCGGTGGACAATTCCTGGCCATGCCGCTGGGCCAGGGTCGCCAGCCACGGCACCACCTGTTCCCATGCCGCTTCCAGGAGTGGTTCCACCGCCGCGCGCACCAACAAACGGCCATCCAGGCGCATCGCCTGTTCCAGCCCATGCCAGGCCTCCTGCCAACGCCCCGCCAAAGCGGCATAACAGGCGGCCAGGAACAAATGGCGCACCTCCCGACTCTTCGCGTAGGCACGCTGCGCGAACAGGCAGGCATTCCCATAATCGGCCTGGGCATAATAAATCCGCGACAAGGCCCACAAGGGCAGGGCTTGTGCCCCGTCATCCAACCCACTGGGCAACTCCGACGCCTGGCGGAACCAGCGCACCGCCGCTTCGGCATCATCCCGGTGCAGGGCAACATAACCCAGATTGATCAACGCCTGATAATCCGCCTCATCATACGCCAGGACAGACCGGAACCACGCTTCCGCCTCGACGTAGGCCCCCTGCAAATAACACATCACACCCTGCTGGAGCAGTTGCTGTGCCTCATCCACCCGGTCATCACACAACACGGTCAAAATATTGTCCGGGGCCTCGTTTTGCTGGGCCATTTGCCATTTGCTTTCCGACAATTCCAGGCACAATGCCGCCTCCAGACCGACCAGGGAATCCGTGACCGCCTGCAGGGTCGCTGTGCCCAGCCCATGCCGCTCCATCACCCTGGCAGCCTCATCAATGGTCCTGGTCAGGCTGGCCGTCTGTCGCACCACCTCCGCCGCGATGCCTTTTGCCCCCGCCATGGGACTGCTGGCCATCTTTTGCCCCATGATCCGCTGCACCGCCAGTTGCCGCCGTACCAGGTGAATCATCCGGTTGGGCCACTCAGGACCATCAGCCCGCCAGGCGTCCAGCACCCGAACCCCCACGTCATGCGCGGGAAACATCTCTCCTGATCGACCAAAGATATATCGTTCCAGTAACGATGACATGTCGAAACTCTCCTTTTGCACGGGCTGAAGCGGCTTGAACTGGCCTGCATGGTGTGGAACTATAGCGAACTTTCCAGGATAATGCCACCGGTCATCCTGGTGGATCAACAACGCTGATTGGACCAGTCGATGTCTTGGTTGGGGGCGTTGCCCATTCCATTACGCACATCGCAAAAAGTCGTTATAATTTGGGGGTCCAGGGGAAGAATCCCCCTGGTGGGGTCCCTACCCTATGCACACATCTTTATGCTGATAATAAGTCCGAAGCATATTGTGCAGTTATAGGGGTCCAGGGGGATTATCCCCCTGGTGGGGTCCA
>JADFYM010000315.1 GCA_015233035.1 Magnetococcales bacterium
GGGACTATGCTGAAAATCCGGTCAATGTCCCAAAATATTGAATGGGGGGGCAGTGAGGTGTCTGCTGACGAGGCCCAGATCCTGGGCAATAAATTTGGACCGTGGAGGCCGTTTTTGGACACCCCAAGTTTGGCCATCTCCTCAAACAACTGACGGTTCATATCTTCGCCATGCTGTGCCTGTGCAGCAAATATTGGCAGCAAAGGTGCGACAGTCGCGCTGGCCTGGGATTCCGGGGTTCGCAACGCCCCTGTCTGACTGGAATGGAAAGTGTTGATCGGTAAGAGATCTGAGCAAATCTTCTCCATGCCGTTGGAATCAACAACGCCAATAATGATCATCTCCCCATTCTGCACCAAGCCACTGGCAAAAACATTCCGGGAAATCCCATCGATGCGCATTATTAATTCCCGGCCACAGACAAAACGTGATTGAAGCAGGCTACGCTGAAAATCCAGTCCCTTCTGTAGAGACCAATCCTCCAAGACGACGCTCCACAACATTCCAACCTCAAGGGGTGTGGTATGATTGGCCCCACAAAACAAAAACCGAGTGACTACTCCATCCAAAGAGCAGGCAAAAGCCACACATGTTGGTCCGTTGTGACTGTTCTGACTCACAGATGGTCCCCGCAAGTGCTTCCCAGTAGTTTATGGGCTTCGGAGACGGCCGCTTCAGCGTCTTGAGCAAAACAGTTGGCATTCATCTTTTTCCACATATTTTTATCCTGCAAAAAAGGGATCCCCCCGACCATGATTGGCAATTGTTGTAGTGTATATTCCTGACGCACAGCTTTGATAAGTCCATCCATGGTAGCGAGGTGAATCAGCAGGGTGACCGAAACGGCCAGCAGATGCGGCTGAAAACCGTGGATGGCCGATATGACTCCAGACACTGGCACATTGGCCCCCAAATACATCGACTCCCAACCTGCCAATTCAAACAAGTCTGCCACCATGCGAATACCGATGTCGTGAAGTTCACCGCCGACACAAACAGCAATCACCCGACGATCTGGCAATTTATCGGTCATGATCATCGGATAGAGCTGAGACATTACCCACTGGGTCGTAGCCGTGCAGTAGTGTTCGGAGGCAACGCTTATTTGGTTGGTCTGCCATAACCGCCCAATCTCCCGCTGTACCGGCTGAAACACCTCCAGATAAATATCGCGAATGGAAGTGCCGGCATTAGCCGTATCAAGGATAATTTTGAGAGCGTCCCGACGACGTAGCGCGAGGATGGCATCCAAATAATCACGGGATAGATCGACATATGGACCGGACGCCGGCAGGTTACTCTTCAAAGACTCCGGGTCGGCCTTAGACAGATAGAGCAGACCGATCTGCAACATATTACGCACCTGATTGACATGTTCGGGATCCTCGTGCTCGGTGGGTAGAGCATGTTCGATGGCCAGAAGAAAATGCACAAGATCGTCTGTCCCAATCTTCAGCCCATCCAACAATATTCTGACCCAGGAGATGTATTTCTCAAAAAGAATCGGACTTTCAGTGCGCAGTGCCTCACGCAGATGGAGCAAATGAAAACGGGCATCCTCATGACACTTCGTCCGTCCCGCCGCACCAAATCGGCTCTCCCATTCAGGATGTTTCTGACAAATTTTATCAGTCGCAGCACGGGCAAGCAGTTCCAGATGGCGGGTTACATAATCAGTGCTCCCTGAAACATTTTTTTTGCTGTCATTCATTGATAACCTTCCCTTGTTTCAATCACAGACCAGATTGAATCTCTTGATATCAGTAAACTTTCCAACAAGTTTAAGCCCTTTTGGCATACCGACATGGGAATCTTTAAATGGGTGATTTTTGTGCCAAGAATCAAAACTATTACTGTCCTTCCAGGTTGTATATAGCCAGAATTGATCCAAATCATCCTGTTGTTGCAGAACCTCCATGCGGATAAAGCCAGGGGCCTTTTCCACCAGGTGGGGACGGTTCAAGAATGCCTGCGCCACACTTTCCCGCCAACCAGGCTCAACCTTGAAATGACTGATAACGATAAACATGTAAAAAACTTTCACCTCCTTACCAAACATTCTCCAACGAGACAGACAGTGCTATCAGTGCGATCTGTGCCTCGGCAAATTGCAACTGCTGACTCAAGTGTTTTCACCTCTTCTGCCCGCACATTCGGCCTTGATCATTGTTTCGGCCACGAACCCTCCTGGATGCCCGCCTTCGCGGGCATAACGGGAATGGGTAATGTAGCCTACTGGGGCGGAATCATAGAGGTTCACATAGCGATCAAGGGAGGTTGCCAACTCGACACAGGCACGACGCAACTCATCGTCCTTTATCTCCAGTTGGATCTGGTGGGTGCGCAATTCGCGCTCAATTTGGTCGACAGGAGGGATGGCCGCAGCATTGGCTGGCGGGTTGTGGACAAGTTGCTCCTCGGCAATTATCCGCATTGAGTTTTGTTTGGTTGATTTCTTGTGCATTGTCTGACTCTCAGCAGGGATCGCGCCGCGCGGGAGTCAATGTTGAGACACTGGCCTCGGACACTTTCATTGTCAGTAGTAACGTTTGGGTGGCACTCCATACCGCCGACGGTGCGACGCGCACCCCAACGGTACCCAGCTCGAACCGAGACAGGGAAAACATGTCCCACAATGATGTTCTGAAAGTCTTTGTCGAACGACAGACCGCTTTCCGGCAGGGTGCGTAATAAGGGAATGTGTCAGTGGCGATCAATAAATAGGATTGACATGCCGCAACGAGAGTGATTAACGCATGTTACCACCCCCCACATCGCAAGAATCAAGCAAATTTGTCACTTTTGACAAATTCTTTCTTGCGCGTCAAAAAAATGAGGGGCCGACAGGGTAACTGCCCGTCAGCGTGGCGGTCGAGTAGGCGATAAATTCGCCGTCTGCCCAGGCTAGAGTGCCCCGATGGTCGGCATCGGCGGTGCTGCCGGAAACCAGGACGCCCGCCGATTCAGAAAGATCCACCTGGCAGGAGTGGGCGGTATCTGGATCCGTCCCTGCCGCCATAGGTGCGGTCAAAAACCCATGCCGCGCCGGGCCTATGATCCGGCCAACACACTTATAATTGGTACCGTTTGCCGACAGCCACACACTACAACCGCCATAATTTACCCCACCTGACGCGGCCACCCAGATCTCGTGGCCATTGGCCGTCAGCGACCAGGGAGCATCAAATATCACTGGCGTGTTAATGGATCCTGACGGCAGATTGTACTCTGCCGCATAGCCACCTACCTCCTGGTGCGGATAGAGAGCATGACTGGATATGCCGGGCGGCGCATCCTCCGCCTCAATCGACAGCAGGCCGCCCTCATCTTCTTCTATAGATGTAATGCGCACCGGCGTGTGATCCAACCCGGCCCCCAGATCGGTCAGGGTCACATAATCGGTCGGCTCCAGCAGGCAATATTCCCAACCCAGCTTGAAGGTATAGGTATTGCGCACATATAGAGAATTTTGCAAAATATTTTGCGCCACCGCCATCGCCACGGCGGATGCCTGCGTCAAACGGCAACAAGCGACCGTATCAAAAGTCAGATTGGGCATACCGGTGCTTGAACCCAGATCCCAGTTTATAGCCGCCGCACATGCCACCCCTTGGTAGCCAATTGCCTGACTGGGAAACAGACTGGTCAGATAACTCCAGGGCGATTGCGGATAGGTGCCGTGCAGCAGGGTGATTTTGGCGGACACGCTGTTGATGGCATTGTAATGATAGGTGATGCTGACAAAAACGTCGGCATATGCCGTTGTGAACGTGTAGACACCAGCCGCCGCCACATAATCTACCCCATACGTCAGCGGGGTGGAGGTGCTCCCATCGTCTGTAGACTCGATCAACGCGCACGAAATATTGCTTACCCAGGATGCCGCCTGGGCCAACTGGCAGTGCTGACCACGACGCAGTTTGCCAGCCTGGGCTCCACGCAGATCGCGGTAATGACACCCACGGCGATCAATGCCCTGGCCAACGCTCTCCCAGCCCCGGCATTGACCACGACCCAGATCGCCGGGCTGGCCACCACCGGCCATCCAAGCGTTTATCGAATACGCTCGATCCCAGGGCAGTACCCACGCGGACAAGTATTTCATGATCATTACCAAGATGGTCAACGCTGCGGCCTTGGGGGAGACGGCCAATCGTGACAATCTGGACGCAGGCCAACTGGTGACATTGGCGTTTGCCGAACGGATAGCGGCACAGGCGATCCAGAGCGCGATCCAGGCGGGGGAGCATTACAAGGCGGTCTATCAGTCAGCCAAAACCAAGGTTACTACTGGACAGAAGTGAAAATCAGTGACCCGTCCACAAGGACATGATACGCTGCCTGCTCACGTTAATTTTTCTCGGAGGGCTGGCCATGGGACAAGGTCTTGAGTCTGCGATCTCTCTTTTTCTG
>JADFYM010000316.1 GCA_015233035.1 Magnetococcales bacterium
GCAGAAAAAGAGAGATCGCAGACTCAAGACCTTGTCCCATGGCCAGCCCTCCGAGAAAAATTAACGTGAGCAGGCAGCGTATCATGTCCTTGTGGACGGGTCACTGATTTTCACTTCTGTCCACTACAAAGGATTCGGAATATCCACAAACTGATGTTGTATCCCAAACCGACTGGCCAAATGATCCCCCAACACCTGCACCCCGAACATTTCGGTACGGTGATGCCCCGCCGCCACAAAATGGATCCCCTCCTCCTTGGCAAAATGGTAGACATGTTCGGTGGCCTCGCCACTCAGAAACAGATCGGCCCCACTCTGTTTGGCCTCGCGCAATAGTTCCGGGGCCGCCCCGCTGCACAGGGCAACGTGTCGAATCTGCTCCGGCCCAAAGGGCAGCACCAGCGGTTCCCCCCCGAACAACACCCGCACCCGTTCGACAAACGCAGCCAATGGCATTGCCGAGTCATAGTGTCCCATGCAAGAGAGATGGGTACCCCGATAGAGACCAAACGGTGCGCCCTTTGCCAACTGCAACCGCTGCACAATTTGCATATTGTTGCCCAACTGCGGATGGCAATCCAGAGGCAGATGATACGCCATCAAGCTGATATCATGGTCCAACAGCCATTTCAGCCGTTTTTTCAGTCCGCCCTCCACCACTCTGGGATCTTTCTCCCAGAACATGCCATGGTGGACCAGGATGAGGTCGGCCTGTTGTGCCGTGGCGGCCTGGAACAGATCCAGACACGCCGAGACGCCGGTGACCAGTCGGTTGACGGTGGCCCGCCCCCGCACCTGCACACCGTTCGGGGCATAATCCGCAATTTTGGCGGTGTTGAGCAGGGTGTTGGTATACTGTTCGAGTTCGGTGAGGGTAACCATGGGCATTCCTCAAGGGGCGGGAAAGAGGGTTTGCAATACCTGTTCATAAACGCGGGTCAATTGTTCCAGATCCGCGACGGCCACCTGTTCATTCACCTGGTGGATGGTGGCGGAGAGCAGGCCAAATTCCACCGTTTGGGGACAATCCAGGGCGATGAAGCGGGCATCCGAGGTGCCGCCACCGGTCGAAGGGGTGGGCGTGACCCCGGTAATCTGCTGGACACTGCGACTGACCGCCTCCAGCAACGGCCCTCCCTCTGTGAGAAAAGGCAGGCCGGACAATTGGGTATGAAGGGTATAGGAGACGGGGGGCACCTCCCGATCCAGCCGATCACGCAGTTGTTGTTCCAACCCGACGGGCGTACTTTCCGGGCTGAAGCGAAAGTTGAAGGTGAGGCGCAGCGTACCGGGAATGACATTATGGAAACCATCGCCCGCCTGAATGTTGGTAAATTGCAGGCTGGTGGCGGGAAAATGGGCATTGCCGGCATCAAAGCGGTGCCGGACCAGGCGATCGATGATCGGGGCAACGCGGTGGATGGGATTGTCGGCCAACTGGGGATAGGCGACATGGCCCTGCCGCCCGTGCAGGATCAACTCGCCGTTCAGGGAACCACGGCGGCCATTTTTCAGGCCATCGCCCAGGCGGTTCATGCAGGTGGGTTCACCGACCAGGCAATAATCCAGCCGCTCCGACCGCGCCCGGAGCCACTCCAGCACCCGCACGGTGCCATCGGTGGCCACCCCCTCCTCGTCGCCGGTGATGAGGAAGGAGAGGCTGTCGTGTTGGGCAAAATCCGGGCGATGGTGCAAAAAACGGGCGGCGGCAGCCAGCATGGCGGCCACGCCCCCTTTCATGTCGTTGGCACCGCGTCCGATCAAAATGCCATCATGGACCTCGGCGGCAAACGGCGGGGCACGCCAGGCCGCCGGATCCCCGGCAGTCACCACATCGGTATGACCCGCGAAGCAAAAATTTTTGCCCTGGGTGCCGAGGCGCGCATAAAGATTATCCACCTCGCCAAAGCGCAGGGGATAGAGAGTAAAACCCAGATTCTGCAAAAATTCACTCAGCAGGGCCTGGCAACCCCGATCCTGGGGGGTGATGGAGGGAATCTGGATGAGGGCGATGGCCAGTTCCAGGGGAGAAGGCATCTGTGGCATGAGAGGTATTCCCGCGAGCAGTTTTTTGAAAGATCGACACTGGCCACAGTGTAAAATAGAATTGCGCCAAAGCCAAGACGGGGTGACAGCCAGGTGTTCGGTTATACGCATGGGATGTTGCCTGCTGCCTCTAAAAATCCAGTGGCACGGTTCGAGGAAATTCGATATAGTAGAGGCAGATTGACACGGTCCAGTTGGGGAGAGAGTCGTCATGAGCACAGCCGCCATTGCCATACCATTTGACACGTTGGCCTTCGTGAAAAGACTGGAGACTGCTGGGGTTCCATCTGCCCAGGCAGAGGCTCAGGCAGAGACGCTCTCCGATGTTCTCCAGAAGGTGGAAGAGTCCCGTTTTCGGGAGTTGGCCAGCAGAGGCGATGTTGAACTCGTCAAGAGGGAGATTGAACTCGTCAAGAAAGACATTGAACGTGTCAGGGGGGAGATTGAACTGGCTAAGGAGGCGTTGCGCAAGGAAATCGAGATTGCCAAGAATGAAACCATCAAATGGATGGTGGGCCTTGCCCTGGCGCAACTGGCCATGATGGCGGGCATTCTCATGACCTTGATGCGCGTATTGCCCGGTGGGCATTAAGAAAATTCAAGAAGGATCACCCTGAAGGATGCCGTCATGAGCACAGCCGCCATTGCCATACCATTTGACACGCTGGCCTTCGTGAAAAGACTGGAGACTGCTGGCGTCCCGTCTGCCCAGGCAGAGGCTCAGGCAGAGACGCTTTCCGATGTTCTCCAGAAGGTGGAAACCTCCCGGCTACAGGAGTTGGCCAGCAAGGGGGATCTTCGAGAGCTTGAACTCAAGCTGGGAGGCAAGATTGAGACCACCAAGGCGGAGTTGCAGAAAGAGATTGAGGTTGCCAAAAACGAAACCATCAAATGGATGGTGGGTCTTGCCCTGGCGCAACTGGCCATGATGTCAGGTATTCTCATGGCCTTGATGCGCGTATTGCCCGGTGGACATTGAAAGTGGAAGCATCCCGGCTCCAGGAGTTGGCCACCAAGGGGGACATTGACCTGGCAAAATCCGAATTGCAAAAGGAAATCGCGCTGGCCAAGGTGGAGACCATCCAATGGACTGCGGGCATGTTCGCGGCACAGACGGCGTTGATCATCGGTGCCCTGTTTACCATGATGCGGATGGGCCAACCGGGCGCGCAACCGACTGTATACCAGCCACACACCCAGGAGATGCACGCACCTGCGCCATCCCCTGCGCTTCCGGCAGACATTGCTGCAATCCGGGCTGCCGCCGAGGGTGGCAACATCGCTGCCATGACAACAATGGGGGCGTTGTATCATTATGGCCATGAGGTGCAACAAGACGATGCAGAGGCATCGCGGTGGTATCTGTTGGCCGCCGCCAAAGGCCATGCCGGGGCACAATTTATTGTCGGGATGCTGTTCCTGGTGGGCCAGGGTGTAACCCAGAGCAATGCGCAGGCAAAATATTGGCTACGCCGGGCCGCCGCCCAGGGCGATGTCACGGCCCAACACCAACTGGCTCTGCTGCGACAGGAGCCCAGTGGAGAATAGCACCCTTCTGCCCCCCCTACGGCATCATCCCCAACCACCGTGGCAACCACAGAGACAGTCCCGGCCAATAGGTGATCAGCACCAAAAAGAGCAACATGGTGACCATCCAGGGAATCGAGGCAATGGTGACCTCGGTCAGGCCCCGATCCACCAGACCACTGATCACATACAGGTTCAGCCCCACCGGCGGGGTGACCATGCCCACCTCCATGTTGACCGTGATCAAAATGCCAAAATGGATGGGATCCACCCCCAACCGTTGGGAAATGGGGAACAGGATCGGGGCCATGATCAGGACAATGGAGGACGATTCCATGAAATCTCCGGCCAGCAGCAGAATCAGATTGACGATCAACAAAAAGCTGAAGGGACTCAACCCCTGTTGCAACATCCACAAGGCCATCCGCTGGGGAATATTTTCGTGGGTCAGCAGGAAGGAAAAGAGCATGGCATTGGTGATGATATACAACAACATGGCACTCATGTTGGCCGAGGCCAGCAACACCCTGGGCACTGACCGCAACGGCAGATCCCGATAGACATAGACCGCGACCCAGAAGGCATAGACGGCACTCACCGCCGCCGCTTCGGTGGGCGTGAACGCCCCGGAATAGATCCCGCCCAAAACGAGAAAAATGAGCAACAAACCCCAGATGGATTGCCGCAAGGCCTCCCAGATCTCCCGCCAGGGTGAATTTGTTCCAGACCGGAAACGATGCAGAATCACGGCGGTACTGTTTTTGTCTGGACATCTCCGACTGGCTCTGGTATGAGCGTCTGACGTAAACATCTTGCGGGTGGGTCGTTGGGC
>JADFYM010000317.1:0-1714 GCA_015233035.1 Magnetococcales bacterium
TGGTTGATGTGGTGAACGGACTGACAAACGCCCGGGACAATGTCCATGGAGCCTTGGACACTCTTTCTGTATTGCCTCCAGACCACTTGGTGGGTGAGGCTGTGCAGGGGCTGGTAAAAGTCCGGGATGAAATTCCGGGGGCCATGGATTATCTCCACACATTGCCTCCAGACATCTTGATGGTTGATGTGGTGCACGGACTGGAGGCAAGCCGGGATGAAATCCAGAGGGCACTGGATCTGTTCCATAATTTTTCGTCAGGCTCCACGGTGTTCAATGAAGTACTCGGGCTGGAAGCGACTTTGGACTTTGTGAAGGCGTATACACCACCAGCCGAAAACAGCATCGTCTCTCTGAGCACCGGAGAAGAGGGGATGCTCTTCAGCAGCCCCTGCAACGGGCAGCCTTTCAATCTGAAAATCCGGGTTGAGGACAGGCAAGGTGCCCTTGATGCGGACACCCATGTGGTGCAGAACACCCTTGTGCCCGTCCGGCCCTACCCGCCATCGGGCCAGTGGTCCGATGAAAACTGGGCCGCTCTGGTCGCCTTTGATACCCAACAGCCCAACAGTCCTGTGGTACATTCCTTGGCGGCAGCGGCGGGCACCCCGGTGCCGGGCAATGGACCGAGCGGGTTGTACCTCGCTTCCTGGACCGATGACGACGCGCCGATTCAGTGGCATGACGTGACCCCGGCCGGGGCCGATGGTACGGACTGGACGACGATTGCCGTCAATGGGCCGGAGACCGGCAAGGTTTTGGTGGCGGCTGGCAAGGAGAGTCGGATCTATATCAACCACCCCGACAGCAGCTGGTCCATCGTGGGCGAGACCCGCAACTGGACCTCGATGGCGGTTTCCGATGACGGCAAGACCATTGTCGCGGCGGCAGGCGGTTCCAGCGGCGGCATCTGGGCCTCCAATGACAGCGGCGTCACCTGGCGTCTGGTGCACGGTTCCGACGGTTTTGACTGGTGCTCGGTCGCCTTGACCGCCGATGGTTTGCGCCTGACGGCGTTGGCCAACAATCGCGGCATTTTCACCACCCGGTTGAGCCAGCCGGGGGTCGCCATGCCGACCCGCGTCGCCCTGGAAGCCAATGCCCAGTATGCCGGATTGGTGGGCTTGCCTGACGGCTTTGCCCTCTCGGTCCAGAATGTGGTGGTGGGTATCAACTTGGCAGACAGCGATGCCCACCAGGTGATCGATTTCAAGGTTACCCCCTTTGCGGTGGTGACCGGCACCGGCACCACGTACCAGATGTCCCTCGATGGCAAAAGCGGTGAGCAGGTCCAGGTGGCTGCCGATTTTACCCTGCAATTGGATCAATATGTCTATCTGAATGGCTCGGCGGCTTTCGAGAAGAAGGTGTCCGAGGTCACCCTGGCCAACCAGAAACAGGTCATGGTCGATGCCCTTACCGTGGGTGCCAGCCATGTGGATGCCTTTGTCGGCGTGGGCCTGACGGACAGCAACCATGACCATGTCATCGACAGCAATGATGTGGTGGGTTCAAATGCCATGGGTCTGTACATGGGCGATGTCAATCTCGCCCTGGGCCTGTTTTCCGCGAAGGCCAACCCGATTGACAATTCGTTGAACGGTATGCGTTGGTTGGCTCTGTCGGCCAGTGCCAGCACGGTGGCCATGGTCGGGCGGCCGGGGGTGACCTTGACCAGTTCAGATCTCCAGATTCTGGTGAACCGGGTGAACGG
>JADFYM010000317.1:1724-2253 GCA_015233035.1 Magnetococcales bacterium
CACCGGTTTGCCCGTCGGCCTGGATCCGAATGTCCCGCTTGATCTGTTCAAGGATGCCTATTCCATTGATCTGACGGGAGAACATGCCCTTCCGGTGCGCGCCGCTCCCAAAGCCCATGTCAGTCTGGCCATGGACGGTCTGGGCGAAGAGCTGGCCGTGCAGGGAACGGTCAATCTGGCCATCGCCGATGTGATCAGCGTCAGCGGCAGTGTCCGCGTCAAGCAGACACGGGCCAATGTCATCCTTGCCGGCAGCCCAACGACGCCGGTGGCGGCGGATCTCCTGGAGATTGGGGGGGCCAACCTGAGTGCCCGTCTCTCCACGGGGACCGGCAGCAATGCCCTGGGCTTTGGTCTGACCGGACTGGATATGGCCCTGGTGTTCACATCCACCACCAGCACCACCGACAATCGTCGCTGGCTCTCGCTTTCGGGCACGGCTGACAAGATTGGCCTGCTTGGCACGTCCGCCTATGGTCTGACTGCCGAGGGGACCAACCTGGCGTTGGACATCAACATGGGGTTGGGC
>JADFYM010000317.1:2263-4339 GCA_015233035.1 Magnetococcales bacterium
GACGGTACGGCCAACAAGAGTGCCATCGACTGGAGTGTCAACCCCATTCTCGTCGCTCTGGGTGATGGCACGACGCGCACTTTGTCCTTCTCTGGCGAGACCTACCTGTTGGCTGGCACGATGGATCTAGCCTTTGGCGATATTTTCCAGGCCTCCGGCAGTCTGGCCATCTCCCGTGACGAACGCACCATCAAGGTCGGTGATCATTTCATGGCCGCCACCGGCTTTCTGGTCGGTGCATCGGGATTGTCGGCCAAACTGTCTGGCATTGCCGTCCAAAACCTGTCACTGGGTCTGGCACTGATGAATCCCAGCCAGGTTGCGGCGGGAGACGCCCGCAGTTGGATAGCCCTGTCGGCCTCGGTCGGGTCGGTGACCATCCACCCCAAAGATTTTGGCCTGCCGGATGGCATCACGATGGAGGCCGACAATCTTACCTTGCAGGTCAATCAGGGGCTGGGTTCGTGGGGAGGGGTGGACAACACCGAGGTCATGGACCTGGGCGTCAGCGGTCAGGGCGACACCCTTTACAATGGTGCGATCACCATTGCCACGGGCGCGGCGGCGGCGCAGACCACCCCGATTGTGCTGGACTATGGTGCCGCCGCCGGGGAGTTTGTCTCCTTTGTGACGGATGCCACCCTGCAGATTGGTGCCCTGGTCAGCCTGAGCGGCACCCTGGCCTTTACCCGTGCCGGTGCCCGCAGCGTCACCCTCGATGACAACAGGCGGCGCAGCATGGATCTGACCACCATTGCCGCGACCAATGTCAATGTGGAAATCGGCCTGAACGTGGGCACGGACAGCTTCGTGGGGGTCGATCTGCAACAGGCCTCTCTGGGGCTGATGCTCCTGCGGGACACCCAGGGCGGTGGCAGTTTTATGGCCTTGAAGGCCGCTGCCAGCCAGTTGAGTCTGGAAGGGGTGGCGGGGTTGGAACTCGACACCCAGTCCATGCTCTTGTCGCTGAACCAGGGCTTTGGTACCGGTGAGCTGGCCGGTCGGGTGGTGGACTTTACCCAGGGGGATATCGACGGCAACGGTCGCAGCGATGGTTTTACCCCATTGACCGTCCGTGGCCAGACCCTCTTCTCCCTGGACGACAAGACCTCCCGTCTGGAGGCCGATGCCTCGCTGAACCTGGCGATTCGCAAACCGGGCGACGCCCCGGAGGTGACACCGTTGGTCCAGGGTTCCGGCAACTTCCAGTTGCTGGAATCGAACGGCGTCCTGGTGCTCGCGGGTACCAATCTGCAGGCGGCGGTCCATTTGTCGGACGACATGAAGGCGGCCGTTGTCGATGGCACGGTGATGCTGGTGCTCAATGAGGGGGGCTTTGCCCTGTCGATGAGCGGTACCGCCAAACTGCCCTTGTCAGGGGTTTTCGGCATCTCGGCCTTTGCCAGCTTTGGTCTGGATCTCAATCGCACGGGTGCTGCCCTGAATCAGAGCATCGTCGTGGCTGGTGAGACCATCGTCATGGATTTTGCCAAGGACTACACCCATTTTACGGTCGGTGAACTGGACGCCACGATTGGCGACAGTCTGGCCCTTGATTTGGCCGATGTGGCCATGAACCTGAGCGACTCGGCCGCCCAACTGCGGGCGGGAGATCCCTTGCCGGTGATCGGCCAGTCCCTGGACCAGTTGCTGGATCTCTCTTCGATTCTGGGGGTGGGGGATTACATGCTCCACTATTTGCAGCCATTGCTCCCCCAAAGCTACGCGCCCAAAATCAGCGATCTGGCACCGGTCGATTATGGCAAGGTGGGTGAACCCAGCTTCCGCAACATGCTGGTCTATCTCAATGATGTCTGGCTCAAGCAAAATCTCTCCAGTGGCGATGGGTTGCAGATCAGCAAGCTCGGCGGCGAGGGCTTTGCCCTCTCCTTTGATGGCGAATTCAAGCGTCAGGTCAATTTTGGTCTCGATCTGGCGTCGCAGATGAACAATCCTTGCCTATCCGGTTGCTTGCCAATTATCCGGATGGGTGAACCCACTCACCGCTGTAGAGCATGTCATAAGTGGGTGACGATGCATGCACCGCAAGTCCCAGGGCTGAATTGAATGCCGTCA
>JADFYM010000318.1 GCA_015233035.1 Magnetococcales bacterium
TCCATTGGCACCCCCAACAACCTGAAAATTCCATATAAGAGTTCCCGGACCGTTTCCCACCCCACCCGCGTTCAGTCCAACCAGGTTTTTGCGTCGGCAAGCGACGCAAAAAGCCTTAATTCGTTTGCGTCGGCAAGCGACGCAAAAAGCCTTAATTCGTTGAAATGCGGGTCCACAGTCACCCTCTGTCGCGAGCATGAAAAGTTTGCTGACGCTGAAAAAGCCATTTAATGTTAGCAAGATGCCAAATTCCGCATCGTTTGGTTGACCAAGATGTCATCGAACTTTTCGCATGTTGCACCGCAGCAAAGGGGTGGAGAATTTTCCTTTTGGCGTATCGTTTCCTCCACCATTTAAGTTTTGAAAGGACTTCTCTGCGCAAAGGCCGCCTTCATTGGCGGCTTTTGCGTGTCGAAAAAGGCCAATGTTTCCAATGGTTACGGAGACGGTTTTTTTGGGGGGTCAAAAAATTGTGGACCCGCACGACGGCGGAATGGCCATTTTTCTTCTCTGTCGGGCACTATTCTCCTGCGTCTGTGGACTCACCCCCTGGCGGGTCCACAGTTTCTGGACTCACTGTTTTCTTGCAATTCCATGGTTTTACATGAGTCGCTAATATTTGGCCATTTTGGTGTTTCGTTTCCTTGTCGAGTTGCTGGGGAAACCTGAGTCCGGCATTGGGGTGGCGAGTCCAGATGTTGCTGGAAGTGTTCGTGTTTGCTTGTGTTTCGTGTTTCAAACGCTGGAATGATGCTGTCGCTGCGGTGCGTTGGCGGTGTTGAACGGCCTACTCCGGCGCGAGGGTGTGAACCTGCACTTTGCTGGATGCTTTGGTGGTTGTCAGGTGGGTGGATAAACTTGAGTCCGGGTTGTGTTTGGCTGTTTATCATGGTTGGGATGGGAGAGTTGAACCTGAGGCCGATTTTCGGTGATGGCGTGGTTTTCCATTTTACAGCGACTGGTTTCATCTGGTAGACTCTCCCCCGGTGGGTTTGCCGCTTTTGCACTTGGTTATCGAGTGTCTGCCATGGGCCACTGACTGGGGCGCGCGCCGTTGCGTTGGTGAGCTTGGTTGGCATATAGGCGGGGGAAAGTGAGTCTGGTGGGTACGGGGAAATGGATATACTGTCTCCCTTGACGCACGAAAGCCGGGATCGACGGCAACCGCCTCATGGAATCGGTGGTGGCCCACATCACAACGGCGTGAGCTTTGAGATGAGGTAACGATCCGTCATGCGATTTCTGCTCGACACCAATATCCTGATACCCCTGGAAGATCCAGACCACCCGTTGGGAAGCAGTATGGCCCATGTCGTCCGGTTATCACACGCCAACGGGCACGAACTGGTCTACCACCCGGCTACGAAAGCGGACGTCCAACGCGATTCAGACGCCGCACGACAGAGGCAAACCCTGAAGCGTCTGCATCAATACTCCTGCTTGGAAAAAAGCACCACCCCATGCCCATGGAACACGGAAGAGACCAAACCGCACGACCGTGAGGACAACGAGATCCTCTACGCCCTGAAGTGCGATGCGGCCCACATCCTGATTACCGAAGACCAGGGCATCCACGACACGGCCTGGGACAAGGGACTTGGTGATAGGGTCTTCACCATTCAAACCATGGAGGACTGGCTTCTGCGACTCCATAAGCGTACCTCGATCACCCTGCCCAATATCGAAGAGGCACCACTGCACCAACTCACACCGAGGCTTAATGAGCCGTTCTTCGACACTTTGCGGGAGAGCTATTATGGCTTCGACAAATGGTTCCGCCGCAAAGCCCAGGATGGCAAAACCCGAGCTTGGTTTTGCCAGAATGAGGATGGAATTCTGGTTGGCGTTTGCATCCATACGGAACAAATCGACGAACTGATCACCCAGGAAGGCATGCGACTCCCCGGCATTGCGCTAAAATTGAGCACATTCAAGGTGGGTACCGCCCACCGTGGCCGAAAGATCGGTGAGTTGCTTCTCAAAGCAACGTTCCGCTATGCCACCCAGAATCGCATCGAAAACATCTTTATCCACGGTGACCCGGAAAAGCAGCATTTTCTTTTCAAGGTGCTGGTTGATTTCGGTTTCATTAATGTTGGCACACACCCTGGATCTGGAGGACGTGATGCCGTCTACTTGAAACAACACCCTTCACGTCCACCGAAAAACGAAAACGGTTTAGCTCCCTTTGAATATTTTCAACGCTACTTTCCCCACTTCCTGACTGGACCGACGGTCGGCAAGTTCGTCGTTCCCATCCAACCCAGGTACCACGACATCCTCTTCCCCGATTGGCCCCACCCCAGACCGCCATCTCTTTTTCCACCGACCAATACCGCCGGGAATGCCATCAAGATGGCCTATCTTTGTCATGCCCAAACGAAGAAGATGGATCCTGGGGATGTGGTGCTGTTCTATCGCTCTGGAGATAAACACGCCATCACCACGCTTGGTGTGGTGGAGCACTATGAAACTCTCAACGATCCGAACATCGTCGCCCGTCTAGTGAAACGCCGAACCGTTTACGAGATGAGTGAGATTCAAAGAATGGCGAAGAAAGCTTCCGGGGTGCGCGTCATGCTATTCCGTATCGTGCGGCACTTCTCCCCGTCGGCCATATCCCTCGATTATCTGACCAAGCACGCCATTCTCAAGGGGCATCCTCAAAGCATTGTTCGGATGTCCGATACCAGATTCAACACCATCTTGTCCATCCGGCCTCCCCAACTGACCGATGACCGAACGGTTCTGATTTCCATTCACCCCAGCTATGTGAAAAAGATTCTCTCCGGGGAAAAGCGTCTGGAATTCCGTCGGCGTTGGGCCAGTGGACCGGTGGACAAACTAGTCATCTATTCTACAGCTCCTGTTAAAAAACTTGTGGCAACAGCCCGTGTGGAACAGGTCATCACGGGAACAAAGAATGAGTTGTGGGAGCGGGCTAAACATGTCGGTGGAGGAGTCACAGAAGATGAGTTGTTTCGCTACTTAGATGGAAAAGAAATAGCGGTAGCTATTGAGCTTTCTGAGATTACTCCATTCTCCCCCCTTGATCCCAAGACCGTGTTCGGCTCGGATTTCACTCCACCTCAATCGTTCCGTTTCTTGAAACCGAACGAGATGGACCAACTACTGCAAGGGATAGGGTAACGGAATGGTTGGAAATCGGGGGATAGTCAAGAACTGGCGCGCCGACGGCAAGAGAGTGTATCCTCCAGATGCGGTTCCCCGTCGCGTTGGCCGGACGAGATGTGTTTGAGTCGCTGGTGGCCGACGTTGTTCTCCGGCGCATCGGCCGGACGAGAGGTGTTTAAGTCGCTGGTGGTTGGCGTTGTTTCCCAACGCATTGGCCGGACGAGATGCGTTTGAGTCGCTGGTGGTTGGCGTTGTTCTCTGGAATATTGGCTTGGCTTTACGTTGCGCGATTTTCTACAATTCTTGCCTACGGCAACCTGGAACGAAACGATCGCGTCGGATTGTGATGGAATGGTGAGGGGACATCGGGTAGCATCGAAATCCAGCGTGCCAACGATAGGAGAGTGTGCCCGTACAGATACTTGCGACAGCCTGGGTCTGATCTTTTTGGCTGAAGTACGACGGAACTTCCTGCGGGCGAGAGCGTGATGCCTTGTCCGAGAGCCGGATGCGGGAAGACCGCGCGTCCGGTTCGATGCAGCGGGGACTGGAAACGTGGCCATGGGAGAGGGCTTTACGCCGACGGCGAAAGCTATGTGGACTCAGCCTATCCTCTCCTGCCGTCGGCGCGCCAGTTCTTGACCCTACCATGTTTCCTCAGTCGCTGGACGCTGCGCGATAAAGCTGCGCAGCACCGGTGACCTCCACGTTAGCTGTATTGGGGAGCTATGAGTACTATATTTGACGGTAAGGTCCACGCAGGATTAGCTGGAATTGATTTGGCGAAAGATTCTTTCGATCTTGGCAGTGGTATTCACTTACGAAAGGCTTATGCTCATTTGTTTGCTGCATTCATGATGGCCTTCAAGCCGGCACCTATCGGTAAACATCATCCAGGGCCTTGGAAGAGTGCATCAGGTGGCTTCAGCTTCGATGTCAGTGCGGAGCTTCTCATTCCAGAGAATATCGAAGCAGAATTCGGCTCAAAAATAGGCGTCGCCAGAACATTAGTATTTCTTCTTCGGCTTGGTGTAAATCCAGCGATAACACTCCCTGTTTTTTCTAATCATTCACCTGAATCGGTGACTTCAAAGGCAAACACCTCGGCATATGCCTTTGGAACGGCATTTCAACAGCCAGAACCGCATCGAGAGTGGGCCTGAATGCTCGACTCACTATCAAAAGGCTGGTTTTGTCGC
>JADFYM010000319.1 GCA_015233035.1 Magnetococcales bacterium
CCCAACGACCCACCCGCAAGATGTTTACGTCAGACGCTCATACCAGAGCCAGTCGGAGATGTCCAGACAAAAACAGTACCGCCGTGATTCTGCATCGTTTCCGGTCTGGAACAAATTCACCCTGGAGATTTTATTCCGGGTCTCTTTTTCCCGTTGTGGGGGGCGTTGCCCCTGGATCCCGACAGGCGTGGTATCCGGGGGCAACGCCGCCGCTGGCCGAAACAGTGACCAGAGCCGAAAAGACTCTTCCCGTCCTGCTCATAACGGGGTAGAATGGTCTTTTTTTGCCATCCACCCCCCTTTTTTGCACGGGAAAGCACACCCCATGACCGTCCTGCCACCGGTACCACTGGAACCCTTGAATCTGCTCCCGGATGACATCCTGACCGCCCGCATCCAGGCCGCCAAGAGTCGTCTGGGCGAGCGTTGTCTCATTCTGGGGCACCATTATCAGCGCGAAGAGGTCTATCGGTTTGCCGATCTGACCGGCGATTCGCTCAAACTGGCCCGTCTGGCCTCCCAGCGGACGGCGGCCCGCTTTATCGTCTTCTGCGGCGTCCATTTTATGGCCGAGGTGGCCGATATTCTCTCCACTCCCGAACAGGCGGTCATCCTGCCCGATTGGGCCGCCGGTTGCTCCATGGCCGATATGGCCGATCTGCCCAGCGTCGAACGGGCCTGGCGCGAATTGTCCACCTTCCTCGACTGCGAGCAAAAAATTACCCCGCTGACCTATGTCAACTCCACCGCCGACCTCAAGGCCTTTTGCGGGGAACACGGCGGCACCGTGTGTACCTCCTCCAACGCCGAAAAAATTTTGCAATGGGCCTTTGCCCGGCGGGAAAAGGTGCTGTTTTTCCCGGACCAGCATCTGGGCCGCAACACGGGCCACCGTCTGGGCATTCCCCTGGCAGAGATGGCCTTGTGGCAACCCGGCCTGCCCAATGGTGGCCTGACCGCCGAACAGATCCAGCGGGCCCGCATCCTCCTCTGGGATGGTTTTTGCTCGGTCCATACGATGTTTCAACCCGCCCATATCACCTCGTTTCGCCAGCGGGTGCCCGGTATTCAGGTGATCGTTCACCCGGAATGCACCTTCGAGGTTTGCCAGCAGGCCGATTATCTGGGTTCCACCGAGCAGATACAGGATCGGGTCCGGGCGGCTCCATCCGGTTCCAAATGGGCCATCGGCACCGAACTGAATCTGGTCAATCGCCTGAAAAAAGAGCTGCCCGACCAGGAGATCCATTTTTTGTGTCCCACCATTTGCCTTTGTGCCACCATGTTTCGCATTGATCTGCCCCATCTGTGCTGGGTGCTGGAAAATCTGGTGCAAGACCATGTGGTCAATCGCATTCAGGTGCCCGCACGGGAGGCGGCCTTGGCGCGGGTGGCCCTGGAACGCATGTTGAACGTGGTTTGAGCCGGTGGCCACCCTGGAGCGCGCCCTGTTTCTGGCGGTCACGGCCCATCTGGGTCAGGTGGACAAGAGCGGCGCACCCTATATTCTCCATCCCTTGCGCCTCATGTTGCGCGCCCAGGATGACACCGCCCGCATCGTTGCCCTGCTGCACGATACCGTGGAAGACACCCCGCTGACCCTGGAACAGTTGCGCCAGGAGGGGTTTTCCGAGACCATTTTGACCGCGCTGGATCTGCTGACCCATCGCCCGGAGCAGACCTATCCGGAATATATCGACCGGCTGCAAACCGATCCCCTGGCCGTGCAAATCAAGTTGCTGGACCTGGAAGACAATCGGGATGTGCGCCGTCTGCCTGCCCCCCTCAGCGATGCCGACCGGCACCGATTGGCCAAATATGAATATTACTGGAGTGTATTGCAGGCCGTGGCCGGTCAGGGATCGGCTCCATGACCTATAAAGTGTTCCGGGATGCGGTGCATAACATGATCTCCCTGCACCGTGAGGGGGATGGACCGGCGGCTGATCCGGTCGATTGGGGCGATGCGTTGCTGCTGGATCTGGTGGATACCCCGGAGATGCAACGTCTGCGGCGGATTCGCCAACTGGGACCGGCGGATCGGGTCTATCCTTCGGCGGAACATTCCCGTTTTTCCCATGCCCTGGGGACGCTGCATCTGGCCAAGCGCATCCTGGCCACCCTGCTGCACCGGGCCGATGCGCCGCTGGATCGGGAGACCATCCTGCAAATCAAGGTGGCGGCTTTGTTGCACGATGTGGGGCATGGACCCTATTCCCATGTCTTTGAAATGATTGCACCCGATCTGGTCCACCACGAACAGTTGGGCTGGCGCATGGTGGCGCGGGAGGGGGGCTTGCGGCAGGCCATCCTGCACCATTGCCAGCGACTGCACGTGTCCGGGGAGCGGTTTTTACAGGGACTGAAAATTTTGCTGGGGGCCGAGGTGGCGGCGGGGTGCCCGGTGTTTGGCCGACAGATCATCTCCAGCCAACTGGATGCCGATCGCATGGATTATCTCCTGCGGGATGCCCATTTTACCGGGGTCTCCTATGGCCACTATGATCTGGAATGGCTGCTGCACAGCTTTCGGGCCTGTCGCGTGGGGGATGATTTTTTTCTGTGTGTGGAAATTTCCAAAGGTCCATCGGCCCTGGAGAGTTATATTGTGGCGCGGGACCACATGTATCGGCAGGTCTATGATCACAAGACGGTGCGGGCCTTCGAGGTGTTGATCGTCCATCTGTTTCAATTATTGTTGTGGTATGAGCAGGAGGAGGGGGGGCTGCCGGCCCAGACGCCGGTTCCTCTGCGGCGGTTTCTGGCGGCCATGCGCACCGGGCAGGCGTTGGCCATTGAGGACTATTTGCTGTTGGATGATGCCGTGCTGGATGGTGCGGTGGGGTGTTGGGCGGCGTTGGAGCCCCATTCGCCTGCCGCTGCCGAATTGCGTTGGAAAAGCCGTTTGTTGCGGGATCGCAAGCCGGTCTATCGCCGTCTGCTCTGGCACTTGGCGGGGGCCGAACCGGTGGTCAGTGAACAGATTCATGATCCGGCGGTGGCGGATGCGGTGGACCAGTTTTTTCAGCAGAGGGGGCATACCCCGGTGACGGTCCAGCATCCCGATGGGACGCATGGGGTGTTGCCGTTATATCTGCTGGCGCGGGTGGATCGGGTGGAGCGGGCACCTTATGCCCATTTGCAGTATATGGCGGGCAAGGTGGAGCCGATCCAGACGGTGGAGGAGGGGCAGGGGGTCGGTCGGGCGATCATTCGTCCGGCGGAGCGGGTGTCGACCTTGATTGATCAGTTGGGGGGGAGTCGGCGGCGGGAGGCGCGGGTGTTTGTGGACCCGAGAGCGGTCAAGGCGGTGGAAAGCTTGTTGCGGGAGCAATTTCGGCATCCCAAGGTCGCCGTGGCTGATTCAGGCTGTGCGGCATGATTTTTTGATGAGCAAGGGGGCCCGGGGGGGATTATCCCCCCCGGTGGGGGTTTGGGGGCGAAGCCCCCAGGGTTGTGGCCACCATACTGACGGAGAGATAAACAGCCATGAAAGAACTGAGTGCCATCGAAGTGCGGGTCTTGGGCTCCCTGATGGAAAAGGAGTTGACCACGCCGGAGCAGTATCCGCTGACGTTGAATGCCCTGACCAACGCCTGCAACCAAAAATCGAACCGTTTTCCGGTGGTCAGCTATGACCCGGCCGAGGTCAAGGCGGCAGTGGAGGGGTTGTGCGGCAAGACGTTGGCGATTGGCAGTGACATTCCGGGCAGTCGGGTGCGCAAATATCGCCATTTTTTTACCGACCGGTTCAAGTTTGTGCCCCAGGAGGCGGCCATTTTGTGTGAACTGCTCATTCGGGGGCCGCAAACGGTGGGCGAATTGCGGGGTCATGCCAGTCGGATGCACCCGTTCCCGGAGTTGGAGACGGTCGAGCGATATCTGAAAGATTTGATGGATATTTCGCCGCCCTGGGTCTCTCTTCTGCCCCGGCAACCGGGTCGGAAAGAGCAGCGGTACATGCACATGTTGATGGGACCGCCGGATCTGGCCGAGTGGGCGGAGCGGGAGGAAGAGAAAGAGTCGGCCAGCAGTGGTTCGTCTCTGTCGGTCCGGGTGACGCAACTGGAGACGGAGGTGGCCGGGTTGCGGCAAGAGTTGCAGATGGTACAGGAGGCGTTCCGGCAGTTTCAGGCGCAGTTTGAATAAAATATCGATCAAGGGGGCCTTGATCATCGTTTCGTCCACGAACTCTCCTGGATGCCCGCCTTCGCGGGCATGACGGGAATGGGTATGACACGAAATTCGCTCGTCATTCCCGCGAAGGCGGGGATCCAGGGGTCTGCCTGGAATGGCCGA
>JADFYM010000031.1 GCA_015233035.1 Magnetococcales bacterium
TAGCTCAGAAGATGCGGCAACTGACTATGAGTGTGCGGTTGGTATTTGACTACCTCCGTATGACGCAAAACACCTGTCGCGCTACCGTTTCGTAGCTTCCCTGGCCGAGAACAAATTTACCGTGGGGAGAGACCATTCCCGGTCTCCATCCCGCTTTTCTGCGCCCCCCACCTTGCCATGCCCCATTTCGTCCCTATCTATTAAAGGGTAGGCAATCAGAACCGCTTGCGGTTGCCGGAATTGCCATCGCCTTTTCTCCCTCAGGAGTGGATCCATGCGTCAGGACCGTCTTACCACCAAATCCCAGGAAGCCTTGCAGACGGCGGGACAACTGGCCTCCAGTCGTTCCCATCAACAATTGGAGCCGGAACATCTGCTGGCTGCCTTGCTGGCCCAGGAAGAGGGGTTGACCCGTCCCATCCTGGAAAAGGTGGGGGTGGCCCATCGCGCCCTGCTGGTTGCCGTCGAAAAAATATTGGACCGTTTCCCTCGGGTGGAAGGGGTCGATCAGCTCATCTCGTCGCGACGGCTGCAAACGCTCTGTATGCACGCGGAAAAACGCGCCGAAACGCTCAAGGATGAATATATTTCCACGGAACATTTTCTGTTGGCCATGACCGCCGAGAGCAAAGAAGATGACGCCCTGGCCCGTCTGTTCCGCACCTTTGGCATCACAGAAAAAAAAGTGCTGGAGGCTCTCAAGGGGGTGCGGGGGGGGCAGCGCATCACCTCCCCGGACCCGGAAGGCACCTTTCAGGCCCTGGAAAAATATGCCCGTGATCTGACAGAACTGGCGCGGCAGGGCAAGCTGGATCCGGTAATCGGGCGGGATGAGGAGATCCGGCGCACCATCCAGGTACTTTCGCGGCGCACCAAAAACAATCCGGTCCTGATTGGCGAACCGGGGGTGGGCAAGACGGCGATTGCGGAAGGACTGGCGCAACGCATCGTTCGCGAGGATGTGCCGGAATCGCTCAAACATAAAAGACTGGTCGCCCTGGATATGGGTGCCTTGATTGCCGGGGCCAAATTTCGTGGCGAGTTTGAGGAGCGGCTCAAGGCGGTGCTCAAGGATGTGCAGGAGGCCGCCGGGGGGATCATTCTGTTTATCGACGAGATGCACACCCTGGTGGGCGCGGGACGGGCAGACGGGGCCATGGATGCCTCCAATCTGCTGAAACCGGCCCTGGCGCGGGGCGATTTGCACTGTGTCGGAGCCACCACCCTGGATGAATACCGCAAACATGTCGAAAAGGATGCCGCCCTGGAACGACGGTTTCAGCCGATACTGGTGGGCGAGCCGAATGTGGTCGACAGCATCTCCATTCTGCGCGGCATCAAGGAAAAATATGAGCTGCATCACGGGGTACGCATCACCGATGGGGCCATTGTGGCGGCGGTGACCCTCTCCCATCGCTATATTACCAACCGCTTTCTGCCGGACAAGGCCATTGACCTGATGGATGAGGCGGCGGCGCGCATTCGCATGGAACTCACCTCCAAGCCGCAAGAGATCGATGAGGTGGACCGCAAAATTTTGCAGCGCGAGATTGAGCGGCTGGCCTTGACCAAGGAGAAGGATGAGGCCAGCCGGGAGCGACTGGCAATCCTGGAAAAAGAGTTGGCCGATTTGAAAGAGACCTCGATCCAACTGACGGCCTTGTGGAACCAGGAACGGGGGGCCATCGCCCAGGTCCAAACGCTGAAAGAGTCTCTGGAGCGGAAGCGGTTTGAACTGGAAGAGGCCGAACGGTTGGCCCATCTGGAAAAGGCCGGGCAACTCCGCTATGGTGAAATTCCGGCCCTGGAGGCGCAATTGGTGGCGGCCCAGCAGGCCGCCGAGGGGGTGCAAAACCGTCTGTTGCGGGAAGAGGTGGGCGAAAATGATATTGCCGCCATCGTCTCCCACTGGACCGGCATTCCGGTGGCCCGCATGTTGGAGGGGGAGCGGGACAAGCTGTTGCAGATGGAGCAGCGACTGGGGCAGCGAGTGGTGGGGCAGGAGGCGGCCTTGCGGGCGGTGTCACGGGCGGTGCGTCGCTCGCGGGCCGGGTTGCAGGATGCCAATCGACCCATTGGTTCGTTTATTTTTACCGGTCCGACCGGGGTGGGCAAGACGGAGTTGACCAAGGCCCTGGCGGCCTTTCTCTTTGATGATGACCAGGCCATGGTGCGGATTGACATGTCCGAATATATGGAGCGGCATTCGGTCTCCCGCCTGGTGGGGGCACCGCCCGGTTATGTGGGCTATGAAGAGGGCGGACAATTGACCGAGGCCGTGCGGCGGCGTCCCTACAGTGTGGTGCTGCTGGACGAGATCGAAAAGGCCCATCCCGAGGTATTCAATATATTGCTGCAACTGCTGGATGAGGGACGTCTCACCGACAGTCAGGGGCGGACGGTGGATTTTCGCAATACGGTGGTCATCATGACCTCCAATGCCGGTTCGCAATATCTCAGCGGGGAGTGGAACAGCTCGGAAGGGGCGGCAGCGGCTGACCTGGAGGCACGGGAGGCCCTGCGCGCCCTGTTTCGGCCTGAATTTCTCAACCGGTTGGATGAGATCATTGTCTTTCGTCGTCTGGAACGGGAGCAGATGGCCGCCATTGTGGAGATTCAGTTGGCGCGACTGACCAAATTGCTGGGAGAGCGCAAGATTAGCCTGGTGCTCTCCCCGGAGGCACGGCAATTGTTGGCCGATCAGGGCTATGATCCGGTCTACGGGGCACGTCCACTCAAGCGGGTGATACAGCAACTCGTGCAGGATCCGTTGGCGGAAGGTATTCTGGCCGGTCGGTTCCGGGATGGCGAGACCATCCATCTCACCGTCGGGGCAGAGGGGTTGGTGTTTGCAACGGGGGTGTGTTAGAGTTTGCACAGACGGTGGGGGCTTTGCCCCCAACCCCACCAGGGGCTTTGCCCCTGGACCCCACCGGGGGGGATAATCCCCCCCAGACCCCCTTGATAAATATTATTAAAAAAAGGGTGGGGGGATCTGGGGGGGGGCGGTTCACCGCCCTCCCCAGCAAAGGCCGCAACAATAACCGAGGCTCTGGTCCATGACCGTTTTGACACAGGCAGATGCAGAGACATTGGTAACCGAAGCGGTACGCCGACTGGTTCAAGAAGCCAACCTGGAACAGATCATCCTGTTTGGTTCCCGAGCCAGGGGGGATGGAAATGCCGACTCGGATGTCGACCTGTTGGTGGTGGCCTCCGAGGCGGTGATCCGCCAGCATGGGAGAAGACGGTTGTTGGCCCGTTTCTGGTCGGCCATGGGCCATTTACCTGCGTCGTTTGATTTTTTGCTCTTTTCTCCCGAGGAGGTGACACATTGGCGAGAGAGCGTCAACCATGTGGTGTGCTGTGCCCTGCGGGAGGGAAAGGTGGTGTATGAGCGCAGATGAGCACGCTTTATCCCTGCTGGCCCTGGCCAACGATGACCTCAAGGCGTCCCGTGTCATGGCGCGGCAGGTTGAAGATTTTTCCGATGCCATTTTTGGCTTTCATATTCAGCAAACCGTCGAAAAAGCCCTCAAGGCTTGGCTTGCGGCTCTGGGGGTGGTGTATCCAAAAACCCATGAATTGCATCGTCTTTTGATCATTTTGACAGAAAACGGGGCAGCGATGGACCGCTTCCAGTGGGTGGAGGGATTCAATCCATTCGCCGTGCAATGCCGCTATGAATCCAGCCAATGGGATGAACCGTTGGACCGAAACCTGTCGGTCTTATGGGCCGAACAACTGCTTGGCCATGTCACCAAACAGGTGAATGGTATGGCCATGTCGGGTGCCAGATCAGGGGGCACGTAAACTCGTGTCGGATCTCAATTGGCCCGGGCGCGATGCACCCGCTCCTCCATCTCCAACGCCTCTGCGGTCAACCCCATGGATCGATACAGGTCGGCCAGGTTGCCCAGACAGGCCACCACACTGGGATGAGAGGGACCAAACAAGGTTTCACGGATGCTCAATGCCCGCCGGTAGAGCGGTTCGGCCTGCGCATAATCACTCTGGGCACGATAGACACCCGCCAGATTGATCAAACTGGTGGCCACGCTGGGATGTGCCGCCCCAAACACCTGCTCAAAGATGACCAACGCCCGTTGGTACAACGGTTCCGCCTGCGCATACTGATCCTGGGCACGATAGAGCAACGCCAGATTGTTCAGGCTCCCCGCCACATGGGGATGCTCCGGACCAAACACCTGTTCACGAATGGCCAAGGCACGCTGATAGAGCGGCTCGGCTTGCGCATACTGACCCTGAACCCGGTAAATTTCCGCCAAATTATTCAAGCCGGTCGCCACGTTGGGATGCTCCGAACCGAATGCCACCTCAAAGATGGCCAAGGCCCGTTCATACAGAGGTTTGGCCCGCAGATATTGCCCCTGGGCACTGTACAGCAGGGCGAGATTGTTCAAACTGCCCGCCACATCGGGATGATCAGCACCCAGGAGTGCCTCACGCACGACCAGGGCCCGGCAATAAAGCGGCTCGGCCTGCACATACTGGCCGCGCGCATTGTAAAAGGCGGCCAGGTTGTTCAAACTCCTGGCCACGTCGGGATGTTCCGGGCCCAGGACACGCTCCCGAATCGCCAGGGCACGCTCATAAAGCGGCTCCGCCTGCGCATACTGGCCCTGGGTATCGTAAAGCAACGCCAGATTATTCAAAATCTGAGCCACATCGGTATGCTCGACCCCCAAAACCTGCTCACGAATGGCCAAGGCACGCTGGTACAAGGGCTCTGCCTCGGCATACCGACCCTGGGCATAGTAGAGGGTCGCCAGATTATGCAGGCTCGTCGCCACCTCGGGATGGTCCGCACCCAGGGCGTTTTCCCGTATCTGCCGCACCCGTTGGTATAAAGGCTCCGCCTGAACATAATGGCCCTGGATGCGATACAACTCCGCCAGGGTGTTCAGAGTCCGGGCAACCTCGGCATGTTCCGGGCCAAGGCGTTCCTCACGCAGGACCAACATCCGCTGATAGAGCGGTTCGGCCGCCGCATACTGCTTTTGGACGCGGTACAACTCCGCCAGGGCAGATAAATTGTCCAACACGTCGGCATGGTCAGGACCCAGGGCCTGTTCTGCAATCGCCAGCGCACGTTTGCAAAATGGTTCCGCCTGCGCATGGAGGCCTTGCACACAATACAGCGTCGCCAGATTATTCAGGCTCGTCGCCACATCGGGATGAACCGGGCCCAGGGCCTGCTCAAAGAGGGTCAAGGCACGCTGATAGCACGCTTCCGCCTGGGTATACCGCCCTCTGGCACGATAAAACAGACCCAGATTGTTCAGACTCGTCGCCACCTGGGGATGGGCCGGACCAAACCGCTTGTCCGCCATGGCCAGGACACGCTCCGCCACCTCAATGGCATGGTCATACGCGCCCTGTTGGTACAGAGAGACCATCTCCTGATTGAGCGCGTACCACGCACTCCCAACATCCTGGGTCCAGGAGACCCACAGGTTGACCAACCACTCATTGAGGGTGAAAAACAGGCGAATCATGCGTTTTATGACCATTTTTGTTGTTGTCCGTCCCTTCAACACGAGACACAAACCGTTTTTGCCTCCCGCAACGATGCCTCCGCACCGCTGCCCCGCAACGGGCACGGGTCACACCGCCTGAATCGCCCGCAGATAGGCCTCTTCCAGGGTGGTCCCGCCATGGTGTGCCAGACAGGCCGCCGGAGTACCCACAAAACACAACTGGCCACGGTGCAGAATACCCATGCGGTCACAAATCTCCGCCACATCGGCCAACAGGTGCGTATTGAACAGGACCGTGGTGCCCTGGGCCTGTTGCAGATGCAAGAGACGTCGCTTGAGCAGAATACGCGCCTGGGGGTCCAAACCACTCATCGGCTCATCCAGGAGCAGCACCGCTTTGCCGCTCAACAAACAGGCAGCCAGGCCCAGCTTTTGGGTCATCCCTTTGGAAAGGGTACGGATGGGCTGGTCCAGGGCGACCGGATCCAGGGCCAACGCGCCCGACATCTCTTCCGTGACCACCGCATTCCAGGGATTGCCATAAAACCGGGCCATGGTATGTAAAAATTCACGTCCTGTCAAAAAAGGGGGTGGATTAAACCGTTCCGGCAGATAGGAGACCGGGATCCGAGCCCGAACCACCGTATGTGCCACCCCAAAAATCTGAATCTCACCGCCATCCAATGGCAAAAAATCCAGGATGCACTGCAACAAGGTGGTCTTGCCCACCCCATTGCCACCCACCAGACCAAACAATTCGCCCGGCACAACGCGCAAATCCAGGCGGTCCAACACCCTCTGGTCGGCAAATTTTTTGCAAACCCCTCGGACCACAATGGCATCGCCAGCCATGGTTGACTCCTGTTGCTGCGGAACGGGACAACACCCCGGCATGACCTACCTTAATTGTACTAGCAACAACCATTCCAATAACGTCCTGTCCAGCCGGGAAAACAGCGCAGAAAAAAGCAACCAGACTCGGGATATCCCACGAATTGCCCTTTTTTGTGCGGAAAAAATTTTGCACAATCCCAAACCATGACCATGCCATCCGGTACCGGGATTTTCAGGAAGCCCGTCCATCCTTATCACAGGAAAAATCCATGTACAATTTTGCCTATCACAATCCCGTCCATATTCTCTTTGGCGATGATGCCATCGCGCAACTGCCGACCTTGATCCCGGCGGGCAGCCGATTGATGATGACCTATGGGCAGGGTTCCATCCAGCGCAACGGCGTTTACCAGCGGGTCTTGGCCGCCTTGCATGACTGGCCGCTGTTGGAGTTTGGCGGCCTGGAGGCCAATCCCCGTTATGAAACCTGCCTGCGCGCGGTCGACATCTGTCGGCAGGAAGGAATCACCTTTCTGCTGGCCGTGGGGGGTGGATCGGTCCTGGATGGCACCAAGTTGATTGCCGCCGCCACCCCGTTTGTGGGTGATCCCTGGACCCTGTTGACCAAAGAGGCCCCGGTGGAGCGGGCTCTGCCCCTGGGCTGTGTACAAACATTGCCCGCCACCGGCTCGGAAATGAACGGTTTTGCCGTCATCTCCCGCGCCTCCACCCAGGAAAAGCTGGGCTTTGGCAGTCCGTATCTGTATCCACGTTTTGCCCTCCTGGATCCCACCACCACCTTTTCGCTGCATCCCCGGCAGATCGCCAACGGCATTGTGGATACCTTTGTGCATGTCCTGGAGCAATATCTCACCCAGCCCGTGCAGGCGGCGTTACAGGATCGGCAGGCGGAGGCCATTCTCCTGACCTTGATCGAAGCGGCCCCCCAGGTGCGGGCCGCGCCCCAGGATTATGCGGTACGGGCCAATCTGATGTGGTGTGCCACCCAGGGATTGAACGGTTTGATCGGCTGTGGGGTGCCGCAGGATTGGTCCACCCATCTCATTGGGCACGAGTTGACGGCTCTGTATGGCCTGGATCATGGTCAATCGCTGGCGGTGGTGTTGCCGGGAGTCTGGCTGTACAACCGGGCGACCAAGGAGGAAAAGCTGGTGCAGTATGGGCGGCGGGTGTGGGGAATGACCGAAGGATCCCCGGAACAGTTATCCCTGGCCGCCATTGAGCGAACCGAGGCATTTTTCCGGGAGGTGGGGGTCAAGACGCGCCTGTCGGAGTATGGCATTGGCCAGGAAGCAGTGACGGCGGTGGCGGAGCGGTTGACGGCGCGGCGGGTGCGGTTGGGCGAGTTGGGCAACATCGATGGCAACGCGGTGGCGACCATTTTACAAATGCGGCTGTAATCCCGCTGGCAGTCATCCCGTCGTCATCATTCCGACACCCGCCCCGTCACAGACTGGACAAAACCCAATGGAAAGCTGGCACGAGACAGTCGTCATGTTCGATTTTGCATTATAAATCAATCATGAAAAACACACGGCATGAAATCTGCTTCCCTTCTGTGCAGGATTCGAGACACTATCTTCCAGGAGCGGCAGATGAACAGAGCGTTGACAGTTGGCACGGCGTTGCAGGATATCTCTGAAAAATTCAGACGGAGAATGCGCACCTTGTGTTGGGAGACTCTGGACGAAGGGGTGATGTTATTTTTCCGGGCCAAGACGTTGGCGGAGCAGGTCAAACAGGCCGCGCAGATCATGCCGGTTGGCAGCCTGCATCTGTTGGCCAGGTAGGATATACATCCCTCTGGGGGCGACAACGGCCTCCTGTGGATGAAAGCGGCCGCGACCCTGGCGGGTTGCGTGCGAAAGATGGTCAAGAAGAGACAGGGCTGCTCGAAACAATTCCATACCTGACGGGATGCAATCCGATTCGAGCAGAACCCGCATGACCTCCTGCCGCTCTCTGATAAGGCCCGTATAGGTTGAACTGACAAACACCTGATACCGTTTTTCCACAACAATCACCCCTTATGGATGAACGCTTGATCCATGCAAAGCGGCAACCGCCATGCGGGGTTGCGCGTGAAAAATGGTCAACAAGGCCCTGGACGGTCCCTGCGGGTGCCTTCTCCCCTGCTCCCAATTTTGCAGCGTCTTGACACTGACACCAATCAACTGGGCAAACCCGGATTGTGAAAGCCCGGTCCTTTCCCGGATGGCCTTCACGTCCGGCGCATCAAACCGAAACTCACGAGAGGGCTGCGCCTCTCCGCGCCGAATGCGTCCCGCCTCCCGAATACTTTGCTCCAACTCTGCGAACAGTGCATCATCCATGGTCAAACTCCTCCTCCACTATTTTGCGTAATGCCCGTAACTGGGTTGGGGTCAACTCCTGCTGTGCGCTCTTGGGATAAACCAGCAACATCAGAATGGTATCGTCAGTCACCGCCCAAAAATAAATGATCCGAGAGCCTCCCCGTTTGCCCTGTCCCGGCAGACTCCAGCGCACATTGCGGATGCCCCCACTGTTCTGGATGAGATCTCCGAGTTCTGGTCGCAGAATCAATGCCGCTTGCAGCAACCGATCATCATCGTCCGCCATCAACGCCTGGATCTGGCGCGCAAACAGCGATGTTTCGATAATCTTCATTCAGGAGTATACGTCAATGGCGGATAAGAAGTCATCTCTTTTTTCCCTCACATCCCAGGAACAATCCCGGTTCCCCTCACCTCTGATACGCCGCATGTTGCCGACGTTTTTCACTGGTAAAGGTCTCGGCAGTCCCTTCCGAGACCAACTCGTACAAGACGGCCTGCTTGCCGACCTGGGGACGCAATATGCGCCCCAACCGCTGCACATGCGCCCGCACCGAACCACTGCCGGAAACAATAATACCTACCGCCACATCCGGCACATCCACCCCCTCGTTCAACACGTGTGAATTGACCAGAAACGGCAGCGTCCCCGCCCGAAAACCCTCCAGCATTTTTTTCCGTTCGGCCAAACGGGTATGATGGGTGATGACCGGCAAAAAAAAGGTCTCCCCGATGGCATATGCCGTGGCATTGTCATCGGTAAACAACAAAACCCGCTCCCCCTGATGTCGCCGCAACAAGGCCCAGACCGTGCGCAATTTGGCCCGCGAGGCCCTGGCCAGCCGCTTCTGCAAACGATAGGCCTGATAGGCCGCCCGCCCCTCCTGCGACCGGTAACAGACCTGCACAAACTGACTCCAACCGTTCGGCTTGCTCAACTGGACCCCACAGTTGCGCGCAAATTCCCGATAATGGGCATAGGCGTTGTCATAGGCCACCCGCTCATCGGGATCCAGCACCACCGCCACCGGCTCCAAACGATACGGCGCGAGATATTCACCCTCCAGATCAGCAATCTCACTGCGATAACACAACGGACCAATCAGATCATAGAGATCCTCCTCCTGACCGTCGGTCCGTTCCGGGGTCGCCGTCAATCCCAGGCGAAAGGGCGCGATGCTCATGATGGCCGCCAACCGGGTCGTGGCGGCGGGCAGATGATGACATTCATCGCAAATCAACAAACCAAACCGATCACCAATCTGCTCCATGCGCAAATAGGCCGAATCGTAGGTGCTGACCGTGATCGATTCCAACTGGCTCTCCCCGCCGCCCAGCAAACCAATGGGCAGCGCAAAGCAGGCCAGCAATTGCTCATGCCATTGCTGCATCAGGTCCAGGGTGGGCACCAGGATCAGGGCATCCCGTTGCGTGTGGGCAATCGCCATGCGGGCCACCAGCGTCTTGCCCGACCCGGTGGGCAACACCACCACCCCCTGCCGCCTGGCGGCCAACCAGGCGGCAAAGGCCTGCGCCTGGTGTGGCCGCGGCTGGACCGTTTGCGCCAGTTGAAACGAACGGGGAGAAAACCGCCGCGCCTCATCCTGAAACGGGGTTTTCAGGCGATGCAGGGTCAGGAGAATCGGCCCATACCGCCGGGCCTCCGCCCGGAAACAGTCCGTGCGTTCATCCCAGCGGATATGGTGCGCCACCGGAGCCAACTGCGCGCCGGAACCGATAATCGTCAACGAGCCCCGCTCAAACCGGATCCGAACCGGTGCCTCCTGGTCGGTGGCCGGATCAGCCATGCACCCGTTCAAATTCGGCCATGAAGCCAATCAAGGCATCCACCCCCTCCTCCGGCATGGCGTTATACAAAGAGGCGCGCATCCCGCCCACCGAACGATGGCCCGCCAAGGTGACCAAGCCCACCTTTTTGGCCTCAGCCAAAAACAGGGCATCCTTGCCGGCATCGGCCAGGGTGAAAGGAACATTCATCCGCGAACGGCTGATCGGCTCCGTGGGGCAGTGATAAAAAGATGAACCATCGATGGCCGCATACAGCTTGGCCGCCTTGCGCACATTGCGCTGTTCCATGGCGGCCACCCCCCCCTGATCCTTGGTCCATTGCAGCACCAGACCCAGAATATAAATGGCATAGGTAGGCGGGGTATTGAACATGGAACCCGCATCGGCATGGATTTTATAATCCAGCATGTGCGGCAGATCCGAACGGCGTCCCAGCAGATCCTTGCGCACAATCACCACGGTGACGCCACTCGGGCCCAGATTTTTTTGCGCCCCGGCATACAACAAACCAAAACGGGCAATATCCATGGGTCGGGAGAGCACATTGGAGGAGATATCCGCCACCAACGGCACCGCCCCCGTCTCCGGGGTATAATGGTATTCGGTCCCGAAAATGGTATTGTTGGAGGTGATATGGCAATAGGCCGCGCCGGGATTGCACGTCAGTTCCGCCTGGCTGGGAATGCGGGCATAATTGACCGCTTTGGTGCTGGCCGCCACCCGCACATCGGCACATTGCCGCCTGGCCTCCTCAATGGCTTTTTCCGCCCAACTGCCGGTCACGACATAATCCACACTCTGGTGCGCCGGATCGGTCAGCAGATTCATGGGGATCATGGAAAACTGCAACGAGGCTCCCCCCTGCAACAACAAGACGGCATAGTTCTCCGGGATGTGCAACAATTCGCGCAACAAGGCTTCCGCCTTGGCAATAATGGCCATATACGCCTTGGAGCGGTGGCTCATCTCCATCACCGACATGCCACTGTCGGCATACTCCAACATCTCATCACGCGCCTGTTCCAAGACTGGCACGGGCAACACGGCTGGACCGGCACTGAAATTAAAAACACGTCCCATGGGTAAACATCTCCTTTGTCCCGGTTATACGCTTTGGGCAGACAGGAACAGTAACATAATGATTGTTAACTGTTTTTGCTGCAAGACAGATTCTTCCTGCGTCTGAAAGGAAGCCATTCTATAATAAAATCAAATGGGTGTACAATGGCCAAAGCGGATGGAGGCAGGGCCTTGATCGTGGTGGCGGCGAAGCCCATTCCCTTACACACATCGCAGAAAGTCGTTAAATTGGCAGGGGTCCAGGGGGATTATCCCCCTGGTGGGGTCCAGGGGCAAAGCCCCTGGCGGGGCTCGGGGCGGAGCCCCGAAACGGGACATCACAGGGCTGCGAATCAAAAAAAGATGCCGTAGCAACATCTTGTTGACCCCATCCCCAGGGCCTTGTTTTCCGGGGCTTCGCCCCGGACCCCACCAGGGGCTTTGCCCCTGGACCCCACCGGGGGGGATAATCCCCCCCGGACCCCCTTGATAACCAGCACAGGTCCGCCATGGAGATCGACAAGCAACCCGAAAAAATTTCCGGCCCGGCCCTGGCCCTGTTTTGCCAAATCGCGGTCATCACCCTCTGTTCCCCGGAGTTGGCCGACGGCTGGCTGCCCATGACCGGCATGGCATGGCTCGTCGCTGGCGTCTCCTTTTGGCTGTGGCGCAGCAGGAACACGTCGCTGTTCCCCGCCCTGTTCGGCCTCCTGCTGGGCGTGGCCAGCATGGCCTGGCAACAACGACCCCTCCCCCCCTTTCCGACTGCGTTGACCAACCAGGCGATCTTTCTGGAAGGAATGGTCGTGGAACGCCAGGATCGCCCCGATTCCGTGCAGTTGATCCTGGATCGCGCCGTGGCACCCGCCGGGATCAATCCCCTCCCCGCCCCCGTCCCGATTCCGGGCCAGGTCCAGATGACCCTGCATGTGCAAGAACCAATCACCGCCATTCCCGGCGACTGGGTACGGATTCATACCCATCTCAAACCGGTCGACTCGACCCGCAATCCCGGCGGGTTTGACTATGCCCGTTTCCAACACCAACAGGGCATCCTGGCCTTCGGTTCCTCCCGCAAGCCCGTCGAACGGGTCACACCCGCCGTGGAATGGAGTTGGAACCGCTATCGACAAACCCTCTCCCAATGGATCGCCGACCAGTTGCCCACGACCGAACGGGGTCTGGTCGAGGCCTTGATGGTGGGCAAAACCGGCTTTCTGGATGAAAAACTGACCGAAGATCTGGTGGTTTCCGGGACTTTTCACCTCGTAGCCATCTCTGGCCTGCAAGTGGGTCTGGTGGCGGGGTGGAGTTTTTTTGCCTTGCGTCTGTTGTTGGTGGTGTGCCTTCCCCTCTCCCGACGGTGGGACATCAAGCAACCGGTCGCCCTCCTGACCCTGGTGCCCACCGTGGCCTATGCCTTTCTGGCGGGCTGGTCGATCTCCACCCAACGGGCCACCCTGATGACCAGTTTTTTGCTCCTGGCCATCGCCGTGGGCCGCACCCGCCAACTGTGGCGCGTCCTGACCTTCGCCGCCATGGTGCTGTTGACCTATCAACCGTGGCAGCTTTTTGCCCCCGGCTTTCAACTCTCCTTTTTGAGCGTCATCGGGTTGATGTTTTTTATGCCCCTGTTCCAGAAAGGACGCGGATGGCGCAACCATGCCATCGGTCTGGTGATGACCACCGTGGTGGCCTCGGCGATCACCACCCCCTGGACGGCCTACTATTTTCACCGCCTCACCCCCCACGGCTTGTTGGCCAACTTGCTGGCGGTCCCCTGGGTCAGTGTCATTTGCACCCCCCTGGGCTTTTTGGCCATCATCGCCCATGAGCTGTACCCTCCCCTGGGCGACTGGCTTTTGCACGGGATGGGGGAGAGTCTGGAACCCTATCGACTGTTCATCGCCTGGATCGGCACCCTGCCCGGCGCGTGGTATCGTCTGCCCGGACCGTCCCTGACCGGTCTGGCGTTCTGGTTGGGGCTGTGTACCCTGGCCGGTCTCGTCGGCATGGCGGGCATGACCCGTTGGCGCATCGTGCTGTTTCTCCTCGCCTGGCCAACCCTGTGGTGGCCCCGCAGCGCGCCGCCCGCCGATCAATTGCATCTGGCCATCCTGGATGTCGGCCAGGCCCAGTCTGTGGTCCTCTACACCCCCCATGGCGGTTGGTCCGTTTTTGATTCGGGTGGCTTTGTCTCGCCCCGGTTTGACCCCGGCGAGGCCTTCACCTCCTCCTATCTATGGCATCTGGGGGTACGGCACCTGAACCGGATCGCCGTCAGCCATCCGCAGATGGACCATATGGCTGGTGTCGAACGCCTGTTGCGCAATTTCCAGGTGGACAGCCTGTGGCTGGGTGATTTTCCCGAGGCAGAAGAGCACAATGCCGTCTATGCCCGCCTGATCGCCCAGGCCGAAAAGCAGGGTGTGGCGGTGCAACGCATTCGCCAGAGAGTCACCACCACAGACGGCGACGCCCAAATTACCGTCCTGCCGCCCCTGCCCGGCGAGACCAGGGATGACAATGATCGCTCGCTGGTGATCGAGATTACCTATGCCGGGCAGCGTTTTTTGATTCCAGGTGATGCCACGGCCCGCACGGAACAATGGCTGTTGGCCCTGCAAGCCATCCAACCGTTGACGGTGTTGGTGGCCCCCCATCATGGCAGCAAAACCTCCAGCACCCCCGCCTTTGTCCGCGCCAGCCATCCCGAGCATGTCGCCTTCAGCGTGGGGTTGTATAATTCTTATCATCATCCCAGCCCGCAGGTGCTGCAACGCTGGCAGGATGCCGCCGCCCGGATCTGGCGCACGGATCAGCAGGGGGCGATTCTTTTTCAGAGCGATGGCGAGCATCTGCACATCAAGGTGGCCGCAGAAGCGGAAGGGTCGCTGTGGGAGCGGTTGGGGCGGTTGTTTTGACGGAAAAACCGGGATGCAGTCGACACGCTCTGAAGAAAGGCGACTGCCGACGACGGGTTACAAAAGACGCTCGTCACGCCCCGTCCGCAAACACCCCTTCCAATGAGCAACCGTCCAACACACGGTCAGCCCACATTTTAAGGGCGGAGGGATCCGCGTCACTCACCCTCTGGGTTACCCACTCCGGCAAGACGCCAAAACGACGTTGCAGCAGATGGGTCAGCATTTTTACCTCACCTTTTTGCTCACCTCTCAGTTCGCCGATCTGAATACCATCCTGCCTGCCCTTGGCCAACATGTCTCGTGCAAATAGGGACATCATCTGCTCTTCCTCCTCGGGACGTACCCTGCGAATAATTTCTCTAATGGTCTGTTCATCATATTTACGAAACACTTCTATAACATAATACATTATATAGGGAAAATCATCTGCGGCATCCAGCAACCTTGCGATCAGCAACTCCTTGACTGCCATTTGTTGCTCTGGCCGCAGGGCGTACTTCGCCGCCCACAACCACGCCCGCAACCGGGCTGCCTCGACAATTCCATGTCTGGAATTTTCCCAACATCCATCACTGTATACTGAAAATTTAACAGCCAGGAAGGCGGGCGAGACGCCCGCGATCCCAGGATCAAGCGTCCAGAAATTTCAAATGCGATTGCCCTGCGGGTCCAGATCAAACGCGCGGGATGGAACAATGACTTTCCTGCAACCATTTTGACTCAACAGGTTTAAATGGCTCAATTTTTGAAATGCGATTGCCATGGAAACTGCACCCAGAGCCTGTGCCATGCACGGATCACAGTTGCAGCAAAACCGCATGTTTCCCGACAGGCGTATCCGGGGAGACCAGTTTGAATGCGGCCCCCAGGGCCATGAGTGCCTCCAGGAGAGAGTCGGTCTCCGGCAGGAGCATCCGCAACGCCTCCGGTTCCACCGGCGTATACAGTGTCACGGCATGGTCACAACCGGCCATGCCCGTTGCCAGACGAATGGCCTCTTTTTGTGCGTCGAGTTCATCACCCAAAAAAATACCCATGCTTTTCAATCCCAGTTCTCCTCTCGCACCGGGCCAGTGGCAATACGGCAAGGAAATTGTCCCATGGCTGTCGCGCACCAGCGCGCCCAGGGTGGCCAAGCCGCCCGCCTCGAAGGGGAAACCCTCGGGTGGCGGCGACGCACCCAACAGACGATGGCTGTAGGCGCAATAAACCCGCCGACCGGGTGGCAGGAAAGAAAAATCTTCGCACAATAGATGGGTTGCCTGGGCGAGACAAAACAGATGGAGTTGCTCAGGACGGGGTATCTGCTGCCACAAAGCCGCCTGCCAACCGGCTGGCAGCTCTCTGCGACTCAACAAGAGCGTCAACGTCATGTCATTCCAGTGCAAAAGGGGATCATTTACCCGGCAAAAAGGCTTGCACAAGGTGCAAGCATTCCTGGTGCCATGTTTTCATGGTCACACAGTATTCCTCTGATTTTGGCCGTGGTTGTGCTGGGGGTGGGGCAGTACAGAACCCCCATGGAACAATTGAAAAAAAGGTGGAGTGGTTCTGGGGAGGCGATTTAACCGCCTCCCCAGAAGAGACAACCGACCGCCCAGATACTCTAAGACGATTCCGCTGCTGTTTCCGGGTCAGTGGATACCTTGGGCACCCGTTTCCGGGCAACCCTTGGCTTTTTTTCCTCTGCCGGAGCCTCTTCCGCCCCTTTACTGCGGACTGTTCGGGTCCGGGGCGTTTTGGCTTTGGGGGGGGTTGGCAAATCTTCTGTCACCGGAACAGCCGTGGTTTCCGGGGTGGTCACGGTGGCGGCCACCGCACGTGTCCGTGGCTTTCTCGGTGCAGGAGGACCGTCTGTGGGTTTTCTCCCGGCTGTTCGACGCCGCACAGTCGCAACCGGCACGACGATTTCCTCTGTCGGCGATTCCACGGACGGCTCCGGTTCCACGCTTGGTTCCGCTTCCACGGGCGGTTCCACGGGCGGTTCCACAGGCAGTTCCACAGGCAGTTCCACAGGCAGTTCCACAGGCAGTTCCACAGGCAATTCCACAGGCAATTCCACGGGCGGTTCTGCCGGTGCTTCTGCTGGCTCTGGCGGTTCACCCCCCTCTACAGGCCCCTCCTCCGGCAAGGAATCGGCGGTGTCTTGTTCCAGAGAAACTGTCTCTGCCGTCTCCTCTGCCAGTGGCAGAACGGTTTCAACCGGGGCCTCCTCTGGCATATCTTCCGTTTCTTCCTGCTGGTTCGTGGTTTCCAACCCCTGGGACGCACGCGATGCACCAGACCGCCGCCGCCGGCGGCGTCGCCTGGGACGCACGGCGGTCGAGGCACCAGTCGGCTCACCCTCTGGATTGACTTCCAGGGCATTGTCTGCCACCACCGGCACCAACACATCCGACGGGGAGGCGACCGCAAGGGCATTTTCCTCGCCCACCGAATTGGCCCCGCTCAACAGATACAGCCCAGGCACATCGGCAATCGCCACGGCTTCATCTGTAGACGGTCTGGGCGAAGAGGTGCCAACCCGGGTTGCATCCGCCGTCTCCCGCCGATTTGCTGCCTCTGCACCACGAGTCGCCGCAGCCCGGCGTCGGCCAGAAGCCGCAACAGGCTTGGCCACCTCCGGCGAGGGCGATTCCGCTGCCGTCGCACCATTGACCTCGGCAGAGGCCCCAGCATCGGCGGCTTCCATACCCGGCACAAGAAGGACAGGCGTACCCGACTTTTTCCGGCGACGACGACGGCGGCGGGTCTTCTCTGTGGTTTCCGGTTCGGTGCGGTTGACGGTCTCCTCCGTCGGTGGACCCGCCACCTCCTGCACCACGACACGGGTTGGTTCCAGACTGCTCTTGGGCACGTTCGGCTTGCTGGCCGCTTTGCGTTCCGGCCCTTCCCATTCATCAAAATCATCTTCCAGATCATCCATATCGTCTGGAATATAGTCGGCCTCCTCCGGCTCTTCCGTGACCACCACACATTTGGACTGCATCGCCTCCCGCGCCTCCAACTCCTCCGGGGTGCGCTCGACACGATTTTTGTGAAATTCCGGCGTTTGCAGACTGGGATCACCATAGATCAGGATCACGGTGTCATGCTGCGTCTCCATCGCCCGGATCTGATCGCGCTTGTTGTTCAGCAGATAATTGGCCATCTCCTGCGAGGTGGTATAGGTCAACCGATTGTACCGCCCCTTGGCAACCTCCTCCTCCAACTGGCGGAAAAGATGAATGGAGGCGGACTCGACCGAACGGATGGTCCCCAACCCCTTGCAACGCGGACATTCCAGACGACTGGTCTCGTTGAAAGTGGGTTTCATGCGCTGCCGGGAGAGCTCCAACAGCCCAAAAGAGGAGATTTTGCCCAGCTGAATCTTGGCCCGGTCCAACTTGAGAGCCTCCTTGAGCTGCTTCTCAATCTCCAGAACATGCTTCTTGTCATCCATGTCGATAAAATCGATGACAATCAATCCACCCAGGTCGCGCAGACGCAATTGCCGACCAATCTCTTCCGCCGCCTGCAGATTGGTCTTGAATGCCGTACTCTCAATATCTTTTTCCCGCGTCGAACGCCCCGAATTGATGTCGATGGTCACCAGGGCTTCGGTGGGATCAATCACCAGATAACCACCGGCCCGCAACGACACCTTGCGCTCGTGCATGGATTCAATCTGGTTTTCGATCTGGTAGCGGGCAAAGAGCGGCAGCGAATCCTTGTAGGGCTGCACCACCTTGACATAACGCGGCATCAGCAGACGCATAAAATCCTTGCCGATGCGGTATCCCTCCTGACCATCGATCAAAATTTCTTCCATGTCGGTGGTGTACAGGTCGCGGATGGCCCGAATGATCAGATCCCCCTCTTCGTGAATCAGAGCAGGCGGTTTCAACTGTTTGGCCTTGTCTTCGATCATCTTCCACAGGCGCAACAGATAAGACATGTCACGGGCCACTTCCCGTTTGGTCCGCCCCAGACCGGCGGTGCGGATGATCAGACTGACATGACCCGGAATTTCCATGGAGGACAACACCTCTTTCAGGTGTTTGCGTTCCACCGGATCCGTAATCTTGCGCGAGATGCCACCGCCCCCCGAATTTTCCGGCAACAACACCGTATAACGGCCCGCCAGCGAAATATGGGTGGTCAGCGAGGCCCCCTTGTTGCTCCGGGCCTCCTTGACCACCTGGACCAGCAACGTCTGGCCCCGCGTCAGCAGACGTTGAATGGGCAGATGGCGGCGTCTGGCCCGGGGGCGCAACTCATCGTTGGGCGGCAGTTCATCGGACAGTTCGTCATCGTCCGCAGAGACAGCAGCCGTCTCTTTGGCGGGCGGCGTACCATTTTCTGCACCAGCGGCCTCCTGCGCGACAGGAGCCGCTTTGCTGGCCTCGGTCGGGGCAGACTTGTTCTCCCGCTCGGACTCTTCGGGCGGATAATATTTGGGATGAATGTCGTTAATGGAAAGAAACCCCTGGCGACCGCTGTGAAATTCGACAAAAGCGGCTTGGAGGGAGGGTTCCACGCGGGTAACACGCGCCAGATAAATGTTGCCTTTGATCTGTTCCCTGGAGGCGGTTTCTATGTCAAGATCAATCAGTAGCTGGTCTTGGACCACCGCCACGCGGACCTCTTCTGCGTGAGTGGCGTCCACCAGCATGCGTTTGGCCATTGTCTGTGATACTCCTATGTCTCGTGTAGAACCCTGACCACATCGGGCAGGACAAATGAAATGTCCCTTCACACCGGGGCGGGTCGTTTTCAGATATTTTTTGGTGTATAAATTGTGAAAAGAATAAAATTTTCTTGTCCCGGTCGACAGCGAACAGACCACGAGACACTCATTATAGGATACAGAGCGCATGGACGTAAAGACGTGTCTAGCCCCTTCCGAAAAAAGAATGAAAGATTTAGCGGGCGTTGGGGAAAAATCCTCGCCGGTGCAACAGGTATTGGTCACCGATGCGGATGCGGGGGTGCGGGTGGACCGGTTTCTGCACACCCATCTGCCCGGCATACCCTATTCGTTTATCCATCGGTTGTTGCGTACCGGACAGGTACGGGTGAACAGTGGTCGGGTCCAAGGCGGGGTCCGGTTGGCCCTGGGGGATACGGTGCGTCTGCCGCCCGTTCGTCTGGAAGAACCCCAGGCACAAACCTTTCCCCCGGATGGCTGGGTCAAGTCGGTGCGGGAGCGGATTATCTGGCGGGATGACGCCCTGCTGGTGCTGAACAAGGCCGAAGGGATGGCCGTGCACGGTGGCAGCGGCGACCGGTGGGGCGCGGTGGATGCCGTGCGCCGCCTGCTGCAATGGGAAGAGAGCACACTCCAGCCCGAATTGTGTCACCGTTTGGATAAAGACACCTCCGGCTGCCTGTTGTTTGCGTTAACCCCGGTGGCCTTGCGACAGATGGCCGCCGCGTTCCGCACGGGCACCGTGGAAAAAGAGTATCTGGCCCTGGTCCGGGGCTGCCCGCAACCCGCCGAGGGGTTGATTGATCTGCCACTGACCAAGGGGATCGTGCGCGCCGGGGAACGCATCGTGGTCTCTGCCGAACACGGTCTCGCTGCCCGCACCCGCTATCGGGTGTTGACCCGTTTTGCCAACGCCTCCCTGGTGCAGATTGTGTTGGAATCCGGGCGAACCCACCAGATTCGCGTCCATTTTCAAGCGATTGGCCACCCTGTCGCCGGGGATCGGAAATATGGCGACTCGGCATTTGATGTGCGCATGGGCCGGATCGGTCTGCATCGTCTGTTTCTCCATGCCAAACGTCTTGCCTTCACGCATCCGGTGACCGGGGAACGGACAACCATTGAAGCCCCATTGGATGACCGGTTGCAACAGGTGCTCGTACAGAGCGCGCCGCCAACGGGACGCCCTGTGTAGCGTGCGGGTCAGGGACTCACTACTGTTTACATTGGCAGCGGCTCATTCAGCAAAGCCCAATAAAGCCCCAACTGCGCCACAGCCCGGCTGAACGCCTCAAAGCCGACCGGTTTTTGCACAAAGCTGTTGGCTCCCAGTTGGTAGCCGGACAGGACATCCTGCTCTTCGTTGGAGGAGGTCAGGATGACCACCGGCAGCAACCGGGTCCGTTGATCGGCCCGAATCTGTTGCAATACCTGTAACCCCCCCACCTTGGGCAGTTGCAGATCCAGCAGCACCACCGTCGGCAGCTTGCGGACATCCCGAGCGGCATGCGCCCCCCGGCCAAACAGAAAATCCAACGCCTCTTCCCCGTCGCGCACCACCTCAATCTGGTTCAGCACATGATGTTTGGCCAAGGCCCGCAGGGTGAGCAGTTCATCGTTTGGATTGTCTTCCACCAACAGTAAAAATTTCTTGTCCATGCTCACGCTTCCTGTTCCGGTAAAGTGAAGAAAAAGGTGGCTCCCTTGCCCACCTCGGCCTGACCCCACAACAGGCCTCCATGTCGATGAATGATCCGTTGGGTCGTGGCCAGACCGATTCCATGCCCCGGAAATTCATCGACACGATGCAGGCGTTGGAAGGGCGCAAACAGTTTGTCGGTGTATTTCATGTTGAAGCCAGCCCCATTGTCCCGCACCCGATAAACCTTTTTGCCCTCTTGAACAATGCTGTCAAACGATATTTCGGCCTGCCGGGTTTTGCCCGTATATTTCCAGGCATTGCCCAACAGATTTTCCATAGCCACACCGAGCAGTTGGGCATTGCCATAAACCGCGAGACGGGGGGCAATCGTCACGGTCACCCGGCGATCCGGTTCGGTCTGCTGCAAGGCGGCCATCACCTTGTCCGCCAACCCGGAGAGATCCACCTTTTCTTTACTCATTTCCCCCCGGGTGACCCGGGAGAGGCGCAACAACCCATCGATGAGCCGTCCCATCTCCTGACTGCTCTCCTGCAACATATCCAAGTAGGCCTGGGCCTCCCCGGGGAGTTGCGCTCCGTAGTCCTCCAGCAGTGCCTGGCTGAAACCGCTGATGGCCCGCAACGGGGCACGCAGGTCGTGGGAAACAGAGTGGGCGAAAGATTCCAACTCCTGGTTGGTTGCCTGCAACTCCGCTGTGCGCTCCTGCACCCGTTTTTCCAGACTGGCATTGAGTTCCAACAAGCGGGCGGCAGCCTGCTTGCGCTCGGTGATATCCCGGGCGGTGGCATAAGTCAGCCCTTCACTTTTAATAAAAACGGCCCGCCACGAAAGCCATCGACTGGAACCATCCTTGCAGATGTAGCGGTTCTCAAAGTTGAGGGAAAACCCCCGCTGCAATTGCCTGTTCATCTCATCCCGTGTCCGTTGCTGATCTTCCGGGTGGATAAAATCGACAAACGGCCTGGCCAGCAGTTCGGATTCGGTATAGCCCAATGTTTCCAGCAGGGCGGGATTGACCTTCTGGAAGCAACCCAGAGGATCGGCGATGCACATCAGGTCGGACGCCGTCTTGAACAAGGTGTAATACTGCTCGCGCTCCAACTCTGTCTGTTTACGTTTGGTGATGACCTCATAGGTACCCAGTACGCCAATTATCTGGTCATGCTCGTCAGTGAGCGGCATTTTGCTGGTGCGCAGCCAGCCCGGTTGACCAGCCAGAATGGTGGGCTCCTCAAAATCCAGTTTGGCCTGACCGCTGCGGATCACCTCCTGATCGTCGGCGCGGAAGAGATCGGCCACGCGCTGCCAAGCCATGTCGTAGTCCGTCTTGCCGATGCCCGCTTCGGGGTTGGGCAGGCCAGCATCCCGTGCCCACCGGGCATTGCCGCCCAGATACACACACGCCCGATCCTTCCAGAACACCCCCACCGGGATGGTGTCCAGCACCAATTGCAACAGCTTGCGGGAACGGGCCAGTTGGTCAGTACGCTCCTGGACCATCTCCTCCAGTCGCTCCTGGTAGCGGGCCTTTTCAGCGCGGGCATGTTCGGCATCCTCGGCCAGGCTGAGGGCTGCGGCCCGTTCCTGGCGCATGATGGCCTCGGTGTCCAGGGCCTGCTTGCGCTCCAGGGTCAGGAGGGCCACCAGTTGGGCCAATCCGGTCAAAAAACCCAGGATACCCGACAGGTTGGCATGCGGGACCACGGGCACGTCGTCCAGAGCGGCCAGATAATCGTCCGGGGAGAAGCCAAACGCCAGGGCCTGCCGGGCAAAGAAGGCGCGATCCGGCGGTTGCAGCAAAAACTGCCCCACGAACACATTGGCCACATGCTGCCCATCCACGATGACGGGGGAAGCGGCATCGGTCAGACCGTTCTTGCAGTTGTAGAGGGCGAACTGCTCTCCCTCTTGCAGGCGCAGGGAGAGATCGGTGTCGCTCTCGAGGCAGCGGGCGCAGGTCTGGGGGTTGGTCCGATGGAAATCGGCGCACAACCGCTGCCAATGGGAGGCGATGATCACCGTACCGTGCAGGTCGATGATGCCCGAGGAGATCCCGACCACGGCGCAGAAGTGGTCCAGAAGCTGTTTGATCCGGGAAAAGTCCAACAACTCGGCAAACCGGGTCTCCACGGCAGGGAGCGGCTCCACCTGGGGTGGCACCAGCACCGCCAGCCTGCCCAGGATCTCGCTGGTGATGCGGAACTCCGGCTCCCGGCCCAGTTCCTGGGCCAGGGCGTTGACCTGCTCCTTCAATTCCAGAATGCGCCGTTCCCGGTCCACCGCCAGATGATTGAATCGCTCGGTTTCCCGTGTTTTCTCTCCCAGTGCGTCCGCCTGCTCCAGAACCCGCCGTTCCAGGGCGATGTGCTGCTCCACCAGGGTGTTGCGCTCCCCCATCTCCCACCGCGCCCGGCCCAGGATCCAATGGGTGGCCACCCGGGCCAGCACCTCTTCGGCAATAAAAGGCCAGGTGATATAATCCGCCCCCCCGGCCTGAAATATCCGCACCTTCTCTGCCGTCTCGTCCGTGGCACTCAGAAAGAGGACGGGAATGGCACTGCTGACCAGGTCGGCCTTGAGGCGTCGGCAGATCTCGAAACCATCCATGCCGGGCATGTTGCCAGCCAGCAGGATCAGGGCAGGGGGACAGGCCGCCACGCTGCGCAGAACCGACAGGCCATCACTGGCCGGGCGCACCCGATAGCCCGCCCCCGTCAGGATGCTGGTCAGCAGCCCGAGGCGGGCGGGGGTATCCTCGACAATCAGGATATCCTCTGCCTTCATATGGGAAAGCTCCTGCGTCATGCGTTATTCAAGCGTGTTGTGTCCAACCCGGTACCGGTCAGGTGTGCGCCACAACCCTCCTGCCGTCGGCGGATGGATGCAAACGAACCGCCACCCGTTGAACCACCCACACAATACCATAAACGCCTCGTTGGTATCCATTCCAAAAAGTTCCTCTGCCAGGGCAAGCACGGTAAATTTGTTCTCGGCCAGGGAAGCTACGAAACGGTAGCGCGACAGGTGTTTTGCGTCATACGGAGGTAGTCAAATACCAACCGCACACTCATAGTCAGTTGCCGCATCTTCTGAGCTACAT
>JADFYM010000320.1 GCA_015233035.1 Magnetococcales bacterium
CAAGGCGGCCATGCGATACCAGGAGGAGGAGAAGAGGGGAGAACTCATGGGTTACCAACCAAACCAATTCCAGAGTTGCAAACGCAGCCAGTCAAACAGATGATGGGACCAGATGGTGATCGGTGACAATGGGGTGCTGAATTATGACACCGATGCCAAGGATGGCATCATTCGCCAGATGGCGAACACGGATATTGTCATCGGCGGGGACGACACCATCACCCTGCGCGAGGGCTACAAGGTGGTGCTCGGCGGGTATGGCAACGACAGCATCACCCTCAATGGCGGCACCCTGACCGGGGCGGGCGTTCCCGATGCCGTGGGGGTACGGGAGGTGACCGGCATCGACGCCGCCACCAACACCGTGGACAGAAAGGGCCGTTCGGGTCGTTATGTCGCAGGCGACAATGCCCAGGTCACGTTTGATGCCAAGGGCGGCTTGACCGGCCTTCTCTCCACCGATGCCATTTCCGCCACCGGCGGCGCGGATGTCATCACCCTGGGCGCGCGGGATTTTACCGGCAATCTGGGTTTGCAAGTGGTGATCGGCGGCATGGGAAATGACAAGATGACCGTGCGCCCCGCCACCACCAGCGAAGATGTTCTCTTTGGCGACAATGCCGATTACGAACGCAGTCCACTCACCTATGAAAATCTGCAACTCGCCAGTATTGTCCCCGAGCAGGGGGATAACGATACCATCATTGCCGGGCAGGGCAACAAGATTGTCGTGGGCGGGGCGGGCAGCGATACCATCACCCTGAATACGTTGAATGATGCGGACTCCTCCATCGTGTTGGGCGACTCCGGGGTGCTCAATTTTGCGTTGTCCGGTTCCGGCCTGCTGGAAAAGATTGCCAGTCTGGCTCCGGCCTTTGGCGGCAATGATACCGTCACCATCGGCGATGGTGATGTCAACTTCATCGGCGGATTTGGCAGCGATCAACTGGCGGTCAACTCCACCCGGACTGCCCGGCGCACGGCGGTGGGCGACAATGCCGTCCTGCTCTTTGGCGTGAACAGCAACCAAAAGTCTGCCCTGACCCAGTTGACCACCACCGACCAGAGTGCCTCCACCGGTGGCTCCGACACCCTGCGGATTGGCCCCACCGGCAGTATCACCGGAGACATGGGCGACACCCTGCTGGTGGGTGGCATGTCCACCGATACCCTGGTCATCAATGGTGCCAGTGCAACCTCGACCCTGGTGGGCGACAATGTCGATCTGCGCCGCACCACCGCCGGTCAACTGCTCTCTCTCACCAGCCTGTTGCTGGACCAGGGGGGCGGGGATGTGCTCAGTACCATCTCCGGCTCCTATGTCATCGTCGGTGGCATGGGGGGGGACACGATCCATGCGGGCAGTGGTCCGGGGGTGGTGCTGGGGGATTCGGGTTCTCTGGTGTTCGATGCCAGTGGCAGCGGGGTATTGCGCACCGCGACCAGCCTGGGTCTGGCCCTCGGCGGCAACGACAATATCGCCCTCGGGACCGGCGGGGCGACGGTGGATGGCAACAAGGTGGTGATCGGTGGTTATGGCGCGGATACGCTCAACATTCTGTCCGTGCATGGCGAAGCCGATGTCATGACCGAACGCAGTGTGGCCGGGGACAATGCCGGCTTTTCTTTCGACAGTGCGGGCCATCTCACCCAATACGATACCCTGGATGCCGATCTTTCGACCGGCGGCAAGGACAGCATCACGATTATCATGTCGGGCGACGCACCGACGGGATCCCCGTTGACCGATCTCAACGTCGTGGCCGGTGGCATGAGCGATGACAGCATCAATATGATTGGAGCCACCCGCAGCGAGGATATTATTTCGGGCGACAATCTGGACTATCGCCGTGGCAAGGACAAGAATGGCGTGTACCAAAGCCTGTTTGCCGATGCCTCGCAACCGCGCACCGGGGGGGCCGATACCATTCGCACCGGCTCCGGCGATAAAGTGATCTTTGGTGGCGCGGGGGTCGACCGCATCACCACCCTGACCTTGAATGGCGACCGCAATGTGATCTTTGGCGATGCCGGATCCGTCATTTTTTCCACGGATGCCGATGGGAATGCCACCGGCCAACTCAGCCAGATTTTTTCCACGGCGGAAACCTCCGGGGACACCGACACCCTGGTGGTGGGAGGCGGCGAAAGTTATCTGGTTGGCGGTCTGGGCAATGACAACATCACCCTCAATACGGCAGACTCGAACACCCGCGTGGTGGCAGGCGACAATGCCCAGTTCGATTTTACGAATGGCGTCGCCACGGCGGTACAATCGACGGATAGCGGCAGCGTGGACGATTCGACCACCATCGACACCTTCAATCTGCCGACCTTTGGCACCAGTATTGTGGTGGGTGGTCCCGGTGTCGATCTCAAGTCAGGTGGCCATGCGGACAATGATGAGATCCTGCCCGGCAGCGGCTCCATTGACATCGCCTCGCGGGTGATCAGTGTCGTGACCCTGGGGGCCTACAACGAAATGGGCATTACCGATCCCACCCTGGTCGAACCGGCCGCCAGTTCGGGCGGCGCGGGCGGTGCGGGCGGTACGGAGACGATCACTGTGCCCCTCGTGTTGACCGGAACGGGGACGGTCAAGGAAGATGGCGTGCAGCAGGCCACCGGCGGTCTGGTCTATCCCGCCCTGAGTGGTGGTCTGGCCACCTTTGTCGTCAGCGGCAATGGCGTCGTGCAGGCGGATGGATCCTGGATCTATACCGGCACCTACGGCACCCTGACCCTGCACAGCGATGGTTCCTGGGGATATCTCCTGGCCAACAGTTCCCAGGCGGTGCAACACCTGAAAACGGGAGACAGCCCGGTGGACACCTTTGTTGTCCAGACTGCGGATGGCAGCCGCACCAGCGTCGCCATCACCGTGCAAGGCACCGATGATGTGGCCGTGCTGGGTGGTGACACCACCGGTACCGTCAAAGAGGATACCACCACCCGTGCCGTTGGACAGTTGACGGGGAGCAATGTGGATGGGGATGTGGTCGCTTTTCAGGCGGGCACACTGACCGGTCGCTATGGACAATTGGTCCTGGACAACACAGGGGCTTGGCAATACACCCTGGCCAACAACACCCAGGCCGTGCAATCCCTGCACACTGGCCAAAGTGTCAGCGATCCCTTCACGGTCACCGCCAATGGTGTGACCGCCACAGTGACCATCACCGTGCAGGGCACCACCGATGCCACCGTGCTCGGCGGGGTGACCACCGGCACCGTCACCGAGGATGGCACCACCCAGTGCGCTGGCCAATTGACGGGCAGCAATGGGGATGGCGATGTCATCACCTTTCAGGCGGCCACGCAAACCAGCAACTACGGACAACTGACCGTGGACAGCGCAGGGGCCTGGCAATACACCCTGGCCAACAACACCCAGGCCGTGCAATCCCTGCACACCGGCCAAAGCGTCAATGATCCCTTCACAGTCACCGCCAATGGCGTTACCGCCACGGTGACCATCACCGTGCAGGGCACCACCGATGCCACCGTCATCGGCGGGGTGACCACCGGTGCTGTCACCGAGGATGGCACCACCCAGTGCGCTGGCCAGTTGACGGGCAGCAATGGGGATGGTGATGGCGTCACCTTCCAGGCGGCCACGCTGACCAGCAATTATGGCCAACTGGCATTGGACAACACAGGGGCCTGGCAATACACCCTGGCCAATGACAGCCAGGCGGGGGAAGCCCGGCACCCCGGGCAAAGTGGCAGCGATCCCTTCACCATTACCGCCACGGTGACCATTACCATCAACGGGACCGATGATGTCACCGTCATCGGCGGAGATACCACCGGCACGGTCACCGAGGATACGGTCACGAGTTGTACGGGACGTCTGACGGGTACGGATGGCGATGGGGATCCCATCACCTTCCAGGTTGCCACACCGGTTGGCCATGCTGGGCAACTGGCTCTGGATGGCGCAACGGGCGCGTGGACCTACACCCTGGACAACCATAACCCGCAGGTACAGGCTCTGCGGGCGGGCGAGACTGCGCTCGACACCTTCGCCATTACCGCCAACGATGGCCAAACCACCCTGACCATCACCCTCATCGGCACCAACGATCTGCCGGTCGTGACTGGCACCCAGGTGGGCGCGGTGCAAAAGGATGGCACCACCCAGGCCAGTGGACAACTGGTTGTGGTGGATGCCGATACCGGGGAGAGTGCCTTCCAGGTGGGGGTGCAGACCGGCCTTTACGGCACACTGGATCTGGAGCAGGCCGCCAACGGCACCTGGCAATGGCAATACACGCTGGCCAACAGCAGT
>JADFYM010000321.1 GCA_015233035.1 Magnetococcales bacterium
GTCCATTGGCACCCCCAACAACCTGAAAATTCCATATAAGAGTTCCCGGACCGTTTCCCACCCCACCCGCGTTCAGTCCAACCAGGTTTTTGCGTCGGCAAGCGACGCAAAAAGCCTTAATTCGTTGGATTCCTGCTGGGCCATTCTGGGTGAGGTATATGGCCGCTATGCCAATGAAAAACTTGACAAGCTGGGCATGAAATTGCGCCGTGTCCGGTCAAACATTGATGATTGGGAGGCTTTTTCCAAGACCGTCGAGTATGTGCCTGACAAAATATCCTTTGAATCCGCCAATCCCGATCTCTTGAAATTGCTGGTGGCTCCCCTTTATGGAGAAGATCCGGGGATTGGTATCCGGGAATTGATTCAAAATGCAGTGGATTCGGTGCGAGAAGTTGAGGCCCGGTGCGAAAAACATCCTCATTTGAAAAATATCAAGCGACGGGAATTGAAAGCGGACGTGGTTGTCACGCTCCATTATGAAAATGATCGCCCTGACCGGGTGGTCATTAAGGATCGCGGCATGGGTATGAATCTGGACGTCATCAAAAATTATTTTTTGAAAGCGGGGGCTTCGTTTCGCACAAGTGATGCCTGGAAAGAACGATTTGAAGATGACCAGGGCAAGGCTATCCTGCCTCGGTCAGGTCGGTTTGGGGTAGGAGCACTGGCGGCTTTTTTGATTGGCGACCAAATTGAGGTGCAAACGAGGCACATCGATGAAGAGCGGGGCTTGTCGTTTACCGCATCGTTGAATACCACGGAAATTGAACTTAAATGGGGTGATTTTCCTGTTGGAACCAGAATATCAGTGAAAATATCCGATGATAATGATATTGACTGGAATCGTTTTGTAGAGGATTGGTGGGATTATTACCACGACCCAATTCCTTCTTTGCGGCGTGAAACCATGCCGAGTGGGTATGTATTAGAAAGTGAATTTGTTCTTCCGAACAAGGAAAATTGCTGGAGAACTGGTTGGCGGTTGCTTGAATGCGAACCATATCAGGCAATATTCTGGACGTATGACGAGGCTCCAAATTTGTCATGTAATGGGATCGAGGTTACCAAACGCAGAGACGTTGAAGCTTCTCAGTTTCATGATTTTGAGTCTGGAATTTCAGGGATTTCATTTAATTTTCCAAAATTATCGATCATTGACTATAACGGGAATTTGCCATTAAATTTGCAAAGAACTTCCCTGTCGGTGGATCGTCTTCCATTTGAAGAGACACTGGTCGATAGCGTCTTCAATGATTTTTTTGCAAAGGTTTTGGTGGCTTTACCGAACGCGCCGATAACCAAAGAATGTTTAGATTTTTTGGATCAATTTGACTCATGTTCAAGCCCATTTATTTTTTTAAAAGATGGAGCAATCTTGCGGGACGTTTATATTGCGAACAAAGCAAATGTATCGTCTCTGCTATTGACTGGTGAGTGCATTCCTTCAGATTTATTTGGTTGTGATGGATGCGCTAACGTGCAAATTAAAACCACTAACACAGGCGTAACTGCTAATTTAACGTTATTTTTACATGTATTTGGAGAATTCAGAGCTGATCATAACCTGCCGAAATTACTTGATAAAAAAAGAACTGAGGGACGAATCATGTTTATAAGACATCCAGCACTTTGTGATCTATCAAGAAACCGCCATCCGTCCAGAAAAAATTTAAACGAAAATTGGGTCGAATTTGAGTTTGGAAAATGCGACCAGGACAGAAAAAAAGAAATCTGGGAATGGATCAACAGAGAGGAAAACCCACAACTCAATGTGGTCGTCGAAAGTTATCTGAAAAAGGATGCCCTGACCGATCCCCCCTCACCATTGGCGGAAGCATGGATGAACACGTTCAACAACCCCCTCATGCCATACGACCTGAACACCAGAAAGGAATGGTATAAGGATGTATACAAAAAGTCAGAAAATTATATCTTGCTGCACGAGGAAAAACTCAAGACCAAAAAAACCGCCCGCTGACGCACACTGGCCCCCCATCAAGAGGCCGGGCGTATGGGCTGTCTTGCGCCATGCCAGACAGTGACGACCCAGACGGTGGTACCCATTACCCGATAGACGAAACGATAAGGACGAACAATGATTTCCCGGTGCGGAAGGTCAGGAAATTCGGGAAGATAACGACCGGACTCCGGGAATTGTTCCAGCCGCCGCAAAACCCGTTTGGCGCGCAGGAAATATTCCTGGGCCGCCATTGGATTCTCTTGTCGGATGTAGTTGATGACCGCAAAAAATTCGGCCTGCGCCGATGTTGTGAAGCGCAGTTTCACGCAGACGCGCTGCTCAAGAGCGCGCTGGCTTCGGCCAGAACATCCTCCAGGGTATGGCCCTGGCCATCCCGAATCTCCTGCTCACCCTTGGCCAGTCGCCGGAGTAGCCGCCGCTCTTCTTCGGCACACTCGTAAAAATCAATACCCATCAGGACAGCCGCCGCTTGTCCGCCCTGGGTAATGACAAGGGGACCAAGGGAATGCTCCAACCGTTGCAGGGTGCCAACAGCATCCTGGTGCAGATCGGACCAGGGAATGGTTTCTGGAAAAACGGTCATGGCAGCCTCCTGCGGTTATGTTTGTCTATCCTTTGAGGGTACCTCCAAGCCTTGACTCAAAGCAAGCCCAATCCATCCCGGATGGGCTATTGCAGCAGTCACGCTTCCTCACCTCCCCCCCGCCACCCCACCCCCACCCAACGCCTTGTACAGTTGAGCCGCCGAGGTAAGCAATGCCCGGCGGACCTGCACCGTGGCCTGCGCCGCCGCAAAAGAGTCCCGTTGGGCATCCAACACTTCGAGATAATTCGAGGCTCCCCCCTCATAGCGGGCCTCCACCAGGTGCAAGCGGCTGCTCTGGGCCTGATCAGTGGCCTCCTGGGCGCGGAGTTGCTCGGCGAGCCGGTCGCGGGCCACCAACAGATCGGCTACCTCCCGAAAAGCCTGCTGAATGCTCTTTTCATACTCGGCCACGGCAGCCACCTTGCGCGCCTCGGCCAGATCCACCGCCGCCTGGGTGCGACCCGAGTCGAACAACGGTTGGACCAGGGTGGGGGTAAAGCTCCAGGCCCCGCTGCCCGCCGCAAACAGGCCGGAAAAGGCGGAAGTGGCTGTGCCAAAGGCGAGATTCAGGTTGACACGCGGCAGAAAATCGGCCCGCGCCGCGCCAATGTTGGCGTTGGCCGCGATCAGGTTGGCCTCGGCGGCCCGCACATCGGGACGATTGGTCAGCACCTCTGAGGGGACCGCCGCCGCCAGATCCAGCGGCAGATGCTGCTCGGTCAACCGCTGCCCGGCAGGCAGATCGGTCGCCGGAGTGCCCACCAGCAGGACCAGGGCATTTTCCGCCTGGGACCGGGTGCGCTCCAGTTCGGCAATCTGGGCACGAACCGTCTCATAGGCCCCTTCCGCCACCCGCACGTCCAGATCCCCGGCCAGACCCACATCACGCCGCTTGCGCGCCAGGTATAAAAATTTTTCCCGATTGTCCACGGTGGCACGGGCCAGGTGCAACTGTTCATCCAATGCCTGCCAGGCGAAATAGGCACTGGCCACATCGGCAATCAGGCTCAGACGAAAGGCCTCCTGCGCCTGCTCCGTGGCCAAAAACCGGGCGCGGGCCGCCTCGTTCAGACTGCTCACCCGTCCCCAAAAATCCAGCTCAAAGGCGGTCGCGCCCAGGGCCACATCGTAGCGTCTGCCGGTCATCTGTTTCCCGGTGAGGGAAAGATCCGCCGGGGTGTGGGCCACCGCATCGGAGCCATTGAGTCCCAGCGTGGGCAGTTGATCGGCATGGGCGATGCCGTACAAGGCGCGGGCCTGTTCCACATTGGCGACGGCGATGTGCAGATCCCGGTTATGCACCAGGGCGGTTTCAATCAAGGCGTGCAGGTGCGGGTCGGGCAACATTTGCTGCCAGGAGAGGCCCGCCACAGATCGTTGCCCGGCCGCCTGGGCTGGCCACTCGGTGGCAATCGGGGCAACCGGTCGTTCGTAGGCCGGCAGGAAAGAGCAGCCGGAGAGCAACAGGAGAGCTGTTGGGAAAAGATGGTGTTTACGCATACTTATGCTCCTTGTGTTGGCCATTCCTGGGGGGGCGGTGAACCGCCCCACCCAGCCCCCCCACCCTTTTTTTTATTCGTTTTGTAACTGCCCAGGTACTGCCTCAGTCATCACGCAGAACGGAGGCGTTGGATCAAGGTATTGGGATCCTGCATGAGGGTGTGAATGATGTCCCAGCCATGTTTTCTGGCCGTTGAGATGAGACTGCG
>JADFYM010000322.1 GCA_015233035.1 Magnetococcales bacterium
CCTGGTGGGGTCCAGGGGCAAGGCCCCTGGTGGGGTCCGGGGCGAAGCCCCGTGAGGCATACAATATCAACCCGTTGGGGGCTTCGCCCCCAAACCCTCACCGGGGACCGTGACGGTCCCCGGACCCCTGCAAAAGATGTGTGCATAGGGTAGGGACCCCACCAGGGGGATAATCCCCCTGGACCCCTGCAAATATTAACGACGCCGTGAGATGTGTATCATGGAATGGGATTATCCCCCCCAACGGGATCCACACCCTATCCAATCAGCCCATGTTTCCTCAATTTTTCCAGCAATTCAGCCTTTTGCACGGGTTTTTGAATATAACCGTTGCAATGACCCTTCTTGAAAGCCTGGACCAATTGGATGGGATCCTCCATGCTGGTCTGCATGACGATGAAAGCATATGGACGGATATCCAGGGAAGCCCCATACGCCTGTTTTTCCATTTGGCGAATCCGCAACAAGGCCTCCTGACCATCCATGTGGGGCATCTGAATGTCCAGCAACACCAGCTTGAACGGTTCGCCCGCCTGCAAAGCGGCCTGAAACGCTTCGACGGCCAACGCACCATCCTCTACCTCCACAAACGTGCCATACGGTCGCAGAATGGCCTTCAGCGTCTCCCGATAAATGGACTGATCATCGGCAATGAGAACTTTCATCTACACCTCCGTTGCTTTGTGCAGCAGAATGGTCAGCGTGGTCCCCCCGTGCTCTGCCGAACTTTCCCATTGAATGTCCCCCTGCTGGGTCTGGGCCATCAGACGGGCGGAATAGGAACCCAAACCCGTCCCCCCTTTTTTACCAAAGGTCGCATATTTTTTAAAAAAACAGGCCCTGATTTGTTCTGGTACCACCCCCGCGTTGTGTATGGCAATGGCCGCCATCTCACCCTGATCCAGGTCAAGAGTGACGGTCTGCCCCTCTTCGGAAGCCTCCAGGGCATTCTTATACAAATTGGCAATCATAGTGTAACATAATGTCTCGTCTCCCAGAACCAAAAATCGCGCCTGCGCGGGCTCGGGCTGACCATTCACCCGGAGGATTGTCGCCAGTTTTTTCCGGTTCAGCAAAGACTGATTGTCCAGCCGGATACGGTGGATGATCGGCAGCAGGTCAATGGGCTGCAACGCCGCCGCATACTGCCCCTGCTCCATTTTGAGCAGATTCAGCGACAGGTTGATCATCTCCCGCAGTTGGCGCGCCGCATCACGGATCAGTTGATGAAATTGTCTCAGTTCGACACGGGACAAAGAGTCATCCGCGAGCAACAACTCGGCACAACCCAGAATACCATTGACGGGCGATTTGAGGTCGTGACGGGTAATCGCCTCCACATCTTTGCGCAGAGTCTCCATCTCCTGCAAGGCGGCATATTGTTGCTGGAGTTGCTGATAGGCATCGTGCATGGCCAGATGGGTGGCCACCCTGGCCAAAACGACCGGCGGACTGATGGGTTTGGTGATATAATCCACCGCGCCCAGAGCCAACCCCTTGGCCTCATCCTCCACAGAACTCTTGGCCGTCAGAAAAATGACCGGAATGGAACGGGTTTTGTCATCCGCCTTCAACCGTCGACAGGTTTCATAGCCATCCAGGCCAGGCATGACAATATCCAGCAGGATCAGATCGGGGGGAGGCTCGGCATGGGCAATGGCCAACGCCTGCATCCCATCCAGCGCGACCAGACGGACACAACCGGTGAGAATCTGACGCAAAACCGCGACATTTTCCTGCGCATCATCCACAATGAGGATGCGTTTTTTGCCCAACACCGCGTTCATGTCGTCCCCTCCTCCCCGGACCGGTCGGCCAGCAGGGCAAACAGTTTGTCGATGCTCTGCAAGGCATCGGCGGCGGCAAAACGCGACAGATGTCCCTCCACCTCCCACCACAACGCCCTGGTCTCCTGCGTCGCCAGACACGCCTTGAGGGCAGCCATCACCGCATCGGTCTCCGTATTGTGCTGCCGCACCAGATCAGCCAATTCGGTCAACAAGGCCCGCGCCTGGACCAGATCCAGAGGTGCATCGACCGGCAGCGTGGGCGATGCCACCGCCGGGGCGGCAGGCCAGCGGGCCACGGCATCCAGAATGGTTTGCAAAGCCGCTGCAAAATCGGCCTGATACGAAAAAGGACAGGATTGCCCTTCGCGCCGAAGGGCCTCCTCCAACGCCAGCGCGGCCTGTTGCAGAACGGTCGCCCCCAACGTGCCGGACAACCCTTTGACACTGTGGGCGATGCGTGCCGCCTCTTCCAGACGACCAGCCGCCAGGGCCGCCTGCAACTGGGCGGCTGTCTGCCCCTGCTGCTCGGCAAAACGACGCAACATGCTCTGCAAAAACGCCTCACTGCCGCCCGTATGCGCCAGACCCGCCGCCTTGTCCACCCCCGGTATAGCTGGCAAAATGGTCTCCTCGTCTGGCCGGGTGGGCTGCGCCGGGCGCACGACCTCTGCCGGGTTGACGGGCGCGGAACGCGATGTAATCCAATGGGCCAACAGAGCATAGAGCCGAGTGGGCTGGATGGGCTTGGTCAGGTGGGCATTCATGCCCGCCTCCAGACACTGGCGACGAGCCTCATCCAGGGCATGGGCCGTCATGGCAATGATGGGCAAAGCGTGCAAGTGCGGCCGCCGCCGAATCTGCCGGGTCGCCTCCAGACCATCCATCACCGGCATCTGCACATCCATCAGCACCCCGTCAAAGAGGGTGGTCTCCAGTCGATCCAACGCCTCCTGACCATGGTTGGCCAGCGTAACCGTCACCCCCACCCGTTGCAACAGCCCCTGGGCCACCTGCTGGTTGATGGCATTGTCTTCCACCAATAAAAGGTGCATCCCCGCCAAAGCCGCCCTGGCCGTGACCTCTTCCAGCAACGACCGCTCCGACCAACGGGTCGCCACGGTCTGCTCGCCAAAGACACCCAGAATGGTATCAAACAACTGGGAATGGGTGATGGGCTTGCGCAGGAGTTGCGTCACCCCCTGCTGGTGGGCCAGCCGCAAAAGACCCTCCCCGCCAAACGCGGTCAGCAGGATAATGCTCGGCTGTTCCCCCCATTCCGCCCGGATCCGGCGTATGGCCTCCAGACCATCCATGCCCGGCATCCGCCAATCCATCAACACCAGATCAAACGGTTTTCCCAAAACATGCGCCGTGCGGATCGCCTCGATGGCGGCCTCGCCGGACGGGGCCGGGACCACCGCAAAGGACCAGGCCGAGAGGGTCTGGTCGATCATCTCCACAAACAGAGGGGAATCATCCACCACCAAAATTTTTCTGTCCCGCAACCGCTCCGGGACAATGCGCCCGTTGTCTTCCGGTTGGGAATGACATGCCATGACCACGCTGAAACGAAAGACGCTGCCTTCCCCCAACACACTCTCCACCTGGATCTCCCCACCCAGCAGGGCCGTCAAACGCTTGCAGATGGCCAGCCCCAGCCCGGTGCCACCATATTGGCGGGTAATGGAACCATCGGCCTGGACAAACGGTTCAAACAGACGGTCCAAATGTTCCGCAGCAATGCCAATGCCCGTATCCCGTACCGAAAACAGCAACCGCACCGTCCCCGGCGTGGTTTCCTGAATGGGATGCGCCTCGACGAGAATACTCCCCCGCTCGGTAAATTTGATGGCGTTGCGAATCAGGTTGATAAACACCTGCTCCAGACGCAAGGCATCGCCATACAGGATGGTGCAATAGTTTGGCGGCAGGGCAAAGATCAGTTCCACGGGCTTGTCCAGCAACTGCCCACCCAACATGTCCGCCAGTCGCCCAAACAGATCACCCAGATTGAATTCGGTCGGATCCAGACGCAATTGGCCGGATTCGGAGCGGGAAAAATCCAGAATATCGTTGATGAGAGACATCAAGGTATGGGAAGAACTGTTTATTTTGGCCAGATAATCCTCGAACAGCGGGGGCGGATCCGATTTGAGGGCCAGATCGCTCAGACCGATCACGGCATTGATGGGGGTGCGAATTTCATGACTCATATTGGCAATAAATTCGCTTTTGCTGCGGGAGGCCGCCTCGGCCACGCTCAAGGCCTGGTGAATCCGCTCCTCATACAGCCTCTGTACCGTAATATCTTGAATGATAAAAATGATCTCGGAGGCAGCCTGCCCGACACCTGGGGTGTCCAAAAACGGCCTCCACGGTCCAAATTTATTGCCCAGGATCTGGGCCTCGTCAGCAGACACCTCACTGCCCCCCCATTCAATATTTTGGGACATTGACCGGATTTTCAGCATAGTC
>JADFYM010000323.1 GCA_015233035.1 Magnetococcales bacterium
CCAGGAGTTCGCGAGGCCAGCTGGATTCCCGCCTGCGCGGGAATGACGGAATAAGGAAGTGTCACTCACGACTGCGTGCAGTAACGGCACAGCCAACGCTGTTACCCGTCTGATTGCAATTTGGTATCAATTAGTAATATCTAACGCTCTGTTATGACCCACTCAGGAACAACGCATGGAACCCTATCCCAAGACCCCCTATCTCCTGTTGGTGGACGACGATCAGGAGTTGTGTACCATGCTGGTGCGCTATTTGACCACGGAGGGCTTTCGCTGTCAGGTGGCCTACGACGGCGCACAGGCCCTCGAACTGGCCCTGGCCGAACCGTTTGATGTCGTGATACTCGATGTCATGCTGCCGCAGATGAATGGATTCGAGGTGTTGCGGCGTTTGCGCCAGAGCAAGAAGACCCCCGTGCTGATGCTCACCGCACGGGGAGACGACATACACAGTATCCAGGGACTGGAGTCCGGGGCCGATGACTATCTGACCAAACCCTGCAATCCCAAGGTGTTGGTGGCGCGGTTGCGGGCGGTGTTGCGGCGGTCGTTTGTGCCCACTGAGACGGGCAACGGGGCTACCACCTCCATGCTGGTGGGACAATTAAGGCTGCATCCCGGTTCCCGGGTGGTCACCATGAGGGGGGTGCCGATTGACCTGACCTCAGCGGAATTTTCCCTCTTGCATGTGCTGCTGTTGGAGGCTGGGCAACCGGTCAGCAAGGAGGCCCTCTGTCAAAAAGGGTTGGGGCGCAAACTGACCAGCTATGATCGCAGTGTGGATATTCATGTCAGCAACCTGCGCCGCAAATTGGGCAATCTGGACAATGGCGATCCACGCATTGTGACGGTGCGTGGCGTGGGCTATCTGTATGCCATTCCCAGAGAGGGGTGATCGATGCGCTTTTTCCTCAAGCTTTTTGTCTCATTCCTGCTGACGGTGTTGCTGGCGGGCGTCGTCCTGTTCTGGAGCGGGCATCACCTGCGGGCCGAGATGGATGAGCAGTTGCGCCAACGTGCCTATCAATTGCTGCAGGAGCGGCAGGAACTGGCGGCCCTGTTGACGACCCAGGGGGTGGAGGCGGTGCGGCAGCGGCTCCGGGCCTTTCTGCGGGTGGATGACCTGCTGATATTGGACGAAGCGAACCAAGATCTGTTGGGCAGGCCCATTTCAGATGGTTTGCGGGAGCGACTGGAGGGCAATTCCGATGCAACCTCCCACCACCATCATGCCAGGCACCTCTTTTTCGATGGACCAGATGGGCATGACAGGAGGCCGAATGGACCATCGCTTCACCATCCCTTGCTGGCGCATGATGCGGACAACCATGCCTACAAGTTGGTCATCCTCCCAGCCCCGTCGCTCTGGAAACGCATTCTGTGGGAATATCCGCTTCTGCCCCTGGGCGTGGTCCTGGTCAGTGCCCTGGTGGTCTTTGTCCTGGCGCGTCATTTTACCCGGCCCATTCGGCGATTGCGCAGCATGGCCCTGGCCATGGCCAGCGGCGATTTATCCACCCGGGCGTTGGTGGCCCGAGGTCGTCTGCCGGATGAGTTGAATGATCTGGAACGGGATTTTAATTTTATGGCGCAGCAGTTGGAAGAGCTGTTCCGGGCCCAGCATCGTCTGTTGCGGGATGTGTCCCATGAGTTGCGTTCCCCTTTGGCGCGGATGCGGGTGGCGTTGGGGTTGATGGAGCAATCCCTGACCGGATCGGACGATAACCTCAACCGCATGACCCTGGAATTGGAACGTCTGGATGAGTTGATTGGTCAAATCATTGCCATTTCCCGACCATCCATGCCGGGTGGGGTGCGGCGTGATGTCCTGGTGGATCTGGGGGAAATGGTGCGCATTGTGGTGGCAGATGCCCGTTTTGAGATGGAACAACAAGAGCGTCTGCGGATCCAGGAGCAGGTGGATACGACGGCGTTGTTGTGGGCAGATGCCGCCGGGTTGCGCTCGGTGGTCGATAATGTGCTGCGCAACGCCCTGCACCACTCCGGTCAGCAAGGGACGGTTTGGGTGGAACTGGTGCGCCAGGGCAATATGGCCCGGTTGGTCATCTCCGATCAGGGGCCAGGGGTGCCGGAAGGGGATCTGAGTCGCATCTTTCTGCCCTTTTATCGCGTGGAAGAGTCGCGGGAACGGAAATCGGGCTGTTTCGGCCTGGGGTTGGCCATTGCGGCCCGGGTGGTGCGCGAGCATGGCGGGCAGATTGTGGCCCGCAACCGCAGCGAGGGCGGTTTGGAGGTGACCATCCTTCTCCCGCTGGAGCCGGAGCAGCCCGAAGATCATGGAATACAGTCGGTTTGATTTTCACGCCATGGGCAGTGCCTGTGCGTTGCAATTGTATGCAGCGGAGCACACGATGGCCATGCGGGCGGCCCAGGCGGTGGTGGACGAGGTCAACCGCATCGAGATGCGCTATTCACGCTATCGGGCCGACAGTGTTCTCTCCGTCATCAATCAGGCTGCCCACTCGGCGGGCGGCATCACTGTGGACGCCGAAACGGCTGGACTGCTGGATTATGCCTTTGCCTGTCATGCCCGCAGTGCGGGTTTGTTTGACATCAGTTCGGGTGTCTTGCGCCGGGCGTGGTCTTTTGCCGCCAATCAACTGCCAGACCCGGAGCAGGTGCGGGTATTGTTGCTGCGGGTGGGCATGGACAAAATGGTCTGGGACTCTCCGGTGGTGCGTTTTCTGGTGCCCTGCATGGAACTGGATCTGGGCGGTTTAGGCAAGGAGTATGCGGCGGATCGGGCCGTTACCCTTTGCATCGGCTTGGGTATCCGGCACGGGTTGGTGGACCTGGGGGGTGACCTGGCGATTATTGGTCCCCACCCGGATGGTACCCCCTGGCGGATTGGCATTCAGCATCCTGGGCAGGCGGATGGTGTGCTGGCCATGCTCTCGCTGTCTGAGGGGGGTCTGGCCAGCAGTGGTGATTATGAACGGGGCATGACCATTGCCGGTCAGCGGTTCAGCCATATTCTCGATCCCCGCACCGGGTGGCCAGTGCAGGGGTTGGCCAGTGTCAGCGTGGTGGCTGATCGGTGTCTGGTGGCCGGGAGCCTTTCCACCATCGGCATGTTGAAAGGCGCGGCGGGTATTCCGTGGTTGCGTGATCTGGGGGTACCCCATCTGTGGATGGATGCGCATGGCCAGTGTGGTGGTTCCCTGGCGATGGGAACTGCCGCATGATGCCGCCGCAATGCAGCATGGTCTGTGCCATGTGCAGTCTATATCGGCGATTTTTCCGGTGTAGTCACGTGGATGTATTGCGCAAAACGGCCAAGTTGTAGGTGGCCAGGGTAGGAATGTCGTGGGCCAACATGGTCGCAATAATGTTGGCATCGTGTATCTGTTTGCCGCCACAGGGGAGCGAGGAAACCAAGCGTAGCAATTGGTCACAGGTCTCCTCTGTCTCGTCAAGAACAGTCTATGCCTGTCGAAACGCAGTGACAAGAGAAATGATTTCATTCATTGGAACCAGCGGGCTGAAGGCTTGAGGCCTGGACAGCACGGCCATAAACTCGCGTAACACCTGTCGATTGATTACCATCTCCACACCTGTATCCTCCTGGACTTGGAGGAATGCCACACAGTCCGCATGTCGCGACGAACTGACCACGCTGGCGTGGACAAGAATATTTGTATCGAGAAACAGAAGATCAGCGTCCGTTGTCGCCATACATGGCCTCTCGACTCAAATCCATGCTGTTGTCCCAGGCATCGACATGAATGGGCTTCAGCCATTCCGAAACCAAAGGGCGTTTCCGTGGAATGACAGGCGACCCATTTGGCGTGGTTTCCAGATGGCCAATAAAGTTCAACACTTCCACTGCCTTGTCTTTGGGCAACTGCCGGGCGCGTTGGTAGATCTCTTCGACCATGGTCATAGGGTTGTCTCCTTTTTTAGATCGTCGTCCAGGGGGTTTAGGGCATGCCATTACACACATCTCAACAAGTCGTTGATATTGGCAGGGGTCCAGGGGGATTATCCCCCTGGTGGGGTCCAGGGGCAAAGCCCCTGGCGGGGTTCGGGGCGGAGCCCCGCCAGGGGCATCAAGGGTCTGCGAATTAAAAAACAACACAGTAGCAACAGGTTGGTGGTTTCAACTCCAGGGGCTCGTTTTTCCGGGGGTTCTCCCCGCACCCCCCCCCGGGGGTGTCGCCCCCGGCCCCCCGGCGGGGGAAGAATCCCCTGGTCCCCCACCCATAATAATAACCCTTTTTGCGGTGGGTATAC
>JADFYM010000324.1 GCA_015233035.1 Magnetococcales bacterium
AAAAGAGAGATCGCAGACTCAAGACCTTGTCCCATGGCCAGCCCTCCGAGAAAAATTAACGTGAGCAGGCAGCGTATCATGTCCTTGTGGACGGGTCACTGATTTTCACTTCTGTCCAGTAGTTTTTTAAACGTCATCCCCGCGCAGGCGGGAATCCAGGTGGTACATGCGAAACCTGGATCCCCGCTTTCGCGGGGATGACGGAAACTACGCATTCCGAAACAGGTACGGTTTAAAACAGCTTTTCCTTGACATGCATGGCGGCCACATGATTCCCCAACTCGTTCCAATGTCCATCACACGGCAGGAAATAGTCAGCGACCGTGTGTTTGGCCTGCTTCATGTCGGCCAAATAAGCCGGGAGCAGATCATAAACCTCCAGATTTTTATGGTATTTTTTTAGACCATCGAGAAAAGGCAGCACCTTGTTTTGCAGGCGACCTTCCACCGCCGCCATCAAATCCCGGTGCCTCGGTATAATGAAGAAGGTGACCTTTTTATCTGCCGCCAATTCCAGCAGCCTCTTCAGTGCCTCCTCGACCATTTCCTTGTTGGTATCGCTGAAATCATCATACGGGACAAAATTCGGATCCTTTTTCGCCTTGCTGGCCTTTTTTGCGTGTTTGATGCTTTCCCTGACCAGGTTGTAAATGGCAAAATGGTTTGAAATAATATTGTTGATTATTTTTATAGATTCGCTTTTATCCGATTTTTGGTTGAATTCCGTCGTATAATATAATTCAAACGAGCCGTCCGTTTTGCGCAGATAGGGACGGTATTTGTTTTTTGGAAAATGGGCCGGGTCCACATCGGTAAAATCATTGTCGGGCAGAAACATCAACACCACATCCGAGTGCTGGAACGGCCGCACCATGTCTCGATATTGAAGCCATTCCTGGACCGGGCCAAAATCCCCCCCGGAACCAAAATTCAAGAATTCAACCCCCGTCTCTTCTTCCAGCACATCGCCCAGGCGGAAGGGAGCTTCCACCCCGAAGCCTTCCACAAAAGAGTCGCCCAGCAAGGCCACACGCCGCCCGGTCCCTTCCTGGCTCCTGTCCTTGTCCCGCGCACCATAACTGTTGGAACGATAGGTCGCCTCCTTGCAGGCCAATTTTTGATGGTATGTGGCGTTGGGAAGATGCCAGACACCCAACACAGGATGGTCCGCCATGAAGACAGGTTCCCTGGTCGTGCGATGCACCGGCAGAGAAATCATGCCCTGCTTTGCCAGTTGACTGACGGCACTCTCCAGAATGACAATAAAAAACAAAAGCAAGAAAAAAATGGTTTTTTTGGGATGGCAGTCAAAAAAATTCATGGCAAGATTGGTCCAATGCACGGGTGACAAACGGTTCATCGTGCCGGGATCCTAGTCAGGATCACCCTGTTTTGTCAAGGAAAAAGACGACTTGTTTCCTTCTGGACAACACAATCCGTCCGTCACACCCATATCGAAAGTCAGCGATCCGACAGGCAGCGCGCCAAAATTTTCCCTGGCAACGACAGGGGCTGTCCAGGTATACCAAGTCTTGGATGTAAGGAGGCAACATCCGGCCTCGAGCAGCGTTGCGTCCAGTGGGGGCTTCGCCCCCAACCCCACCAGGGGGATGATCCCCCTGGACCCGCAGAGGATCAGGGCTTAACATTCTGTCGAACGGAGGCGGAGCAAACCATGCGACTGGCCTATCTGGACCCCCACCCGGTTCCCGGCACTGCCACCGTACCGCTGCAAATTTTGCAGATGGTGGATGCCTTTGGCAAGAGCGGGGCCGAGGTGCATCTGATCACCCCCCGACCGGCACACCCCCTGACCCCGGCACACATTCTCGGCCACCCGATCTCCCCCCAGGTTCACTTTCACCACCTGTTTGACCCGCGCCATCATTGGTGGTTTCCCTCCGGGAGCAATCAACCCTTTTTTTGGCAGGCCAGCCGTCTCTTGCCAAAACTGGCGGTGGACGCCCTCTTTGTGCGCAACATCCGCCTGGCCGCCCGTCTGCTGCAACAACCACCCGGTCGCCGCCTGCCGCTCTTTTTCGACACCCACGAACTGTTTGCCAACAGTTTCCGGGAAGCCCATTATACCCTCTCGCTGGGCCAGCGATTAAAACTGCGGCGACTCAGTCAGACCGAAGCCCTGGTTTACCAACGGGCCAACGGGCTGCTGTGTACCACGCCACATCTGCTGGAAGATATTCGCCAAACCTACCAGACCACCACCCCCGGTCTCGCCTCACCGTTGGGCTACGATGCCGAACTGGCCGCCAACGCCCTGGCAGAATCACCGTTTCAACCCAATCGACCCCCGGTGTTGCTCTTTCTCGGCTCCCTCCACGCCTGGAAGGGGATCTCAACCCTGCTGGAGGCCATGGTGATGGTGGACGGGGCCATTCTTAAAATGGTCGGCGGCGACGCACTGCGACACCAGGCGTTGCGGCAACAGGCCCAGTCGCTGGGAGTGGCAGACAAGATTCAATGGGTCCAGGCCATACCCCCGGCACAACGCTTCCGCATGATCCACACGGCGGACATTTGCCTGCTCCCGTTGAGCCATCGCGCCATTGCCAGCCGCTATACCAGCCCGCTCAAGTTGTTTGAATATATGGCGATGGGCAAACCCATCATCACCGCCAACCTGCCCAGTATGCGCTCACTGCTGGAAGATGGCACCCACGCCTTGCTGGCCGAAGCCGAAGATGCCACCTCCCTCGCCACCGCCATCCGCACTCTGCTGGACAATCCAGACTTGGCCCACCGACTGGCCACCGCCGCCCAGACCCTCGCCCAAAACTATACCTGGGAAAAACGGGCGGCACAGATCCTGGCCTTCATCACGGCACAGTTGTCGGATACGACCAGAACGGTGAACGCGCAATAAGACAGACACTGCGGCACATTGCACACAAGACGGAGCACGCGCACATGCGCATTTATCTCTACCAACCCCTGGACTTTCATTTTCATTCCGGCGTGGTACTCAGCGTGATCCATGAGTATGTCCACCTGGCCCGGCTTGGCCATGAAATTTTTCTCTACGGCACCTACGAGGATGAGGCAGCCTTTCGGGAAATTGGGGACTATATCGGTACCGCAAAGGTGCATCTCTTGGTCCGCAAAGGACCGTTGGCGCGCTGGCGCGGTCGCTTGAAGGTCCGCTTTCTCTGGTCCGCCATCCGGGACCGGGCACCCGGCAAGCTGTTCGTGACCCGCCATTTCAGCAAGGCACTGGATCTGCAATGGTTGAAACCGCTCCTGGGTCGCTCCTGCCGCTTTGTCTACGAGGCGCACGAAGATGCCTTCCCGCACCTGTTGGCCTCGCCACCGGCAAGAGAACTGTTGAAGAAAAAAACCGAAAAAATTTTTCGCCTCAACGATGGTCTCCTGCTGAACAATTTTTCGCAGGAGATGATCCTGCAACAGGAGTTCACCCACTATCCCCCCCGGATCAATCTGCCCAACGGCGTGGATCTGGATGGTTTTGCCAAGGCGGTTCCACCGCCCTGGCGGGCAGAGGGCCCTTTTGTGGTAACCTATGTGGGCCAATTCACTGCGTGGAAAAATTGCGAGATGCTCTTTGCCGCCCTGGCGCGCCTGGATGCCCGCTTCACCCTGCGCATCGCCGGGGGCAAAGGCGGCGCGCAGGGGTTCGCCGCCAGTCAGGCCTATGTGACACGCCTGGTGGAGCAATATGGTCTGGCCGGTCGCGTCGATTTTCGCGGGTTTGTGCAACCACGGGTGCTGGTGGAAGAGGTGTTGAAGGGTTCCTCGGTCTTGACCCTGCCGATGGGAGACAATATGCGGGCGCGCTATCTCACCTCACCCCTGAAACTGTTTGAAGCCATGGCAACGGGCATTCCCCTGGTGGCGGTGGATTTTCCGAGCGTCAATCTGGTGATCGGTCCCGAAACGGCCTTCTTGTGCCAGCCCAACCCGGACGATTTTGCCCGCGCCATTCGGGAGGCGGCCCTGGAGGAGGAGCGGACGGCGCGCATCCAGCGCATGAATGCCATCGCGCAGCAGTTTACCCACACCAGACGCGCCGAGAGATATCATCGCTGGTTGACAGAAACGTTGAGTCCATAAAAAGGGGGCATGTGGCGACCCCCAGGGGCTTTGCCCCTGGACCCCACCGGGGGGGATAATCCCCCCCGGACCCCCTTGATCATGATTAAAAAAAAAGGGTGGGGGGGTCTGGGGG
>JADFYM010000325.1 GCA_015233035.1 Magnetococcales bacterium
TTGGGGGGCCATCGCTGGGGGGGGGGGGCACCGCCCCCCACGACCCTCCCACCCTTTTTTTTTGATCATTATTAAGGGGGTCCGGGGGGGATTATCCCCCCCGGTGGGGTCCAGGGGCGAAGCCCCTGGTGGGGTCCAGGGGCGAAGCCCCTGGTGGCTGCCCCGATGATCCCGGTTGGACACAGGGAAGCGGCCTCTATTGTCCATTGGTGTCGTTTTGACCAGATGGAGTATGCGGCGGCCCTGGCATTGCAGAAGGAGCGGGTGGCGGCCATTCTGCGCCGGGAGGCGGGCGCGCAGGAACCGTCGTTGTGCCCTGTCATGCAGTTGATTTTGTTGGAGCATCCGCCAGTATATACCATGGGTCGTTCGGGGCAGCGACGGGAGGTTCTTCACACCACGTGGGGGCAGCAGGCCATTCCGGTGGTGGAGACGGATCGGGGGGGACGGGTCACGTATCACGGACCTGGCCAGTTGGTGGTCTATGTCATTTGTGATTTGCGTCCCCACGCCTTGGCCTCGGTGCGGCGGCATGTCTTCCGCCTGGAGGAGGTGGCCTTGCGGACGCTGGCCGCCTGGGGTGTTGAGGCGCACCGTGATCTGCACCATCCGGGTGTTTGGGTGGGCGAGGCCAAGATTGGTGCGTTGGGTGTGCGGATCCACCGGGGAATTGCCTATCATGGCCTGGCTCTCAACCGGGATCTCGATTTAAGCCCGTTTCGTGGTATCATCCCCTGTGGGCTGGATCGACCGGTCACTTCGCTGGCCGACCTGGGCCTGTCGGTCTCCAGAGACGCGCTGGAGAGGCAGTTGTTGCGCGTCTTCCCAACCGTCTTTCCCGTGCGTGGTTTTGTCCCGCCTCTCCGGGAGGGAGAGCCCCCTGAGCAGGAGGAGCAATGCTGAATGGGTACGATCACAACCCCTCATGTGGCAGCCGATATTATCATTGAACTGGTGGATCGTCCTGGGCGTCCCATTCTGCTGATCGAACGACGGCATCCCCCGTATGGGTGGGCGATTCCTGGTGGTTTCATGGAGGTGGGTGAACGCCTGGAGCGGACTGCCATCCGGGAGGCGGCTGAGGAAACCTCGCTGGTGGTTACGCTCAAGGCACTGTTGGGCCTCTATTCCGACCCGGATCGTGATCCCCGGTTTCATGTGGTGACTGCCGTCTTTGTCGCCGAGGCTCAGGGGACGCCTGTGGCGGCGGACGATGCCAAAAATATTGGTATTGTCCAGATGGAGGATTTGCCAACCCGGTTGGCCTTCGACCACGATCGGGTATTGGCGGACTACCGGGTTTTTCGGGACCAAGGTCGGGTGGCTCCGTTGCGCGAGGGATAAGGCGTGAAACCAGGCAATCGTCACTGCTTTAAGCGGCTGTTGGGTCTGTTGGGTGTCGGGCTGTTGTGGGGTACGCTGTCTGCGGGCCTGGCCGGTTCTGCGTTGCCGGCCACCCTCAATGGCCAGTCGCTGCCTTCCTTGGCGGACATTCTGGAGCCGGTCATTCCGGCAGTGGTGAACATTGCCACCAGCACCCGCATTCAGATCCCGGAGCATCCCCTGCTGTCCGATCCGTTTTTTCGCCAATTTTTCAATTTTCCCGAGCAACAGGGTGGCCGGGAACGGGAACAGAAGAGCCTGGGGTCCGGGGTGTTGGTGGATGCCAAAAAGGGTATCATTCTGACCAATCAGCATGTCGTTGGCAAGGCGGACCAGATTCAGGTGACCTTGCGCGATGGCCGATCAATCCAGGCCAAACTGGTGGGCGTGGATACGGGTACCGATATTGCGGTGATTCAGGTGCAGGCCAAAAATTTGCAGGATTTGCCTTTGGGTGATTCCGATCATCTGCGGGTGGGGGATTTTGTGGTGGCGATTGGCAATCCCTTTGGTCTGGGGCAGACGGTGACGTCCGGTATTGTCAGTGCGTTGGGGCGCAAGGGCTTGGGGATCAAGGGCTATGAGGATTTTATTCAGACGGATGCCTCCATCAATCCGGGCAACTCGGGGGGGGCACTGGTCAATTTGCGGGGTGAGTTGATTGGGGTCAATACGGCCATTCTGGCGCGTGGGGGTGGCAATGTGGGGATCGGGTTTGCCATCCCCGTCAATATGGCGCGGCGCATCATGGACCAGTTGATCCAATATGGCGAAGTGCGGCGGGGGGTGTTGGGGATTCAATCGCAGGATTTGACGGCGGAGTTGGCGGAGGCCTTTGCCCTTTCGATCAGGGAGGGGGCGGTGGTGGTGGCGGTGGTGCCCGGTTCCCCGGCGGAAAAAGTGGGCGTGCAACGCGGTGATGTGATTGTCAAAGCCAATGGTCATCCCATACATGGTCGGGCCGATCTGCACAATACCGTTGGTTTGTCCCGTACCGGGGAAGAGATTGAACTGGAATTTATGCGGGCGGGTGATTTTAAAAAGGTGAGTGTGGTGATCGCGGAACCGGGGCGGGCCCGGGTGGCGGGAGAGCAGATTGACGGTCGTTTGCAAGGTGCCCTGTTGGAGAGTTCGGTTGATACAGAAAAGACCGAGGGGATTCATCTGCTGGAGGTTGAACCCGACAGTGTGGCCTGGCGGATTGGCTTGCGGGCGGATGATTGGATTCTGGCGGTCAATCGCCGGGGGGTGGCCTCTTTTACCGATCTGAAATCGCTCCTGCGCCGGATCAAAAACAAACTGCTGATCAATATTCGACGGGGCAATGAAAATTTATTTATTTTGGTGCGTTAAGCGGGCGGGGATTCTGGTTGCGGCCTGGGTGCTGCTGGTCATGCCCACGCTGGGGATTGCCCAGGAGGAACGGCCCAGCGGTCGGGAATTGCTGGCGCAACAGATTCGGGTGGATCGTCCCGACTTGAAGATGGAGGGGGAGATCGTATTGCGGACGTTGAAGCCCTTGACGGGGGAGTTGCGTCTGCAAAAGGCACGGGGGGAGCCACGGCAAATTTTTGCTGGTATCATGCGGTTGGTGCCGGGCGTCGGGAATGTCCTGGATGGTTTGTTTGACCAGGTGGAGATTCATGACCTGGATTTGGATGGTCTGGTGATCACCATCACGCGCGAGGGCTATACCTTCAGCCTGGCGCGGGCGACCATTCCAGAAGGGGAGTGGGTGCAGGTGGTTGGTCAGTTGGATCAGAAAAAAAATTGGCAGGTCGAGAGCGGTGGCTTGCATTTGGCCGACATACCGGTCCATCACCACCAGCCCCTGCCGCCCCTGCCGTTGAGTTTTAAAAGTCTACAGGCGACGGGTGACCATCAGGAGCATTTTTCTGTGGCCATCGATAAAATTCGTGCCGGTCATTTGGCGGTTGTGGCCGATCCGACCGGGTTTTGGGGCAATGTGTTGCGGGCGATGGGGTTTGCCAAGGGGGTGAAGAGTTCGCCGATTTTGTTTGATCGGTTTACCGCCACGGTGGTGGCCGATGCCCAGCAAGTGGTGACGCAATCCTTGTTGTTGCAGGCTCCCCATGCCACCGCCTCGGGGCGGGCCGTCATGCCCTGGCAACCGGAGCCCCGGTCCGTACATCTGGCGGTGGATGTGACGGCCAAAAACCAGCCCGTCGGCCATTTTACCACGGTCATGCCGTTGATTGTGGTGTCCAGGCCGTGATGGTTTGCGCTGTCTGGCCTGGGATGCGGGTACAATGGACCAAAAAAGCGGGGTGGGGCGTGTCCGTTCCATGAGGGGTCTTGACGTGCGGGGGATTTTCCGTTACCCTCCTCACCAGCTTGGTCATTCGGGCGGCTAGCTCAGCGGGAGAGCACTGCCTTCACACGGCAGGGGTCACAGGTTCGAACCCTGTGCCGCCCACCATATTTTTCAATCACTTACGGCCACCTCTCTGGTGGCCGTTTTTGTTCCAGCAATCAAATAGCAATCAGTTGGGAAAAATCCCCTCTCCAACAATCCTTCTGCTCCCCCCTCCAGACAGCCATCCATCGTCACCGATCCCGCAGTTTCCAGACGGGGCGCGTGGTGGTTTTTTGTCTGCGTACCACGCAAAATCGACCAGTCTCGGTGGTGGCAGGGCACGGTAAATTTGTTCTCGGCCAGGGAAGCTACGAAACGGTAGCGCGACAGGTGTTTTGCGTCATACGGAGGTAGTGGACAGAAGTGAAAATCAGTGACCCGTCCACAAGGACATGATACGCTGCCT
>JADFYM010000326.1:0-445 GCA_015233035.1 Magnetococcales bacterium
TGAGTGCCATACGACATGTGGACATGGTGGCCGAAAAAGGGATTGGCGACGAGCGGGCCAAGATTGATGGTCTGGTCATGAACATTGGCCTCATCCCTTATGGTCTCCGGCCCACTGGCCCGATTGTCGACAACAGCATCGACCTGGTGAAGATGGGAAGTGCGGCCACGGTCGAGGCGGGGATGAACTATCTGACCGAAATCCAGATTTTGCCGCTGTGGAAAAACGGCGAACGCAACCTGCCCGCAGGCCGGTTGGGCAACACGCTGACCGACGACGAAAAGCTGGCCCTGAATCTGGATAAATCCCAGCAGTATGAATACGCCCCGCTGGACATGGAAGATGTCGCCCTGGTGGTCGCCACAGCGACCTTTTTGGAGGCGGTTTCGTGGGCCTTCGGCAAGGGGGTGCCTGGCCGGTATTATATCTCATCTCTCTGCAGTAC
>JADFYM010000326.1:491-4131 GCA_015233035.1 Magnetococcales bacterium
CCGTGGTCACCCCGGATCACCAGATTGATGCCACCACCGCCAACCTGAGTGTGAACACCGGCGAGACCGTGCGCACTCAGACCGGCCAGTGGGCCAAGCGCACCGGCTCGGCCACCACGGTCAGTGCCGCCACCGATTTCAGTGGCACCGGCTGGACCGAGATTCTGTCGCTCAAGAGCGACAAGGGTCTCCAGTTTGCCATGAAGCTCAGTGACGATTTTTATGTCATCAAGCCCACTTCCGTTGCCCTGCCCAAGCTGATCTATGCCAACGTGGCCAACCAGTTGTTTGATGACCGGGCCAAGATATTGGGCTGGATGGAAAGTCATGCCGGCAACGCCGAGGCGATTACGCGCTACCAGGCCCTGCTGGACAACATAGACGCCAAGCTGCTCAAGATGGGGCTGGCAGAGACGGTGGATGGCAAGACAGTGCCGCGCTCCCAGTTTGACCAACTGTTTCTCCAATTGCCCACCATCACCGCATCGGGGGGCGGCGTCTTTATCAAGGCCACCATCGACCCTGGCCTGTCCATCGGCAAGGCTCTGGAGAGCGGTCGGATCAAGGCCCACGGTTCGGCCCTGATCAATATCACCAACAATACCCCGTTTGGCCTGATTGTGAACGATGTCGCCATCCTGGACAGCAGTCGCCAGGATATTGTCGATGGCAAATTGACCAGTCTGGAGCCGGGTACGGTCTACTGGAATGGCAAGCCCCTGGGCATGGGTGGCCTGGCCGGTGAGGCGGGTGCGAGCGGGACCAGCCAGATCAAGATTATGCAGGATGCCTATCCCAAGGAGTATTATGACCTGGGTGTCACCATCCCTGATGCCCCCCAGGATCTGTATGTGCGCGGCAAGATTGACAATGCTGATGGCGACCTTTACCTGACCAACCTGGAAGGGAGTATCAATGTCACCGGAGAAATTCGCGCCAAGGAGATCAAGCTGACCGCCTCTGGCGATTTCAACCTGTCGACGGATGACTGGTATCACACCAATGAGGATCCCCGTCAGTATGTGAATTTTGACAAGATATTCGGCCAAACGCTCTACAACGACGCCGGTTCGCCACGCTCTGCAAACCTGATGGCAGGCGATCCGACTCTGCTCAGCCTGGAGCAGGCGATATTCGGTGTTGTCCCCGGCTCGCGGGACGAAGCCGAATCAAACGATACCCTGGCTCTGGCTGAAACCTTGTCGAACGGCGGCGAGATCAAGGCCCATTTGGGCACCTCGGCGGATGTGGACTACTACAAGGTCAAGGTGGGGGCACCGGGCAAGATTGATCTCGCGCTCACCATTCCGGGCGGTTCCTTCAGCGTCCAGTTGCTGGATGCGAACAAAAACCTGCTCGGCGACTACAGTGTTTCTGCCTCCCAGACCCTGGCGATGAATGTCGCCAGCTCCGGTACCTATTTTGTCCGGGTGACCGCTCTGAGTTCCTCCACATACAATGCTGGTCAATACCGGGTTCTGGCCAGCTTTGAGGAAGATCGCAAGTCGATCCTGTTTGCGATGGGTGCCATTGACATCAATGCGCGCTATCTCAACATTGACGGCTTGGTGCAAAGTGGTGTCGACAACATTGAACTGCACATTGCCAAGGATTTTGCCCCCACCGAGTCGGTCAATTTTACCGACAGCGCGGGCAACGTTCGCCCCGGCATCTCCTTTGCCGCCGATGGCCTGATCACGGTGGATGGTGCCTTCGATGCCAAAAACAAGGTGATTCTGCTCGATCCGATCAAGCCGACCGGCGGCAAAATCAACCTGACCGGTACCATTGTCAGCACGGGCAATGGGGAGTTGCGTGTGGCCAGCGGCTATGCCTCGGTCCATATCGACAATGAGAGTGTCTTTGACCTGGCGGTTGACACCATCGACGTGTCGGAAAACCGCATCGGCACCATCACCATCACTGACAGTACAACCCTGTTGCGTGAGGAGTTTACGGTCCAGAACGGTCAGTTTACGCGGGTGATGAAGCAGGGCGTATTGGTGGCCAAGACGGAAGGGGAGACAGCCGTCAGCAGCATCAACTATGTGGAGGTGCCTGGCTCACTGCGGACCGGCATCAATGCCGTCATGAACTCGGCGGGCTACGCCCCCATCTACTACCAGCCTGCCCCCGGTCGCTACTATACCTGGGTCGAAGGCCAGGCCATGACGCAGACGGAGGTTTACACCTACGAGCAAAAAAGTTTCAACCTGCTCGGCTTTGACTGGGACGGACTGGTGCCGGACGAAGCGGCCAAGGATGTGCAGAAACAGTTTGAGGATGGCACGCCCCTGCTGGAGTCGGAGGAGGTCACCCTGGAAAACAGCGACGCCGTGCTCATGGTGGGTTATCTGCGCATGAGCAATCCTGCGGTGGATATGGTCAAGGACACCTCCCTGGTGCGGGATGTCAAGACGAACAAGCTGTATCAATATGTCGGCGAGGCCAGCACCGTCTCCTTCCCGGTCACCGATTTTACCGACAGCACAAAGTGGAAATTTCTGGAAAATCTGAGCGGTGGTCGTCTGAATAATGGAGTGTGGGAAAATACCGAACTGAACCCGGTCCTGCGCAGTGATGGCAGCAAGTGGGTGGCCAAAAAGGCCGATTATCATCTGGACAGCACGTTTGCCAACCAGGAGATCACCGTCAAGGGGCCGACCACTACCGGCGGCGGCTGGTTGCGGGAAAAGGTGATCACCACCATCACGACGGTGGTCACCGGTTTGAAAGATTTTTATGGCTACAGCCTCAAGGCGGACCTGCCGGTTGCCATCTCGTCCCTGACCGGATCGGACAAGCCGGTGGTCGACATCAAGACGACCGGCACGCTGCGACTGCGCAGCAGCATCTCGGTCGGCGACAGCCCGATCGACGAGGATGCGGAAGATTTTCGTCCGCTGGCCCTGTCGGCCAATGCCCTGGAAGTCTCCGGCACCGCCCTGTTTTCGGGTGCCTTGCCGGAGATCAAGGCCAACAGCGATGTGATCATCAAGGTCAAGGATCCCAATGGCAAGCTCAACATTCAGGCCACCGGCCAGATCCGGGTGGAGCAGCTCGAAGGCAAGACCAATACCCCGATCAAGATCGGCCAGGTGGTGGCGGCCTCTTATAGCCGCGACGGGGAGCTGCTCGGTGCGGGTGAGGATACCACGGGAGCCGAGCTGTCTGCGGCCTATGATGTGCAAATTGTCTCGCTGAACGGCATCCTGGGCACCAACAATCTTTCCCGCATTGTCGGCGCAACGGTTCAACTGGATGGCGGCACAGGTCTGGTCATGGCACGGGTGGACAGTGCCCCTCTGGGTGTGGGCGGTCTGGCGGTCCGTGCCTCTGGCAGCATCAATGTCGAAGAGACGGCGGGCGATATGCGCCTGGTCACACCGACGGCCTGGAGCGGCGATGTCTCGGTGAGCACCACCGGTGATGTCACCTTGCAGGCCAGTGCAGGGGCAATCATTGACGCCTCGTTCGAGCGTTACACCCCCGATGGCAGCGTCGCAGCGGCCAACATGGCCAAGGGCGGTTTTACCAATGCCGAGTCGGGTCATTATGCGTTGGCACCCGACCTGATCGCGTTCCTGCTGCCGCACATGGAGACCTATGGCCAGGGTGGGGCTTCCGGTGCCGAAAAGCT
>JADFYM010000327.1 GCA_015233035.1 Magnetococcales bacterium
GACCCCACCAGGGGGATAATCCCCCTGGACCCCTATAACTGCACAATATGCTTCGGATCTGTTGTCAGCATAAAGATGTGTGCATAGGATAGCCCGGAGGGAGAGGGAGGAAAAACCTACACCTGTAAGGGGGATTGTCCCCCCCGTGGGGTTCAGAGACACAGCCCCCCAATGCGCGCAACCCGGATCCAGGCAGGTCCACACCCGCCCATTTTTTCCCCGGGATCTGTCGATTGATCCGTGCATTGACCCTTGGAGTTATGGTACGGATAGCCAGGGCTGTAGTGGACTGATATGCGCTATCTACCTTGACTTTCAATAAAAATTGGATGAGCGATCCATGCGGTTGCAACGTTGTTTCCCTCTGTTTCTCGGACTCCTTCTGCTGGGCCTGTTGGCCGTCCAGCCGGTCCGGGCCGCCGAGGGAACCCTGGAAAAAATCAAGACGACCGGGGTCGTCACCCTGGGCCACCGGGAATCGTCCATGCCCTTCTCCTACTATGGCGAAAATCAACAGGTCATTGGCTATTCTCATACCCTGATGCTGAAGGTGGTGGAGGCGATCCAGGCCGAGCCGGATATGCCCACGCTACAGGTCCGGCTGATGCCGGTGACCCCCGCCAATCGCATCACCCTGGTGCAAAATGGCACCGTCGATCTGGAGTGCGGTTCCACCACCAACAATGCCGAACGCCGCAAACAGGTGGCCTTTTCCAACAGCCTGTTCATCATCAGCACCCGCCTGATGACCCGCGTCGGCTCCGGGATCCACGATTTTCCCGATCTGGTGGGCAAGACCGTGGTCACCACCGCAGGCACCACCTCGGAACGCCTGCTGCGCCACATGAACGATGCCAAACAGATGGGCATGAACCTGATCAGTGCCAAGGATCATGGGGAAGCCTTTCTGACCCTGGAGACCGGTCGGGCCGTGGCCTTCATGATGGACGACATCCTGCTCTCCGGCGAACGGGCCAAGGCCAGAAATCCGCAAGACTGGATCATCACCGGCACCCCCCTCTCGCTCGAAGCCTACGGGTGCATGTTGCGGCGCGACGATCCGGCCTTTCAGCAGTTGGTCAACAAAACCCTGGCCCACATCATGACTTCCGGTGAAGCGGAAAAAATTTATGCCCAATGGTTCACCAACCCCATCCCGCCCAAGGGGTTGAACCTGGATTTTCCCCTGTCCGAACCTATGCGCCGTCTCTTCCAGGCCCCCAATGATTGTTCCTTCGACAACGACGAAGCCGCAGCAGCCGCCCCGCCGACCACAGGCTATCACTGGCACTGGGGCGTTTTGTTGACCCACAGCCCGAGCGGCGGCACCTTTCTCGATTGGCTGTTGGAGGGCCTCCAATGGACGGTGCTGCTCTCCTTGAGTGCCTGGATCTTTGCCCTGGTGCTTGGCATCGTGCTCGGTGTCTTGCGCACCCTGACCACCCGTCCCGTCCTGGTGTTTCTGGCCACCGCCTATGTGGAGATTTTTCGCAACATTCCGCTGTTGGTGCAACTGTTTGTCTGGTATTTTGTGCTGCCCGAATTGCTGCCCACCACCTGGGGTGATACCATCAAACATTGGAACCCCCTGGCCCAGCAGTTTTTTGCCGCCTGGCTCTGTCTGAGCCTTTTTACCGCCGCCCGGATCACCGAGCAGGTCCGCGCCGGGATCCAGTCACTGCCACCGGGACGCCGGAATGCCGGTCTGGCTCTGGGCATGAGCAGCTTCCAGGTCTATCGGCTGGTCCTGCTGCCCGTGGCCCTGCGCCTCATCCTGCCCCCCCTGACCAGCGAATTTTTGAGTATTTTCAAAAATTCGGCCGTGGCCACCACCATCGGCCTGATCGAACTTTCCCGCCAGGCCCAGCAATTGGTCGACTATACCGCCCAGCCGTATGAGGCCTTTATTGCCGTGACCGCACTCTATCTGCTGATCAATGTCCTGGTCATGTTCGGGATGCGCCGTCTGGAGTGTCACCTGCAAGTACCCGGTTTGCAGGCGGGAGGCAAAAAATGATCAGTCTCGATTTTGGCTCCATTACCGGGGCCGCGCCCATTCTGCTCCAAGGCGCGTGGATCACGGCCCGGATCACCCTGACCGCCATCGTGGTCGGCATTCTCTGGGGCACCGTACTGGCCGTGGCCCGTCTCTCCTCCATTCGCATCCTGGCCTGGGCGGCGGCGGCTTATGTCAATCTGTTCCGCTCCGTGCCACTGGTGATGGTCATTTTATGGTTTTTTCTGATTGTCCCCCAACTGATGCGGACCTTGTTCGGCAATGCGGTCGGCGATATCCGCCTGACCTCGGCCCTGGTGGCTTTTGCCCTCTTTGAGGCGGCCTATTATGCCGAAATCATGCGGGCAGGCATCCTCAGCGTCTCCCAGGGACAACTCCACGCGGGCATAGCCCTCGGTCTCACCCGGAACGAGGCCATGCGTCTGATCATCCTCCCCCAGGCCTTCCGCAACATGATGCCGCTGTTGCTGACCCAAGCGGTTATTCTTTTTCAGGACACATCTCTGGTTTATGTGATTGGTTTGTCGGATTTTTTCGGTACCGCCTACAAGCTGGGTGACCGGGATGGGCGTCTGGTGGAAATGCTGCTCTTTGCCGGAGCGGTCTATTTTGGCGTCAGTTTTTCCATTTCCCAAGGGGTTGCCCGTTTTCAGAAAAGGTCAACACGATGATTTCGATCCGCAATATTTCCAAATACTACGGACCATTCCGGGTTCTCAACCAATGCAGTGCCGAGATTACCCAGGGCGAGGTGGTGGTGGTATGCGGTCCATCCGGTTCGGGCAAATCCACCCTCATCAAGTGCATCAACGCCCTGGAACCGTTTCAGGAAGGAGAGATTATTGTGGATGGTGTCTCGGTGACCCATCCCAAGACCGATCTGACCCGGCTGCGCACCCGGGTTGGCATGGTGTTCCAGCATTTTGAACTCTTTCCCCAGATGACTGTCCTGGACAATCTGTGTCTGGCCCAGGTCAAGGTGTTGAAACGCAGCCGGGCCGAGGCGGAGGAAAAGGGGTTGAAACTGCTGGAGCGGGTCGGGCTGCGGGATCAGGCCTTGAAGCATCCCGGTCAGATATCCGGCGGGCAGCAGCAACGGGTCGCCATCTCCCGCGCCCTGTGCATGGATCCCATCTGTATGCTCTTCGATGAGCCCACTTCGGCCCTGGACCCGGAGATGATCAACGAGGTGCTGGATGTGATGGTGGAACTGGCCCAGGAGGGAATGACGATGATGTGCGTCACCCATGAGATGGGTTTTGCCCGCAAGGTGGCCGACCGGGTCATTTTCATGGATCAGGGGCGGATTGTCGAAGACGCCCCCAGCAGCACCTTTTTTGGCAGCCCCCGCTCCGAACGGGCCACCCAGTTTCTCTCCCGGTTGCTCTCTTATTGAGTGTCCTGGAGCGACCGCTATCATTTGGCCAAGGACGATTGAGACGGAACAGGGGGGTGAATCGTGCAACAGATCGATATTGAGTTGGACATATCCTCATTCGCCAATGCCGTTGAACGTTTCTCCGAAGGATTGGAGGAGCTTGGACGACAGCCGGACAACGCCCTGATGCGGGACGGGGTGATTCAACGTTTCGAGTTCACCTACGAACTGGCGCATAAAACACTCCGTCGCTATCTGGAGATGACAGCGGCCAACCAGGAAACCATTGAGGAAATGGTGTTCCAGGACTTGATCCGTACCGGCAATGAACAAGGGCTGCTGCTGAACGATTGGGTTGTATGGAAAGGGTATCGGCAATCACGGACGGATACCAGCCATACCTATAATGAGGAGAAGGCGTTACGGGTCATTGGCAAGATACCCGCCTTTCTGGAGGAGTCGCGTTTTTTCCTTGGACAACTGCGAAAACGGCTGGGACAGGCGTGAGCGCGCAACCCCTTATCGACATTCGACCAGACCACCTAATCATCGTGCGGGAGATTTTGCAGAAGCATGTGCCTGACCACTCGATGTTCAAGTTTTTTCCCGCTTGACAGGTTTTTCGCCCGTCAAGCAGCTTTTTTGTAGTGCCTCAGGGATGGCGTCGGTTCTTGTCGTCCCAAATCCCTGCCGGCCATATGCTTCTCCGAT
>JADFYM010000328.1 GCA_015233035.1 Magnetococcales bacterium
AGGGGCGGAGAACCGCCCCTCCCCCAGACCCCCTCCCCACCCTTTTTTTCAATCATTTTTGACTATTGCGGGCGGTATGATCTCTCTGGTGGGTGTACTACGAGGTTGCCTCTTCCAACTCACCCCCGGCGGCACGATTTTTCAGATAGCGATGGACGCCCACGCCGATGGCGGCGGCCACGCCCACGAGCAGAACCGGTCCCCAGGCTCCCAGCCCCAGGCCCCAGCCCAGTTTCATGCCGGTGCCGCTCCAGATGGTGCCTCCGCCTGACTTGGCCACTGTGGCGACGCTGGTGGCCGCCAGGGTGTTGGTCTGTCCGACGACGGCTCCGTTGGCAGCACCTTGCAAGGCCACATTGGCTCCCTTGGCGGCACCCTTGGCCACTGCGCCCTTGGCCACACCCGCCTTGGCCGCGCCAGCCTTGGCCACTTCGGGCAATTCCCACTCCAGACCGGGGGGAATGACGCCTGTTTTGGCCATCACGGCACTTTGCACGGCGGCTGCCTGGGCTGTCGTTCCCCCGGCTACCGCCCCCTTGGCGGCAACACCTTTGGCGGCAACACCTTTGGCAATGGCCCCCTTGCTGGTTGCAACCTTGGCCGCCTTGGGTAGCGTCCACTCGGCCTCACTGAGAATGATGCCCTGCTTGATCGCTCCTGTCTTGGTCGCGGCTCCCGCGACGGTCGGTACTGCCATTGTCAATCCTCCCCTTACGGATAGATGAAATCATGTCTGAAGATGCGGCACAACCCCGACCGGTCTGCCGCCAACCAGCCGACGGCGGTTCCAGACCATCCGGGGAAATACCCGAGACTGCGCCCGCATCTTATCGCAAAACAGAAAACCAATCCAGTCAAAAATGGCCTGCTTTAAAAAAAAAATCATAGAATGAGGTTGTTTGAAAAATAATAAAGTTATTACTGCGCGGACAACCAAATTTTGAGTGGACTGGGGACACGATTGCCTTGCCAGATATTTTTATTGCTCTTCCGCAACAAATCCTGGTAATCTGGCCCCGTCCAGATACCAAACCAGGAGAGGCCGGATGTACGCAATCCCCTTTGACACGTTGGCGTTCACAGAAGAACTCAGGGCTTCCGGGGTGCCGGATGAACAGGCCAAGGGCCATGCCAAAGCCTTTGCCAAGGCCATGCAACCGGATGGATGACGTGGCCACCAAGCGCGACATAAAGGAACTTGACCTCAAGATCAAGGATCTCGAGGTCAAGCTGGCAGAGAGCAAGGCAGAGATCATCAAATGGATGTTTGGCGTATCCGCTGCCCAGGTGACGCTGATTGTCGCCTTGATCAAGTTGCTCCCTGGCGGGCATTGAGGTCAACCTGGTCGTTCAACCAACCTGATTTGACGGGTAAAGTTTTATGGGGTCCAAGTATACTGCACGCGGTCATAAGCGACACATCCTGTTTCGTCATTCCCGCGAAAGCGGGAATCCATTTGGCTTGTTGGACCTCCTGGATTCCCGCCTGCGCGGGAATGACGATACTCGTCAATTGTGACCGTGCGCAGTATATCTCCCCTGCACGGCATGTACCCCTCTTCCGGGGCTTCGCCCCGGACCCCACCAGGGCTCTGCCCTGGACCCGCCAGGGGGATGATCCCCCTGGACCCGCAACCAATTTTCAGAAATCAGCTTTGTTGACCCACCAGACCGGGCAGCAAGGCGTCCAGACGCAACACGGAGACAAATTGCCGGGAGGGTTGGGGGGGTTGGGTCGAGCTGGGGGCGGCGATATGGCGCAAAAACCCCAGTCCGAACCGTTGGGCGGCCTGCAAAACCGGTTCGGAATCATCCACCAACAGCGTGCTGGCCGGGTCAAAGCCGATCTGCGCCTGCAACAGCGGCCAAAATGCGGGATCTTCCTTGGGGTAGCCCAGGGCATGGCTGGAGACGATGGAGGTCAGGTAGGCGGCGAGGGGGACATGGCGCAGCTTGAGGTCCAGGGAGCGGACATGGGCGTTGGTCACCAGGTGGGTGGCCAGGCCCGCCTGGTGCAGCCGCTGCAAAAAGGTCCAGGTCTGCGGATGGGCCCGGATCAACGCCGCCGTCTCCTCCTTGAGCCGGGGAATATCCATGCCCAACTGTTGCGACCAATAATCCAGATCATACCATGCCAGCGTTCCTTCTACGGTCTGGTAGATTTCCTGCAAAAACTGTTTGGCCTCGGCCACGCTCTTGTGGTGCTGCCGTGCCCAGGCCTGGGGCACGGTTTCCTGGAAAAAGGTGTTGTCAAAATGGAGATCCAGCAGGGTGCCATCCATATCCAGCAGCACGGTATGGATGGCGGACCAGGGCAGGTCGGCCTGTATCATGTATGATACTCGGCATTGATGGTGACATAGCCATGGGTCAGGTCGCAGGTCCAGACGGTATGGCGGGCGTCCCCCAGCCCCAGGCCGATGTGGATGCGGATCTCCTCCTGCTGCATCACCGCCTCACCCTGTTCTTTGCGGTAGTCGGCCACGCGCCCGCCCGAGGCCACCACGGCCACATCGCCCAGCGACAGGGAGAGCCGGTCCGGTTCGATTGGCACCCCGGCATAGCCGACGGCGGCCAGGATGCGCCCCCAGTTGGGATCGCTGCCGGCGCAGGCCGTCTTGACCAGGGGACTGTGGGCCACGGCAAAGGCCACCTGTTTGGCCTCCGCCGGGGTACGTGCCCCGGCCACGCAAATTTCAATAAACTTGCTCGCTCCTTCCCCGTCCCGGACAATGGCCTGAGCCAGTTCCTGGCAGAGCGTATTCAATGCCCTGGCCAACGGTTCGGCCTGCGGGGCGTCGGGGTCGGTCAGCAGGGGCGCGCCACACTGCCCGGAGGCAAAGGCCAGGACGGTATCGTTGGTGGAGGTGTCGCCATCCACGGTAATGCTGTTGAAACTGTCTGCCATGGCCCGGTGCAGCAGGGTTTGCAGGACCGGGGCGGTCACGGCGGCATCGGTGAACAAAAAGGCCAGCATGGTGGCCATGTCGGGATGGATCATGCCCGAACCCTTGGCGATACCCGCCAGCAGGGTGGGTTGACCGGCCAGGCTGAAGGAACGCACGGCCCCTTTGGCGAAGGTGTCGGTGGTCATGATCGCCAAGGCGGCCGCAGCCCAGTCGCCGGGTTGCAGGCGGGCGGCCAGGTCGGGAATGGCTTGCAGTGGCCCTGCCAGGGGCAATGGCACGCCGATCACGCCGGTGGAGGCGGGAAAGACGGTGGCGGTTTCGATGTGCAACGTCTCGGCCACCCGGCGGGTGAGGGTTGCGGCGGCGTGCAGACCGGGCGCGCCGTTGGCGGCATTGGCATTGCCCGCGTTGACCAGGAGGGCGCGGGCAATGCCTGCGGCCAGTTGCTGGCGGCAGAGGGTCACCGGGGCGGCCACCACCTGATTGCGGGTGAAGACGCCAGCCACGGTGGTGGCGGGGTCCATCTCCACCAGGAGCAGGTCCGGCGCGCCGGTTTGTTTGAGACCACATGCCGTCGTGGCCAGACGAAAACCGCGCACGGGGGGAATGTCAGGAAAGGGGGGATGGGTGACAGCCATGGTGTTATTGTCTCCTCGCGAATAATGGCCTTGATCATCCTTTCGGCCATTTCTGGGGAGGCGGTGAACCGCCTCCCCAGACCCCTCCACCCTTTTTTTTTAATAATTTTGCGGGTCCAGGGGGATCATCCCCCTGGTGGGGTCCAGGGGCAAAGCCCCTGGTGGGGTTGGGGGCAAAGCCCCCATTGGCCGAAACTATGATCAAGGCCCGAATAATGGGTGGACCATAACCCGGCGGATTGGTCATAGTAACCGGTGCGTCCACCCCCCGATCATAGGGGAAACGGGGGCGGGAGGAAACCCGTGATGGTGGGGGGGGCAGCATCATAAAAAACCTTGCCGTTGTGCTTCGAGCCAGACAAAGGGAGATATTTTCCTGAAATAGTCAACCGTGTACGCGCCCTGTATACTCGATGTTCAAGTTTTTTCCCGCTTGACAGGTTTTTCGCCCGTCAAGCAGCTTTTTTGTAGTGCCTCAGGGATGGCGTCGGTTCTTGTCGTCCCAAATCCCTGCCGGCCATATGCTTCTCCGA
>JADFYM010000329.1 GCA_015233035.1 Magnetococcales bacterium
GGCGGTTGGGGGGTATCCGCCCCCCCCCCTGCGCTCCCCCCCTCATCCTGCTCCCCCATCCCAGCCAGAAGACCGCCCAACTCCGCGTCGGAAAACCCGATGACATCCAGACCAAACCCATCCTCCCGCAGGCGATCCAATTCGGCGGCCAGGATATCGTTGTCCCAGCCAGCCTCCAGGGCCAGCTTGTTGTCCGCCAAAATATAGGCCCGTCGCTGGGCATCGCTCAGGTGGTCGAGAATGATGACGGGCACCTGCTCCATGCCCAATTTGCGGGCCGCCATCAGCCGACAGTGTCCGGCGATGATGCCGTCCTGGCCATCCACCAGAATGGGGCTGGTAAAGCCAAACTCCTTGATCGACGCTGCCACCTTGGCAACCTGGGAATCAGAGTGGGTGCGGGCATTGGCGGCATACGGGATCAAACGGTCCACCGGCCAAACCTCAATGGCACTGGCCATGGCGGGGATCATCTTCATTGCGACAACTCCTCCAAAAAGAGGTGGGTTCAAAAAGGACTACCCCAGGACGACACCACGCCCGGCGGCCACTTCCGCAAACGTCTTGCCCGACCCACTCAGCACAACCGGAACAGCAGGAAAATATTTCTGGAATCGCAGGAGTGCCACATCCACATATTCGGGCGCGAGTTCCACCGCACGAGACTTCCTGCCAGTCCTCTGTGCCGCAATGATCGACGTCCCGGACCCACAAAACGGCTCAAAGAGCACCTCGCCAGGGTCCGAATACGCAGAGATGACGAATTCCGGCAAGGCGATGGGAAACATGGCCGGATGGTCCTTTTCAAGCTCCCCCTTGTTGTTGTGCCGACCGATACGGATCACGCTGTCTGGAATTTTGTGAGTCTGGAGCGATGCCTCCGGGCTGCTCCATTGGCAGATCGACCCGTCCGGATTTCTCAACCCGGTATTCTTCTCCCGATCGACGATGCTGTCCGCCTTTTTGGGAACAGTCTTGTTCGGTGTTCTGGCTTCCTTGTTGAAATGGAAAACAAATTCAAAGCTGGGTGCCAGTCTGCCATTCCAATGCCCCGGCAGGCCGCTCCCCTGATCCCAGACATACCACCCAAACCGTCGCCATCCCTTGCTGCGCATCCATTCGGACCACTCCAACCAGTAGGGATTCCAGTCGTTTTGCGCATAGGTGATCCCCAGATTGACCAGGATCTGGCCCGTTTGCCCCACCGGCAACACCGAGAAAACACCCTTCATCAGTGCGTCCCAGTCCCCGATTTTTTGCGTATAATCCCGTTGCTGCCCGTATGGAGGGGAGGTGAAACAAAGGTCAGCCTGTTCGCCTGCCATCACCGCATTGACAATGGCTGAGTCCGCCGAATCCCCGCAAATCAACCGGTGTTCGCCCAGCACCCAGAGATCACCGGGCCGGGTGACCGGGTTTTTGGGCGGTTCGGGGATGGACTCCTCGTCACCCCCGCCATCGCTACCCCCCTCATCCTGCTCTTCCATCCCATCCAGGAGGTTGCCCAACTCGTCGTCGGAGAAACCGATCACCTCCAGGTCAAAACCATCCTCCCGCAGGCGGTCCAACTCGGCAGCCAGGATGTCGTTGTCCCAACCGGCCTCCAGGGCCAGTTTGTTGTCCGCCAGAATATAGGCCCGCCGCTGCGCATCGCTCAGGTGGTCAAGAATGATGACCGGCACCTGCTCCATACCCAATTTGCGGGCCGCCATCAACCGGCAGTGTCCGGCGATGATGCCGTCCTTGCCATCCACCAGAATGGGGCTGGTAAAACCAAACTCCTTGATCGATGCTGCCACCTTGGCCACCTGGGCGTCGGAGTGGGTGCGGGCATTGGCGGCATATGGGATCAAGCGGTCCACAGCCCAAACCTCGATGGCACTGGCCATGGCAGGGATGCGCAAGCTCCTCCAGGGCAACACGCAACTCCTGGATCAACAGTCGTTCGATGGCCTTGCTGTCCGTCTCCGAGGCCAACACCGACGCCATGCGGCTGGGAATATTGAGCAGGCGGTCACGGACCCGACGGGCCACCGCAAAGGCATCTTTGGCAACATCCTCCGCATTCAACAACTTGCCCGTCCTCTCCTCGTAATCCAGGCGGGTGAGTTTGGCGTTGTACGTTTCCCGAACGGCCCGGCTCACCTGGTAGTTGGGCATTCCCGCCGTGCTTGGCCCTGCATCCGATTCCGCCGGTCGCTGGGTGGGCTGGCGGATCGGTGGAGCTGACGGTTTGGCCGGAACGGGAACAGGGGTCGGAGGTGTGGGATCCGGCTTTCTTTGCTGCGCCGGACTGGTGTTGCGTTCCCAAGCGGCATCTGCCTTTACCGGATCAATGGTGCCGTCTGGCTCTTTCTGAATCCGGCCAGACTTCAGTGCTTTTTCGACTGCAGACGGGGCAACTCCCCTGTGTCGTGCGTACTCTCTGAGACCCATGCCCATTTGACATCCTCCCGACCGCCGTGGTATCTACCCATCCAACTGTCCACCCGGTGGACACCCAAACACCCCTGGTGGACACCCAATCCGACTTGACATTTGCTTTTCTTCCCAGCCGGTTATCGATCATATGCCGGGGTGTCCACCTCCTGGTGTCCACCGTCCACCCGTTTTCACGCCTATGGCTAGCGTGGCGACGCGGTCCGAACGACCCGCGTTTTATTATGCCCGGAAGGAACCTGAAAATCATCGCAAACCGTCCGCAAAAGGCGCGCCGTGTTGCATGTTTATGCTTATTTTGAATAATAGAAATACTTAAAAAACACTATGCGCCTTGGAGCGACTGGTGCGAAGAAGAAAAGCCCATACCCTTCGTTTTCGAGTTGCGTGTCCAACAAGGCATCACCAAGCGGTCGCCACGGCATCCTGCATCGCCCTATCGAACTGCCTTGCCATCTCCCGGTCGACAACGCGCTGGGCAATGCCAAAAAAATCAAACCGCTGTTTGTATGTGACCGTGGGAACGAATGACAGCACCTGATTGACGGAGTGGTTCGGGCCTCTCAACCAGACGCCCGGTTTCAACCTGCTGCCCCGTCCGGGTTGAATAACCATGAACTGCAGGTTGTTCCTGGACCGACCACCCATGCCCTTGTCGCGACGGTTCATGATGAACCCTCGCTCGCTGAACGCCCGCATGGCCGAGAGGATCTGGATGATCTGACCACGACTCATGTTGCCGTAACTGTCCTTGCGGGCCGCTGGTCCCGGCACAGCGAACCAACCGCGAGGCAGACTTCTGGAAACATGTGGGTTGGTCTGCAACAGGTACTCATACCCCTTGAACGGTCGACTCCCCCCATACACTTGCGGCTCGAGGTAGTGGCCTGTGAGGAGTGAGTGGTTGCTTTTCCTCCAGGCAGACAGATCCTTGAACCAGACCTTGGCCTCCAACTGCTGTTTGGTGGAGGGGGTCATTTGGAGACTGTCCATCGTCCAGGGTGTCGGCCTATCAAAGACCGACTGCATCTCTGCCTTCAACGCCTCCTTCACTACCAGGGCAGTCCGGTTGATGGCCAGGGAGGTGGCAAAGCGGACCTGCTTCTCCATGCCCTCAAATGCCCCGTTGAGAGCGGACATATCGAAACGGACTGTGACCATTGGCCTATACCTCAGCATGAGCGGGAAATGAACCGGCGATCACTTGCCCATGGCAATCTGCCAGACTGCGTACACCACACCTCCAAGGCCAGACAGAATGGCAACTCCCCAGCCAATGGTGTCCTTCATCCTGGCCCGGCTCTCCGTCGCAGCCCGTTGCAGTTCCTGAATCGCAGCAAGCGATTGGTCGGCGGTCTGTTTGACGGCCTTCAACTCGATCCACATCTTTTCCCGACTGGCCTGGCATCCATCCTGGTCTTCTTCCAGCCGTTCGATGCGCCCTTCGTGGTCAATCAGTTTGGACAATTTGTCGTTGATCTGGGCGACCTGGGATTCCAATCGGGCCAATGCCTCGCCCATTTGTTTCATGGTCAGACTGACCCCGTATATTTGCTGAGTTGTGTCGGTGAGTGCCCCACACGGTTCCGTGTGCGACACTTTGCTGCGAGGCATGCCTTTCATCTGAACC
>JADFYM010000032.1 GCA_015233035.1 Magnetococcales bacterium
CCTGCATGGTCCGTGGGTAGTCAACCCCTGGGATTGGGTGTCTGGTGGTCTCCATGCAGGGATGGTACAAGCATCACTGACTTGAGTCAAGTGGATAGCACTTAAACGAAGTGGATACCTAGTTTTGCAATTACCTCCCAAGACAGGTATAATTCAGATTATCGGTAGAACTATTCGTGAACGAATCCCCCTCCTCCTTCTCTCCAACCTGTACACCCGCTACCGACCTGGCGACCGATCCGGTGCGCATTCGGCATGTCGTCCTGGTGACGGGACTGTCCGGGGCGGGCAAGTCGGTCGCGCTCAAATATCTGGAGGATATGGGCTTCAACTGGACGGACAATCTGCCCTTTCCGCTGGTATCCGCCTATCTGCATCATCTGGGCAGTGAAGATCGCCCCAACATTCGGGTGGCCATTGGCATTCATCTGCGCGAACCGGGTTCTTTTGCCTCTTTTCACCGCTATTACCAGCAAGTCGCCGCGCTGGCCGAGCATACCGAGTTGCTCTTTCTGGAGGCCAATCCTGAGACGCTCATCAACCGTTATCAAGAGACCCGGCGGCGTCATCCGCTGGCGCAAGAGAGCACGGTGCGGGAAGCCATCACGTTGGAAAGGCAAGGTCTGGAGCCGGTACGGGCCATGGCGGATCTGGTGATTGACACCTCGCGCACCACCATTCCCCAACTCAAGGACCGCCTGGATCAACTGTTCCAGGAGATGCTCTGCGAGCGAGTGAATGATTCGGAGTTGACCATTTTTATCCGCTCGTTCGGTTTCAAGTTTGGAGCCAACACCGATGCCGACATGGTGCTGGATGGTCGTTTTCTGCCCAATCCCTATTATGACCCCCTCTTGCGTCCTTTCAGTGGTCGGGATGAACCGGTGATCCGTTTTCTGGAAAAGGATGGCGAGGCCCTGGCCTTTCTGGACCGGTTGCAATCGCTCTTCGATTATTTGATCCCCCGGTATCAACAAGAGAAGAAACGGTATTTTACGGTGGATATCGGCTGTACCGGCGGCTATCATCGCTCGGTATTCCTGGTGGAACAGTTGACCAAACGGCTGCGTCAGCAGGGCTTTTTGGTGTTGATGCGGCACCGAGATCTGCACCGCGATCCGCCTCGGTCGGCGGATGATTGAGGCGGTTTTTGGCAGGGTAGAGAGGAATCTTTTTTGGCAACTGTCATCCGTCAGGGCATGGCAATCCCCGCTCGCGCAATAATCTTTTGCGTCAATTGTTTGAAATCCTGATACGCATCCTGGACCCCACCATAATGTGAACCAATAGCTCCATCCGCCGGTTTCAAATGGAAGATGGGTTTGCGTACTTCCTGGGCCATAGGCATGAGGCTGCGGTAGTGTTTGAGCATGGCAATACAATGCGGGTCATCGGCGGCAGAGGGGGTCTCTCTGTTTTTTTCATGCAAAACATCGGTATGATATGTGTCGGGAATGCGTGCGATCCACCGCTCGTATGCCTTGACGGGCTGCCCGGATCGGGTGGAGTGTGCCATGATAATATATCCCAATGGTTGCATCTGTCCATCAGGCAGCAACAGGTCTGGATCGGGATTTTTCGTCAATCGATCCTGCCAACCTTGCCTCCAGGCGCGCAGCGCAGGCCCCAGGTTGCGCAAACCCTGCAAGGAATAAAGATCAGGCCCCAGGGGAATGACCACAAAATCGGAGGCAATCAGTGCTGAGCGGTTGATGGCTCCCAGATTGGGCCCCAGATCCACCAGGATGACTTGCGCATGGTGCATCGTTGCACCCTTCTGCAGGACACGCCAAAAAGCGGAGATGACACGAAAAGATCGTTCGTCCCGGTCGAGGCATTTCGGCCACACCTGGGATAGATCCTCTTCGAATCGAGAGAGTCCCATGTCACCCACAATCAAGGCCAGGTTGTCTCCGATCTCTTCCAGGTATGGACCGGTCAGGTCGCCGACCCCGCGTTGCAACGGTCGAACCGATCCATAAATCGTCGCCAAAGGGGGAGATCCTGTCCACAATTCTTCCAGCCGATCCTCGTCCAAAAATGCGGTGGAGAGGTTGCCCTGCGGGTCCAGGTCAGCGGCCACTACCCGGAGACCCAGATCTGACATCATCCATGCGACATGATAAACCAGTGATGTTTTACCTACACCACCTTTATTATTGAAAAATGCCATAACAGGTATACTCATGGGCATTTCCTAATAGTAACCGAGATATGATTGGGTTGACGGTCGAATACGGGAGGTGGATTGCCATTTTCTTGCAAGGTTTTGCGGATAATGGGAATTCCCATGCCGAACCGCTGCACATACCCGAGATTTTTCATGGCTGCGGCTATATTGGAATTGCGGTAATCCGTGAGACCGGTGCCAAAATTGTCGACCGTCACCTGCCCAAACGGTCCACCCGGATTTTGCATCTCGATGCGGTCTTGATACCAATAAACCCGGACCGGGGCATTGGTCGTGTAATAATCACGGTGCATGACGGCATTGCGCACCAATTGTTGCAGTGCTGCCAGGGGATAGTCCGGTCGGCGCATTTCCGTTGCAGCGGATCGAATATCGGTGACGATACGAATATGCGCCTTGAACACATCTTCCACCTGCCGAAGCAGTTCCGACAGGGGACCGTGGATCTCTCTTTGGTGCGCAATCGGATCGCCCAGTTCCACACCGTCAATGCGCAGAAACTGGATGTAGGCACCCGGAATAAAATCGGCGGGCGATTTGCCCACCGTCAGCATCCCAACAACCGTCGGAATGGGTGAATTTTCCGTGGTCACAAAACGCAAGGAGGCCAGTTGTTGCTCGACGGAGCGGTGGTTTTCCGCCAGAATCTCTGGTGTCACGGCAGATGGCAAATAGGTCCGCCGAAACAGATCCAGATCCAAATCACGCATACGGGCTTGATGTAATGGTTCCAGGTCATGGGGCAGATCTTTTGCACGGCGTTTTTCACTCAGTCGGCGTTCTTCCTCGGCAGTGGCGGTAGCGCGGCGAGGACCAACACGAATCCATGTACGACCATTGTACTGCACGGGTGGCGAGTGGGAAGGCTCGACAATAACGACGGCCAGTGTCCGCCCTTTCAGGGTGCGTTTTTCCACACGCATCACCGGGAAGGGGAGAATGTTTCCATCCGATCTCATTTCAGCAAGATTCCGCAACAACTGGTCAGTGATGTCGAGATTTGCACCACCCCCTTGGTCTTTTTCGCCGATAAAAATAATGCCCGGTTTTTGATGGTTTCCCATGTCGTTGGCAAAGGCGCATATTGCCTGACGAACGGTACCCGCATCTTTTGAGAGCGACTCCTTGCGCTCTACATAGGCCGACTCCATGTCCTCCAATAGGGTTTCCAACTCTTCATCTGTCATATCATTTTTTTCCATGCCATGACCAAAACAACGGATGAATCAATGAACACGCCCTGCGTAGTCTTGTCAAACGAACCATATGGCACTGTACCATGCGGTATATTGCCAACGCAACGCATGCCAGAACAGACAACACCTTTTACCATTGCATTTTTATTGAAAAGACAGTACGTTCCCTCCGTGGGCGAGCCAAACCTGCTGGCCCCCCAGCATCCAGTCCCCCACAAACCCACCCGACGGACGACGCATGAAAATTCTCCACACCTCGGACTGGCACCTGGGCCGCACCCTCTACGGGCGCAAGCGGTACGAAGAATTTGCTGCCTTTCTGCACTGGCTGACCGTAACCCTCGCCCAGGAACAGGTCGATGTCCTGCTGGTCGCCGGTGATGTGTTCGACACCCACATGCCCAGCCACCGGGCCCAGGAACTGTATTATCAATTCCTGGGCCGCGTGACCGCCGTCTGCCGCCATGTTGTGCTCATCGCGGGCAACCATGACTCGCCGTCGTTGCTCAACGCCCCCAAAGATCTGCTGCGGGCCCTCCATGTCCACGTGATCGGCGCGGCCAGTGACAAGCGGGCCGATGAGGTGGTGGTGCTTGACCAACCGGATGGTGCCCCGGAATTGATCGTCTGTGCCGTCCCCTACCTGCGGGATCGGGATATCCGGGTGACAGCCGCCGGGGAAAGTGTCGAAGACAAAGAACAAAAATTGCTCGACGGCATTCGGAACCATTATGCCGAGGTGGTCGCATTGGCAGAGCAAAAACGCCAGGCAATCAATCCGGCAACCCCCATTATCGCCATGGGCCACCTGTTCACCACCGGTGGCCAAACGGTGGATGGCGACGGCGTGCGCGCCCTGTATGTCGGCTCGATGGCCCATGTCGCAGTCGGCCTCCTGCCCACCGCCCTGGATTATCTGGCCCTGGGACATCTGCACGTACCGCAAAAGGTGCAAGGTTCCGAGGTGATGCGCTACAGCGGTTCACCCCTGCCCATGGGCTTCGGCGAGGCCAGACAGCCCAAAAGCGTCTGCCTCGTGGAACAGACGGAGCATGGCATGGCCGTCCGGCTGCTCCCGGTGCCCGTTTTTCAGGCGTTGGAGTCCATTCGCGGCACCTGGCCCACCCTCCAGGCGCGGCTCGCGGCCCTGGTCGCCGCCCGCTCGCAGGCCTGGCTGGAAATTGTCTACGAAGGCGACGAGGTCATCGGCGACCTGCGCGAACGCCTGGCCGCCGCCGTGGCCGGTTCGGCACTGGAAATTTTGCGCATACAAGACAAGCGGATCATTAATCAGGCCCTCAGCCAGTTGTACGAGGCGGAACAGTTGAGCGATCTGGAGGTACATGAGGTGTTTGACCGCTGCCTGACGGCGCATCAGGTGCCGGAAGCGCAACGACCGGCCTTGTGCCACGCCTATCAGGAGATTCTCACCACGCTCCACGAAACCGACAGCCAGGCAGAATAACGGGACGATTGATGCGTATATTGCGGATAAGGTTCAAGAATCTCAATTCACTGGCCAGCGAATGGCAGATTGATCTGACCCACCCGACCTTTGTTGCCAATGGCATTTTTGCCATCATCGGCCCGACCGGAGCGGGCAAGACAACCATTCTCGACGCCCTCTGTCTGGCCCTGTATGGCCGCACCCCCCGCCTGAACAAGGTCACCAAGGGCAACAATGAAATTCTCTCCCGGCGGACCAGCGACTGTTTTGCCGAAGTGACCTTTGCCACCCAGGCCGGGCGGTTTCGCTGTCACTGGAGCCAGCGACGGGCACGGCAGAAGGTGGACGGGGAGTTGCAAGCCCCCAAACATGAGTTGGCCGATGCCGATTCCGGGCAAATTCTGGAGAGCCAGCTACGGGGCGTGGCCGAACGGATCGAGGCGGTCACGGGAATGGATTTTGACCGCTTTACCCGCTCCATGCTGCTGGCCCAGGGGGATTTTGCCGCCTTCCTGCAAGCGGCCCCTGACGAGCGTGCCCCCATCCTGGAACAGATCACCGGCACGGCCATTTACAGCCAGATTTCCGTGCAGGTCCACGAACGCCGCGCCGCAGAGTACAAACAACTCGAACTGTTGCGGGCGGCACTGGGTGGCCTGACGCTGCTGAAAGAAGAGGACGAACAGCAACTGCACCTCAGCCTGGCCTTGAAACGCCAGCAAGAAACGGAACGCACCCGGCAGGTGGCCCAAACCCAGCAGGCGATGGTCTGGCTGGATGGTCTGGCCCAACTCGAACAGGCGTTGCAACAGATCGAGGCCCAAAAACAGGACTGGCAGGCCCGCCAGGCGGCCTTCGCGCCGGAACGGACCCAACTGCACCGCGCCACCCAGGCTTTGGAACTGGCGGGCGATTATGCCGGGTTGACCGCTCTGCGCCAGGCCCAGACGGCAGACCGCCACCAGCAGGAGCACAGTCTGGCGGAGGTGCCTGCGCGCACAAACGCCGTCCAACAGGCCGCAGCAGGTTTGCAACAGGCCAGTACAGAGCGGGACCAGCACAAGGCCCGGCAACAGGAGATGGCCATCGTCATTCAGCAGGCGCGTGGGTTGGATCTGTTGCTGCGCGAACGGGATGGCCCCATCCGGGTCACGACCGCGACCGTGGCAGAGCAGGAAAAGGCCCTGGGTGCACTGCGCACCCAGCAGGATGAAGCGGTCCGGATCCAGGCGCACACGCAAAAAACACTGGCCGACCTGACGCAAACGCAGGTCGCCACCCAGGCCGATGCAACGCTCGTCGAACATCTGGCCTTTATTCGTGGCCGGTTTGATCTGCTGCATACGCTGCATGGGCAACGGCAGGAGCAGGACCAAACGGTACAGGCCGCCCGGCAGCGGGTCATGGCCACCCAGACCAGGGAAAACCAGTGTATCGCCCAACAGACAGCCCGGCAACGCGATCTGGCGGCCAGCCAGGAGCGGTTTACCCAGACCCAGTCTGCCCTCCAGGCCATGCTGGGCGCGCAGGATCTGACCGCATGGCGGCACCGGTTGGCGGACTTGCAAACGCGACAGGCCGTGCTGGACAAAACCGGCGCGGCGGTGATACAGCGGGCAGAATCGCGGCACGCCCTGGAAGCCTTGTCGGCCCAACAAACGGTACTCCAGGCCGAATGGCACACCAAAGCCACCCATCTGGAGACGCTGCGGGAAAGGCAAGCCACCCTCGAACAACAGCGGCAGTTGTTGGAAACACAATTGTTTCTCCTGCAAAAGATCCAGACCTACGAGGAGGCCCGCCAGCAGTTGCAGGATGACGCCCCGTGTCCCCTGTGCGGTGCCACCCAGCATCCTTTTGCGGCGGGCAATATTCCGGTCCCGGATGAGACCGCCCGTGCGCTGGGCCAGGTTCGGCTTGACCTGCAAGCGGTCGGTCAGGCCGTGACCCAAGGCGGTATCAGACAGGCCGCGCTCAACCAGGATCTGGCCCACCAGGCAACCCGCCAACAGGAACTGACCGACCGGATGACCGCCGCCGCGATCCTGATCCAGCAAGGGTGTCAAAACCTCGCCGAGACGGGTACCGACCCGGTGCCGGAAGTGCAGTGGCCCATTTTGCAACAAGAAAATGCTCGCCAGTTGCAGGAGACCATCCAGACGGTACACGCCGCCGAGACGTTGGAAAAGACCGGGGCCACCTTGCGCGGCGCACTGGAAAAAACCAGCGAGTCGCTGCGGGTGGCCGAGCGGGCGGTTCTGGAGGCGGCGCACCAGAAAGCCCTGGCCGAGCAGGCACTGCTCCAGGCTGACCAGGCGGCGCAGACCCTGGCATCCCGCTTCCAGCAGGCACTGGCGGAGACGCAGCAGGCGGTTGCCGTCTACGGGATGGCCACTCTGACGATGGCTGATCTGGAGCGGGTTTGGGCGGCATTGACGGCGCGGCGCGATCAATGGGTGGCACGGCAAAAGGAGAGTCTGGCACTGGGGCAGCAGATGGCCGAACTGGAGATAAAAATGCACCATCGGCACGAGCAGATCCAGGCGGCGACGGCGGAGTGGACGCAACAAAAAGAACGACTGGTTGGCTTGCGCCGCGAATGGGATGATTTGCAGCAACAACGCTATGCTGTATTCGGGAGCAGGCAACCGGACCAGGAGGAAAAACAGCTCGCGGTGGCGGTGGAGGCTGCCGACCAGCGGCTCGATTTGGCCCGCCAGGCGGTCAACGGCGCGACCCAGGCCCTTGGCCTGTTGCACAACCGGTTGGCGGCACTGGAACAGGCCATAACGGCCCGGACCGCTCCCCTGCACCAGGCGGAAGAGGCCTTTTTGGCCCGCCTGGGGCTGTTTGGCCTGGTCGATGAAGCCGACTATCGGGCGGCCTGCCTGCCGGAAGAGATGCGCAAGGCATTGTTGCAGCGGGCGCAACAGTTGACAGACGAACAGACCGAACTGGCCGCCAGGGCACAGGACAAGGCTACGCAGTGGACAATCGAACGCGAAAAACAGGTCACGAACCAGTCCCGGGCCGATCTCGACCTGGCCCTGACCACGTTGGTGGCCGAGCAGAGAACCCTGCAACAGGAGATAGGGGGAATTGGTCAAAGGCTGTCTGAAAATGAACACCTGAAACAAAGACTGCACGAGCACACCCAAGCCGTGGCGGCGCAACAAAGGGAGTGTCAGCGATGGGATGCGTTGCATCTGCTCATTGGTTCCAGCGATGGCAAAAAATATCGCAATTTTGCCCAGGGGCTGACCTTTGAACGGATGGTCCGGGATGCCAATCGGCAACTGCAAAAGTTGACCGACCGTTATCTCCTGATTCGGGATCCGGTCCAACCTCTGGATCTCAATGTGATCGACACCTATCAGGCTGGCGAGATGCGGTCGACCAAAAATCTATCCGGTGGTGAAAGTTTTATCGTCAGTCTGGCCCTGGCCCTGGGGCTTTCCCAGATGGCCAGCCAGAATATCCGGGTCGATTCCCTGTTCCTGGACGAAGGGTTCGGCACCCTGGACGAAGAGTCGCTGGACACCGCCCTCGAAACGCTCGCCGGATTGCAACAGGAAGGCAAATTGATCGGCATCATTTCGCATGTGCCCGCCCTCCAGGATCGCATCGATGCCCGGATAGAGGTCATACCCCAAACGGGGGGTCGCAGCACACTCAGTGGGCCGGGATGTGACCGGGTACGGGGGGCGACGGGTGCCGACAAATAATCGTTTTCCATCATTTTCAGGAGTCCAGGGAAATTGTCCCCCTGGTGGAATCCCTACCCTATGCACCCATCCTTTGCAGGGGTCCGGGGACCGTCACGATCCCCGGTGGGGGAGTGGGGGCGAAGACCCCAACGGGTTGATATGGTGTGCCTCACGGGGCTTTGCCCCGGACCCCACCAGGGGCCTTGCCCCTGGACCCCACCAGGGGGATAATCCCCCTGGACCCCTATAACTGTACAATATGCTTCGTATTTTTTGTCAATATTAAGAATGTGTGCATAGGGTAGGGTGGGGCCCAGGGGCAAAGCCCCTGGTGGCTGAAACAATAGTCAAGCCCCCCACCAGGCAACAAAAACTTGCCCGGCACGTGCCAGGGAGGCGCAATCCGGGTAGCTTTTCCCACTGTATTGTGTTACCCTGAACGCTGTTTTGGCGTTCTCAATTCTTAGGGGTACGGTCATGGCACACAATTTTCTTTTCACCTCGGAATCGGTCTCCGAAGGGCACCCGGACAAGGTGGCGGATCAAATTTCCGATGGCATCCTGGATGCCCTGCTGACCCAGGATCCCGGCAGCCGCGTCGCCTGCGAAACCTTGATCACCACCGGGGTGGTGGTGGTGGCCGGAGAGATCACGACCCGTGCGGTCGTCGACTATCCGCACGTGGTGCGCAGCGTCATCCGGGAGATCGGTTATAATTCTTCAGAAATCGGCTTCGACTGTGACTCCTGTGCCGTGCTCGTCACCTTGGACAAACAGTCCGTCGACATCGCCCAGGGGGTGAACGAAGGCGAAGGGCTGGATCTGGATCAGGGCGCGGGGGACCAGGGGCTGATGTTTGGCTATGCCTGTAGCGAAACCCCGGTTTTCATGCCCGCCCCCATCTACTATGCCCATCGCATCATGGAGCAACAGGCCCGGGTGCGGAAGAGTGGCCAACTCCCCTGGCTCAGACCGGATGCCAAATCCCAGGTCACCATCCGCTATGCCGACGGCAAACCCGCCGCCATTGAGGCCGTGGTGGTTTCGACCCAACATGCCCCGGAGATCACCCACGCGGCCATCCGGGAGGCGGTGATCGAAGAAATTATCAAACCCGTCCTGCCCGTTGAATTGCTGACCGACGCGATCGTCTACCACATCAATCCCACCGGTCGGTTTGTGATCGGTGGTCCCGTGGGGGATTGCGGCCTGACCGGGCGGAAAATTATTGTCGACACCTACGGCGGTTCCGGGCACCATGGCGGTGGGGCCTTTTCCGGCAAGGATCCCTCCAAGGTGGACCGTTCCTCGGCGTACATGGGACGCTATGTTGCCAAAAATATTGTGGCCGCCGGGTTGGCCAGTCGCTGCGAGGTGCAAATCGCCTATGCCATCGGCGTTGCCAAACCGGTTTCCATGATGATCAACACCTTCGGGACCGGTCGGATCAGCGATGCCCGCATTGAGCAACTGGTCAACGCCCACTTTGACCTGCGCCCCAAGGCCATCACCCAAACTCTCGATCTGCTGCGTCCCATCTACCTGAAAACGGCTGCGTATGGCCACTTCGGGCGGGAATTGCCGGAGTTTACCTGGGAAAAGACCGACAAGGCCGCACTGCTGAAAGAAGCAGCCGGGTTATAACTCTCTTCTGCAATTGACAAGGAATCGATCATGTCTGTCGCCAACGATTACAAGGTAGCGGATATCTCTTTGGCCGCCTGGGGCCGCAAGGAGATTGCCATTGCCGAGACCGAAATGCCGGGGCTGATGGCCCTGCGGCACGAGTACAAAAACCAACAACCACTGGCCGGGGCACGTATTGTCGGCTGTCTGCACATGACCATTCAAACCGCCGTGCTGATCGAGACCCTGGTCGATCTGGGTGCCGAGGTGCGCTGGTCCTCCTGCAACATTTTTTCCACCCAGGACCATGCCGCCGCCGCCATTGCGGCGGCTGGCATCCCGGTCTTTGCCTGGAAGGGAGAGACCGAGGCGGAATTCTGGTGGTGCATCGACCAGACCATCACCGGCCCCAATAATTGGCGGCCCAACATGATTCTGGACGATGGCGGCGATGCCACAGTGGTGCTGCATCGTCCCGAACATGCCGATCTTTTGCAAGGCATTCGGGGACTCTCCGAGGAGACCACCACCGGCGTCCACCGTTTGCAAGAGATGTTGAAGCAGGGCACTTTGAAAGTCCCGGCCTTCAATGTCAATGATTCGGTGACCAAGTCCAAATTTGACAATCTGTACGGTTGCCGGGAATCGCTGATCGACGGCATCAAGCGCGCGACGGATGTCATGATTGCGGGCAAGATTTGCGTCGTATGTGGCTATGGTGATGTGGGCAAGGGGTGTGTGCAGGCCTTTCGCGGCATGGGAGCCACCGTCTGGGTGACCGAAGTGGATCCCATCTGCGCCCTGCAAGCGGGCATGGAAGGATATCGCGTGGTCACCATGGACGAAGCGGCTGCGGTGGGTGATATTTTTGTCACCGCCACCGGCAACGTGGATGTCATCACCCGCGCCCATATGGACCGGATGAAAAATCAGGCCATCGTCTGCAATATTGGCCACTTTGACTCTGAAATTGATATTGCCGGTCTGCGCGAGTTGACCTGGGAAAACATCAAACCCCAGGTGGATCATGTCATTTTTCCGGACGGCAAGCGGCTGATCGTCCTGGCTGAAGGTCGGCTGGTCAATCTGGGATGTGCCACGGGACATGCCAGTTTTGTCATGTCCAATTCCTTCACCAATCAGGTGATGGCGCAGATTGAGCTGTGGACCAATCCGGGTAAATATGCGGTCGGTGTGTATGTCCTGCCCAAGCATCTGGATGAGAAAGTGGCGGCCTTGCATCTGGGCAAGTTGGGGGCACATTTGACCCGATTGACGGAGAAGCAGGCGCAGTATATTGGGGTTGCGGTGGATGGGCCGTACAAGCCGGAGCATTATCGGTATTGATGTTGGCCACCCCCAGATCCCTCCGCCTTTTCTTTGTAAAACTTTCAAGGGGGTCCGGGGGGGATTATCCCCCCCGGTGGGGTCCAGGGGCAACGCCCCTGGTGGGGTCCGGGGCGAAGCCCTGGAAAAACAGGACGCTGTGGGTAAAGCATCCACCATGGTGCCAAACCGCACCCGCCACCGGAAACGTGGTTTTTTAGACGTCATGTCGTTTTTCAAACGTCATTCCCGCGCAGGCGGGAATCCAGGCTGGGCGCGGCGGGCATCCGGGCGGCGTCATTCCCGCGCAGGCGGGAATCCAGGATACGGGGGCGGACTGTGTGGGTACCGCCATTCGTCATTCCCGCGCAGGCGGGAATCCAGGAGATGCCTGCGCAACCTGGATCCCCGCCTGCGCGGAAATGACGGAAACGACATATTCCGAAACAGGCGAGGTTTACTGCCCATTTTTTGATTCGCGGCCCCTGGATGCCCCCATCGGGGCTCCGCCCCGAACCCCGCCAGGGGCTTTGCCCCTGGACCCCACCAGGGGGATAATCCCCCTGGACCCCTGTAAATATGTGTAATGATCCAAGCCCCTGGTGATGACTCCCGCAATGATTTTTATACACAACACCCTGACTCAGTGACAAATCCTCCTTTTAAAAAACTCTTTCGCACCATTGCTGGCGGCTTGATCTGCGACCAGATCTCCCTGCGGCAACGTCTGCGTGCCCTGGAACAGCAACACCAAAAAGGCGACGCCATTACCGAGGCCCTGGCAGCCTGGCAGACCCGCCTGACCGCCTCCTGCCAAAAACGCACCCAACGCCTAGCCTCTCTCCCCATTCCCCATTATCCCGACGACTTGCCCGTTGCCCAAAACCGCCAGCAGATCGCCGAGGCGATCCAAAAACATCCCGTCGTCATTCTCTGCGGCGAGACCGGCTCCGGCAAGACCACCCAACTGCCCAAAATTTGTCTGGACCTGCAACGCGGCACCGGCGGCTGGATCGGTATGACCCAACCCAGACGCATCGCCGCCCGCAGCATTGCCGACTTTCTCGCCCAGGACTTGCACTCCGAGATCGGGGCCATGGTCGGGTACAAGATGCGCTTTACCGACCGGGTCAGCCCGGACTCCTTGCTCAAGGTGATGACCGACGGCATCCTGCTGGCCGAGATCCAAAGCGACCGGCAACTCTCCCGCTACGATACCCTGATCATCGATGAAGCCCACGAGCGCAGCCTGAATATTGATTTTATTCTCGGTTATTTAAAGCAACTCAGCCCCAGACGGCCCGATCTTAAAATTATAATCAGTTCCGCCACGCTGGACATCCACCGCATCGCCCGTCATTTTGGCAACGCGCCCGCCATCGAAATATCCGGGCGCACCTTCCCGGTGGAGACCCGCTACCGTCCCTTGCGCAGTTGGGACGCCGAGGCGGAGAGCGAAGAGAAAGATCTGGAACAAGGGGTTCTGGAGGCGGTGCAGGAGTTGTACGCCCTGGGACCATCGGGCGATATTCTGGTCTTTTTGCCCGGCGAACGGGAGATTCGCGAGGTGGGCGACGAATTGCGCAAACAATTGTTGCCGCAAACAGAAATTTTGCCCCTGTTTGCCCGTCTCTCCATGGCCGACCAGCACCGGATTTTTTATCCGGGAGCCAAACGGCGGATTATTCTGGCCACCAATGTGGCCGAAACCTCCCTGACCGTACCGGGCATTCGCTATGTGATCGACAGTGGCCTGGCGCGGATCAGCCGCCACAGCGGACGCACCCAGGTGCGCCGCCTGCCGGTGGAAAAAATCTCCCGTGCCGCCGCCAATCAACGCCAGGGACGCTGCGGGCGGCTGGCCGACGGGGTCTGCATCCGTTTGTTTTCCCAGGAAGAGTTTTTGGCCAGAGAGGAATTTACCGACCCGGAAATTTTGCGGGTTTCCCTGGCTGCCGTGATTTTGCAGATGAAATTCTTGAAACTGGGCGAGATGGAAACCTTTCCCTTTGTGGATCCCCCCGGTCGCAACGCCATTCAGGATGGGCTGCGCCTGCTGGCCGAACTGGGTGCCCTGACCGAGCGGGGTCTCTTGACCCCCCTGGGCAGTGAGTTGGCCCAACTGCCCCTGGATCCCCGTTTGGGACGCATGGTGCTGGCGGGTCGGGACCATGGATGTCTGGCGGAAATGTTGATTATTGTCTCCGCCCTGAGTCTGCCCGACCCGCGTGAGTGGCCCGCCGAACAGCGCGGCAAGGCCGAACTGGCGCATAAGCGACACCTGGATCCCCAGTCCGATTTTGTCGGCCTGCTCACCCTCTGGACCTTTATCGAGACGGGGCGGCAGGAGGTGGCTTCCAATAATGCCTTTCGGCGGTATCTCAAGGAAAATTTTTTGTCGGTCATCCGAGTGCGGGAGTGGCAGGGGATTCATGAACAGCTTACCCGCCTGGTCGGAGAACTGGGGTTGACCAGCAACCAGGCACCCGCCAGTTTCATGGAGATCCACAAGGCGATTCTGTCGGGTTCGCTGGGTTTTATCGGCTTCAAGACAGAAAATCATGATTATATTGGTGTGCAGCAACACCGCTTTTCCATCAGTCCCGGTTCGGCCCTGTTCAAAAAATCGCCCACCTGGGTGGCGGCGGGGGAACTGGTGGAGACGACGCGCCTGTTTGCCAGCACCTGCGCCCGCGTGGAACCGGAATGGATCGAGGCCGTGGCGGGTCGCCTGTGCCGCCAGCATCACCAGGATCCCCATTGGGAAAAAAAATCGGGTTGTGTGCTGGTCTTTGAGCGGGTGACCCTGTTTGGTCTCACCCTGATTGCGCAGCGCAAGGTACAGTTCGGACCGCTGGATCCCAAACTGGCCCGGCAAATTTTCATCCAGGGTGCTCTGGTAGAGGGAGAGATGCAGACCTCGGCGGTCTTTTTTGCCCACAATCAGGGGTTGATTGCCGAGGTACGGGAGTTGGAACACAAATCCCGGCGCAAGGATTTGCTGGTGGATGAGCAGGATCTGTATGCCTTTTATGACCAGCAGATTCCCGACTCGGTCCACAGCACCCATCTCTTTCATCAATGGTATTGGCAGGCGCGCAAGCGCAACCCCCGACTGCTCTTTTTTACCCGTGACATGTTGTTGCGCCATGGCGGCGAGGGAATCACGGGGGAAAGTTTTCCCGGCCATCTCCTGATCAACGGTCTGGAACTCTCTCTGGAATATCATTTCAATCCGGGGGCGGGGGAGGATGGGATCAGCGTCCACGTGCCGCTGCCCTATCTCAATCAACTGGCCCCCCCGCTCTTTGAATGGCTGGTGCCCGGTCTGTTGGCGGACAAGCTGCTGGCCCTGTTGAAGGCTCTGCCCAAGACACTGCGCCGTCCGTTGGTACCGTTGCCACAGGCTTTACAATATTGTCTGGAAAATATACAGGAGACAGACCGCAGCAAGCCGCTGGGGTTGGTTCTGGGCCATTTATTGATGCGCCGTTATGGGGTGGTCATTCCGGCGGAGGCGTGGCGGTTTGCCGATCTGCCGGACCATTTGCGCATCAATTTCAAGATCACGGACGAAAAAGCGGACAAAATATTGGCCCAGGGGCGGGATTTGCTCCCCCTGCAACAGCAGTGGGGGGTGGTGGCCAACAAAAGTTTCAGCAAGCTGCCCAAGGCCGATTTTGAGCGATCCGGGTTGACGCGGTGGGATTTTGGTGACCTGCCGCAGCAGGTGGTGGTCTCCGGCGAGACGGGGACCACGTTCGGCTTTCCCGCCATTCAGGATGACGAGACCAGCGTCTCGTTGCGTCTGGTGGAAAATGCCGAGCAGGCCCGGCAGATCAGTCGCTGGGGGTTGGTGCGTCTGTTTGCCCTGCAACTGCCGCAGCAGGTGCGCCCGCCGGAGAAAAAGCGGGTGCTGCAAAAGGAGAAGCTGACACTGCATCCCGCCTTTGGCCCACAGAAGACGTTGTGGTGGGAGATCACTGCCCTGGCCGTGGCACGGGTGTTTTTGGATGGTTCCGTGGAGGAGATTGAAACCGAGGCGGTCTTTTTGCATCGGTTGGCGGCGGGTCGGGGTATTTTGGCGAAGGCCATTGGGGAGATGCAGACGTTGGTCCAGGAGATTATCCAGCGGCATCGCCTGGTTGTCACCGCCTTGCAGCAGGGCAACACGCCGGGTTGGGCGCAGGTGGCGGGCGAGATGCAGGCGCATGTGGAGGCGTTGCTTTATCCGGGTTTTTTGCGCGAGACACCACCGGCGTGGCTCAAACAGTATCCGCGCTATTTGCAGGCCATCTTGTTGCGCCTGGAGCGGCGGGCCTTTGCACCCGCCAAGGATGTGCAAAAGGCGGCGGAGTTGGCCCCGTGGTGGCAGCGGTATCAGACGGTGGCCAAAAAACATGCGGCGGAACGGGTGTGGGATCCAGAGTTGCAGCACTATCGGTGGATGGTGGAGGAGTTTCGGGTTTCTCTGTTTGCCCAGGATTTGCGCACGGCGGTGCCGGTGTCGGCCAAGCGGTTGGAGTTGCAGTGGGAGAAGGTGATGCGGTGAGACAGTTCATGGTTGAATCTGCCCGCAGATGCCAGGAAGAGATGGGGCAGACCACATTCACCCCCCACAATCCTGCCATACACCCTCATGCAGTCTCGGAAAGCATGGGTGGCTGTATGGCAGAACATGGCGTTTTTCTGGTATGTGACGAGACCACCGCTGCACTGTTCTTATGAAGCAATCCCCTTCATGCCATTGACAAAATCTTCCAGGGAAACACTGCCCGTCCCGTTGGGGTCCAGTTGCTGAAAAATGGCGTCTGCTCTGTCTTTGAACGCCGTTTCCAATTGATCCTGGGTGATGCTGCCCGTGTTTTCGGTATCGATCTGCTGGAACAATTGGGTCCAGCGGTTGTCATTCGATGTGCTGGCATTTTGCGCCACCAACGCCTTCACGCCACTGACAAAATCAGCCTGGGAAACACTGCCCGTCCCGTTGGGATCCAGGGCCTGAAACAGGGCATCCGAACCCATGGCCTGAATGGCCGACGGCAGCGTCAAATTGGGAAACGCGGTTGCCAACTGATCCTGGGTGATGCTGCCGGTGCTTTCGGTATCAATCTGCTGGAACAGGCGCGTCAGACGGTTGTCCAGACGACTCGGCGTGCTGCTGCCATCACCCGACGGGCTGGTTGCATTTTGCGCGATCAAGCTCTTGATACCACTGATAAAATCAGCCTGGGAGACACTGCCCGTCTCGTTGGGGTCCAGGGTCTGAAACAGGGTGTCCGAACCCATGGCCTGAATGGCCGAGGGCAGTCGCAAAGTGGGAAACGCGGTTGCCAACTGATCCTGCGTGATGCTGCCTGAGCTTTCGGTATCAATCTGCCGAAACAGGCGTGTCAGACGGTTATCCAAACCATATGACGTGCTGGCGGCACGGGATCGACTACCCACACCAGTGCTGGTTGCATTTTGCGCAATCAAACTCTTAAGCCCGCTGACAAAATCGGCCTGCGCAACACTGCCCGTCTCGTTGGGGTCCAGGGCCTGAAACACCGCATCCGAACCCATGGCCTGAATGGCCGAGGGCAGTCGCAGCGTGGGAAACGCGGTTGCCAACTGATCCGGGGTGATACTGCCCGTGCTGTCGGTATCGATCTGCTGGAACAGGCGCGTCAGACGATTAGCCAAACCATACGACGTGCCAGTGGCACGGCCCGATATATTGTCTGCCCGGGACCGACTGTCCACACCCGTCGCCACGCTGGTTGCATTTTGCGCCATCAGAGCCTTCATGCCGCTGACAAAATCAGCCTGGGAAACACTGCCCGTCTCGTTGGGGTCCAGGGTCTGAAACACCGCATCCGAACCCATGGCCTGAATGGCCGAGGGCAATCTCAGTGTGGGAAATGCGGTTGCCAACTGATCCGGGGTGATACTGCCGGTGTTGCCGGTATCGATCCGCTGGAACAGGCGCGTCAGACGGCTATCCTCGCCATGCGGCGTGCTGGCGGCACGGTTCGACAGGTTGTCTGCCCGGTGTCGGCTGTCCACACCAGTCGCCGTGCGGGTTGGATAGGCGACCAGCCCCTTCATCCCGCTGACAAAATCGGCCTGGGAGACACTGCCCGTCTCATTGGGATCCAAGGCCTGAAATACGGCATCCGCACCCATGGCCTGGACGGCGGGGGGCAACGTCAAATTGGGAAATGCGGTTGTCAACTGGTCCTGGGTGATACTGCCGGTGTTGCCGGTATCGATCTGCTGGAATGTCTGCGTCCATACCTGGTCTGGAGAGAGCGGTCTGCTGGGTGCAGAGACCTCTGGCGACAGATGGCCACCGCCTGCCCCACCCCCGTGGCCCCACGTTGTCTCCCTGGCGGACATCAAGGACAACAAGCTGCCAGACAGAGCCGTCGCGGCACTGTGCCATTGATTGCCACCATTACCCGACGCGCTGGCAGCCGCATCGCCACCGGAGGATCGAACACGGTGCCCAACCGACAAGGTTGCCGCCATCCCGCTGACAAAATCGGCCTGGGAGACGCTGCCCGTCCCGTTGGGGTCCAGCTTTTGGAAAATAGCATCTGCACCCATCGCCTTGATGGCCGGGGGAAGCTTCATGTTGGGCAACGCCGCTGCCAACTGATCCTGGGTAATACTGCCCGCGCTGTCGGTATCGATTTTCTGGAACAACTGCGTCAACAGTTGGTCTGGAGAGAGATGCTCTCTGGCTCCAGAGACGGCCTGCGGCAGATGCCCACCCCTTACATGCGATACGGATGTCATTTCAACACTCCCCACTGTTCTTCCACCAGAAATAGCCAACCGGAGCAGAATGCCCTCCAGGCCAGAAAAAAGCAACAGCAAAAAGAAAAAATTCGTTCAGCGAACAGAGAGCTGCCTCCCTGTCAGGGTGGTCAGAACAGAACGGGACACCAACAGGCCGTGCCATGGGTTCCACCACCCGGACAGCACACGGCGCGGCGAAAGGATATGCCATGCTTTTTTGACCCCTTGCGACAGAGATCGGCTTGTCGTCGACCCTCTTTTCAGGCAGGATCACCGGCAGAGAACAAACCGGTCGGCACACAGGTGGCCCATGCTCGCTGCCGAGGAGAAAACAGATGACCCTATTCGCGGACGAACAAGCCGCACCCGTTGGCCATGCCCCCCTGGCCGACCGTATGCGTCCCGCAACCCTGGCAGAATTGCTGGGCCAAGACGCGCTGCTCGGCCCAGGACGCCTGCTCACCCAGGCCCTGGCGGCGGAGCGGTTGCCGTCGATGATTTTGTGGGGACCTCCAGGGTGTGGCAAAACAACCGTGGCACGCCTGGTGGCCAAACAAAGTCGCCTGCCCTTTGCGGCCCTGTCGGCGGTCTTCGCCGGGGTCAAGGAGGTGCGGGCGGTGGTGGAACGGGCCAAATCGCTGCTGGCAACCGGGGCGGGTGGCAGCATCCTGTTCATGGACGAAATCCACCGTTTCAACAAGGCCCAGCAGGATGCCTTTCTCCCCTATGTGGAAAACGGCACCATTATCCTGCTGGGAGCCACCACCGAAAATCCCTCTTTTGAACTCAATGGGGCATTGCTCTCCCGCTGCCGGGTCGTAGTGCTCAACCCCCTGACTGAGGCGGATCTGGTCGTTTTGCTGCGGCGGGCGGTCGAGGATACGGAACGGGGGTTGGGCAGACTGGGCTTAAACCTGGAAGAGTCCCTGTTGCAACGCATCGCCAACGAAGCGGAGGGGGATGGCCGCTATGCCCTCAATCTGCTGGAAACCCTGGTGACCGTGAGCGGGGTCGAGCACAACCCGCGACCGTTGACGCTGGCCGATCTGGCCGCCTGCCTGCACCGGCGCGCCGCCCTGTATGACAAAGCGGGGGAAGGCCATTTCAATCTGATTTCCGCCCTGCACAAATCGCTGCGCGGCTCCGATGCCGATGCCGCTCTGTACTGGCTGGCCCGCATGTTGGCCGGTGGTGAAGACGGGCTGTATATCGCCCGGCGGTTGATCCGCTTTGCCTCCGAAGATATTGGCAACGCCGATCCCCAGGCCCTGGGCATGGCCCTCCACGCCAGGGAGGCCTACCACTTTCTGGGCTCGCCGGAAGGAGAGCTGGCGTTGGCCCAGGCGGTGGTCTATCTGGCCACCGCGCCCAAAAGCAACAGTCTTTACACCGCCTATCAGGCCGCCCAGGCGGTCGCCAAAACCACCGGCCACCTGTTGCCCCCCCTGCACATCCGCAACGCCCCCACCAGGCTGCTGAAAGAGTTGGGCTATGGGGCCAACTATCGCTATCCCCACGACCACGAACTCGGCTATGTAGCCGCAGAATATCTGCCAGAATCTTTGCACGGGCACCGTTTTTACCAACCGGTCGCGCGGGGTTTTGAGCGGGAGATTGCCAAACGGCTGGCGTATTGGCAACGATTGAAAGAACGGGCCAACAAAAAAGAGTGACCGACCAGACAAGAGATGCCGGGCAAGCGCATGTAAAATTCCCTGCACGGGCATTGCCGTCCTGGGATCACCCTGATAAAATGCTTGACATGCTGACCAGAATGGCGGCATTGCATCATTCAGGTGCAGTCAACAGCAGACCAGGCGGATATGCACTGGATGCCATTTTTCCTGGGAACAGGACACTCCCTCTACGGTGACAAATCATGCCCACCCTGTTTGATCCCCTGTCGTTGGGTACCTTGACGTTGCCCAATCGCATTTTGCTGGCCCCCCTCACCCGGTGCCGGGCGGAGGAGAGCCATATGCCCGGTACACTGATGGCCGAACATTATGCCCAACGCGCCAGCGCGGGACTGCTGATCACCGAAGCCACCATGGTCATGGCGGGCAACTCCGCCTTCTGGAGTGAACCAGGCATCTACTCGGCAGCCCAGGTTGCCGGATGGCAACAGACGACCGACGCCGTCCATGCTGCGGGCGGTCATATTTTTTTACAACTCTGGCACGGCGGTCGGGCCTGTCATCCGCTGCTGAACAATGGTCAACAACCCGTCGGACCCAGCCCCATCGCCATTATCGGGGATGAGGTGCATACGCCGGAGGGCAAAAAGGCCTATGTCGTGCCGCGTGTGCTGGCGGATGATGAACTGCCGCAGATTGTCGCCGGGTTTCAACAGGCCGCTGCCAATGCCAAACTGGCGGGTTTTGACGGGGTAGAGATCCATGCTGCCAATGGTTACCTCCTGGATCAATTTTTGCGCGATGGGACCAATCAGCGCAGTTCGGGTCGTTATGGCGGCTCGGTGGCCAACCGGGCCAGGCTGTTGTTGGAAGTGGTCGAAGCCGTCTGCCAGGAGTGGGACAGCCACTGTGTAGGCGTGCGCCTTTCACCACTCAACAGTTTCAATGATATGCGTGACAGCGATCCTGTCGGCCTGGCGGCCTGGCTCGCCAAACGGCTGGATGAATATGCCCTGGCCTACCTGCATGTCATGCGGCGGGATATGTTCCAACAACAGGCGGCAGATATTTTGACCCCGATCCGGGCCAACTACCAGGGGGTACTCATCAGCAATATGGGCTATACAGCCGATGAAGCCGCGACCGCCATTGCCAGCGGAGCGGTGGACGCCGTGGCCTTCGGGGTACCGTTCCTGGCCAATCCCGATCTGCCGGCCCGCTTCCGCAGCGGGGCACCCTTGAATCAGGCGGATCCGGACACCTTTTATTCCTCTGGTCCGGCTGGATATACGGATTATCCGACGCTGTCGATGGCATAACCGCCCATGCTAGTATCCAACGGCACAATCAAGTCCACAGTTCACGCAGCCAAGCGCATCCTGCATGGGTCTGCCGGGACAGAGGTCAATCTGTGGAGACTCTTCTGCCCTCGTCTACTACTATCCAACGGCACAATCAAGTCCACAGTTCACGCAGCCAAGCGCATCCTGCATGGGTCTGCCGGGACAGAGGTCAATCTGTGGAGACTCTTCTGCCCTCGTCTACTAGTGGACGCAAGGAGCATGGAGCGGCTGAATGAAACACATGGTGCGCTTCGATGGACGGAACTGGGAAGAGGCCACGCCGCGCCTGGGCCACCAGCCCCCAGGCTGATCTGGATCACTTTGCCTTTTGGAGAGCCTGCCGTGTTGGCTCTTGCCAATGGATGGTCAAGACCTCCTGTTGCACCTGGAATCCATCCAATTTATTGAAGAATCGCATTCCCAACAGGGAATCATGCATGGGTGCCCCATTGACACTGGCGGGCAGATTTTCCAGGACCAACCCACCCACTTGAAACCGCTGCAAAAGAACGGGTGCCCCGCGCACTTGGCCGTTGGCTGTGTCATATATTTTGGAAAATTTTAAATCTTGCTGGTTGAACCCCAATGTCTTGGCGACATTTTGTTCCAGCATGATATCGCTGGCCCCCGTGTCCACCAGGAAACGAACCGGTTGGCCATTGATCCAGGCATCGACATGGAAATGGCCATCGGATGCCCGATAAAAACTCAATGTGCCAGCACGTTCGGCAAACCCCATGCCTGGCATGATGGCCGCCAGGGTGCGCATGGTCGCCCGTTCCAGGTCGGAACGTATCGTGTACAGGACCACCATGAGCACCATGAATATCAACCAGAAGCCAATCCTTTTGCCCATCAATTCGGTATCCTGCGTCTTCCGCGCTCCGCTGCATTCATTTGCCCCCACCGCCACAGGCATGGAGAACTCCTTTTGGCTGGGTGTCCATTGCTTTTCATGTTGCCCCCAAGATTTCTGGCTGTCAACAGCTTTCTTCGAGCGTTTTCGGACCCAAAAAAACAAATAAAAGGCAACGAAGTTCGACCATGGAATTGGCCTTTGGAAAAATTCGATTTATCCGGCGTGAGAATGGCCGAAGCTCAGTGCCGCCATTGAAACAGAAGCAAAAATATCGGATATTGGGAAATCGGCACGGGTGGATGATATCACCCAGGCGGATCATTCCGTCGATGATCCGGTTTGGCAGTGGTTCTGGTGGCCTGCCAAGCGGAATCGGCCCCGACGGTTTTCCAGACAAAAAGCGAGGAACAAACATCAAAATGAGAAAGATAAGCGTTGGACTGGGAGGTTGTGTGTTGCTTTTTTGTGGCACGGTGGCCTGGGCGGAGGTTCCTGTGCGGGCGGTAGCCCTGTTTGCCTCGGGAGTGGGTTATTTTCAACATGCCGGATCGGTGGCGGCCCCCGGTGAAGTGCGTCTCTCCTTCAAGGAAGAACAGATCGATGACCTGTTGAAATCACTGGTCGTGGAAGATGTGGATGGTGGTGCCGCTTTGCAGGCCGTCTATCCCTCCCGCGAACCACTGGACAGGTTGCTGGCCGGGTTGCAGGTGGATCTGTCAGACAATCCGGGCATGGGAGAATTGTTGACTCGGTTGCGAGGGGCCAGGGTATCCGTTACTTTTCAGGGAGAGGTATTGACAGGGCGCATTGCCAGTGCGGAACAACGCCCGGTCACCCTGGATCACAAAGGAGAAAGCATCCACGACTGGGTGGTCAACCTGTCTGCCGAAGACGGAATGTTGCGCAGCCTTCCCTGGCGGGAGGTACGGACGCTGCAAATCCTGGAAGATCGGGTGCGCCAGGATCTGGGACGCGCCTTGGAACTCCTGGATGGCAACCGGGGTCGGGAACGGCGCGAAGTGGTCATTCCCATTCCAGGGCAGGGTTCCAAACGGGTGCGTCTCGGTTATGTGATGGAGAGTCCGGTCTGGAAAAGTGCCTGGCGTCTCAGCCTGCCCGCTCTGGAGGCCAAGACAGACAAGGGACGTTTGCAGGGATGGGCGATTGTGGAAAACCAAAGCGGCCAGGATTGGCGTGATGTGCGGCTCACCTTGGCTTCCGGGCGTCCCATCTCCTTTATCGAGGAGTTGTCCAAGCCCTGGTATCGCCCGCGTCAGCGCATTGTGGATCCCTTGCGGTTGCGGGGAGCGGCAGAGCGGGAACAGGAGATTCAGAACCGCAGCCAGGCAGAGCGGCAAATGCAGATGCAGAGTGCCATGCCACAAGCATCGGCAGCCAGAGCGGTCGGGAGAGGTAGTGGACAGAAGTGAAAATCAGTGACCCGTACACAAGGACATGATACGCTGCCTGCTCACGTTAATTTTTCTCGGAGGGCTGGCCATGGGACAAGGTCTTGAGTCTGCGATCTCTCTTTTTCTGCCGTACAACGCCGGAAACTTGAACAGATTGTGCG
>JADFYM010000330.1 GCA_015233035.1 Magnetococcales bacterium
TCAAATAGAGCACCAAAAGCGGCCATACTACCCTGAAGATGCCGCAGCGTAAACACGCGAACGACGGTTCCAGGGAATCCTATCCAAAAACCGGTCAACAGCCAAGGCCCGATTTGGACACCCCAGTCGTAGGAACCTTGCACCCTTCGCTCTTTTGTCTTGATATTGGCTATTATTGCCAGTGGATCATCGATCTCTATGGTAAAGGCGGCACTCGCAAATTCCTCCTTCCGTGCATTAAAAACTTCATGCAGATTCCGGGAATATTCCTCTGCCGCCACAGAAAAGAGCTCTTTGAAATTCAATAGGCTCAGATCCAAGTCGGCGTGACCTGTATCGATCAATTTTTGAATGATTTTTTGGCTGTCATCCCCCACGGATAAATATTGGGAGCACCCGGCCAAAAATCCATAAATGGTATACGCAATATAGGTCTTACCAGAATTGTTCGGCCCAGCCAGAATGGTCAAATCGCCTAGCTCAATAGAGGCATCTTTGATCGGTCCAATATTCTTGAAATGATATTTCATCCCGGCCACCCCCCCACCGCCCGTGCCCGCAAACAATGATCCGCCAGCACCAGCGCGGTCATCGCCTCTGCCACCGGCACCGCCCGAATACCCACACAGGGATCATGGCGACCTTTGGTCTGCATAATCTGCTCCTGCCCATGAATATCCACCGTGCGCTTGGGAATGGCGATGGAGGGAGTGGGCTTGACCGCCAGCCGCAGCACAATCTCCTGCCCGGTGGAAAGACCGCCCAGAATACCCCCGGCATGGTTGCTCAAAAAACCGATTCCGTCCGGGGCATCGGCCTCCGCCACCATCTCATCGGCCAACTGCGAACCGCTCCCCTGGGCGGCGACCATACCCGCGCCAATCTCCACCCCTTTGACGGCATTGATGCTCATGATGGCCTTGGCCAGATCGGCATCCAACCGGTCAAACACCGGCTCGCCCCAACCGACGGGCACCCCGCTGGCCACCACCTCCAGCAACGCCCCCACCGAATCCCCCCGCTGGCGCACCGCATCCAGCAAGGCGGCAAAGCGGGGGACCATCTCTGCGTCCGGCGTAAAAAACGGATTGTTTTCCACCTCGTCCCACGACCAGCGCGTCCGGTCGATGGTCTCCGCTCCCATGGCAATGAGAGCGGCCCGAATCTGCACCCCTTGCGTGGCCAGCAGACGCTTGGCCACCCCGCCCGCTGCCACCCGCATGGCGGTCTCCCGCGCCGAGGCCCGCCCGCCGCCACGATAATCCCGCACCCCATATTTGCGCCAATAGGTATAGTCGGCATGACCAGGCCGAAACAGATCTTGAATGGCGGTATAATCGCGGGAACGGGAGTCGGTATTTTCGATCAGCAGGCCAATCGGGGTGCCGGTGGTGACCCCCTCGAAAACCCCCGACAGGATGCGGACTTGGTCCGCCTCCTGTCGTTGGGTGGTAAAACGACTTTGGCCGGGCCGACGACGGTCCAGATCGCCTTGCAGGTCGGCCTCGCAGAGGGGCAGACCGGCGGGACAGCCGTCCACCACGGCACCCAGGGCGGGGCCATGGCTTTCGCCAAAGGTGGTGACGCGAAACAACTGCCCAAAGCTGTTGCCCGCCATGCGGCCTAGACCGCTTTCATGCCAACAATGTGATAACCGGCATCCACATGGACCACCTCGCCGCTGATACCGGAACCCATGTCCGACAACAGCATCAAGGCGGTCTGCCCCACCTCTTCGGTGGTGACATTGCGGCGCAGGGGGGCATTGTCCCGATTCCAGTTCAAAATTTCCTTGAAATCGCCAATTCCGGCGGCGGCCAGGGTGCGAATGGGACCGGCAGAGATGGCATTCACCCGAATGCCCGCCGGACCAAAATCGGCGGCCAGATAGCGCACACTGGCCTCCAGGGCCGCCTTGGCCACCCCCATGACATTATAATGCGGCACCACCCGTTCCGCTCCGAGATAGGTCAGCGTGACAATACTGCCCCCTTCCCGCATCAAAGGGGCGGCCCGGCCACAGATGGCGGTCAGGGAATAGACCGACGATTCCATGGCAATGCGAAACCCCTCGCGGGAGGTGCTGTAATAATGGCCGGTCAGTTCCTCTTTGCGGGCATAGGCCACGGCATGGACAATAAAATCCACGTTGGACCACCGCTCGCCCACGGTTTGAAAGACCTTATCGATCTCTTCATCCTGGTTCAGGTCGCAAGGCAGGACCAGTTCCGACCCCAGTTGGCTGGCCAATGGCCGAACCCGCTTTTCCAGTGCCTCACCCAGATAGGTGAAACCCAACTCCGCGCCCTCTTTATGACAGGCCCGGGCGATACCCCAGGCGATACTTTTTTCGTTGGCCAAGCCAAAGATCAGACCGCGTTTGCCTTCCAGAATGCCCATGATGCAACCCTTTTTCAGGTAAAATGAGAGGTTTAAGTTGCCTGCGAACCACGCAAACGCCACCATTCATAAACCAGAAACGCCACCCTGTCAACCGCATCAGGTGATCGTTAATGGCCAATCGCGTCACCGCACCAGTTTCTGTCGCCGGTTATTCAACGAAAAACCCGCCAGCGGCAGGTCGGCCAGCCCTTTGCCCTGGGCCAAAACCTTGAAGCGGTCGCCCATGCCCTGGGGCATGATCAGACGTAACACGGTTTGGTTTACCCGCTGATAGTCCGCCTCGGGCAGAGAGCGGTGGAGCATTTCCATGCGTTGCAACAGACCCAACCCCAGGAGAAACCAGGCCTGGGTGGTATAACCCAGGGTGGTCAGACCGTTGGCCTCGCCCGCCTGGGCCAGCGCGGTAAACTGGACATGGGCCGTGAGATCCATCTCCCCCGGATGGTGCAGGGGATTTTCAATTTTTTGGTGTTGATAAAAACCGGTCAGTGTCCCCTGGGGCAGGGCGGTGCTGTAGTACTCTTCCTGGGTATAGCCATAATCGATGGTCAGAATCATCCCCCGTGCCAGAGAACGGGCGGCCTGGGCCATCCAGGTGCTGGCCGCCAGACCGACCTCGGTGCGCATCCCGACAGGCAACACGATGCCCAGGCGGGTAAAATAGTCGGGATCCAGGGGCGGGGTGAGCGGCATGAGGCGGGTGGTCAACCCCTCCTCTGACCAGGCCACGCCCAGTTCACGCAGCCCCTCGTTTGTCATCTCCAGCCAATGCACGGGAAAAGCATCGAAAAATTCATTGCTGAGCAGGATCCCGACAATGGAGTTTTCGCCCAGGGCGTCTTGTGTGTCATACCAATGCACGCCCGCCGGGTCACAACCCGCCTCGGTCAGGGTCTGCCGTTGCAGGTTTTGGAAATCCGGGCTGATTTCGAGTATGGTATACTCCAAAGCCGTCTGGAAGGCGGGAAAGCGGCGGGCGGTCCGGCAGATGTCCGCCGCCAGTTTGCCGCTGCCCGCGCCCGCCTCCACGATCTGAAACCGGGCAGGCTGACCCAGATGTTGCCACAGTTCGATACAGTGCAGGGTGAGCAATTCGCCGAACAGCGAGGTCATCTCCGGGGCGGTGACAAAATCACCCTGGCGACCCAGTCGTGGCCGTTGGGTCATATAATACCCGTGCTGGGGATGGTAGAGTGCCTGCTGCATGAATTGATGGAATGGCAGGAGACCACCCGCTTGGGCAATGGCCTGCTGGAGGATGGTCTGGATCATGGGTATAGGCTCAAAAGTTCACGTTTTTGGGAGATTATGCCTGGAAATGCGCCAGTTTTGTCCCTGGCCCCCCAATCGTCAATATTGGCAGGGGTCCAGGGGGATTATCCCCCTGGTGGGGTCCAGGGGCAAAGCCCCTGGCGGGGTTCGGGGCTTAAGCCCCGATCAGGGCATCAAGAGGCTGTGGATCAAAACATGACACAGTATACTGCACGCGGTCAGAAGTGACACTTTCTGTTCCGATGTCACTCCCGCGCAAGCGGGAATCCCTTTGGCCCGTCGGACTTTCTGGATTCCCGCCTGCGCGGGAATGACGATACGCAA
>JADFYM010000331.1 GCA_015233035.1 Magnetococcales bacterium
CCCCCTTCTGACTCCCCCCTGTTACGCTCTGCCGTTCCAACAACTTGCTCTCGCTGCCGGGCCTCGCCGTGTTCAGGTCTCCCCGCGGCGGCTGTTCCGGCGTGCGCCGCCGTGCCCCCCCCCCCCCCCCCCCCGCCCCCCCCCCCCCCCCAGGAATGGCCACCAAGGATGCTCCCGGTCTCTGAACGGCCTTTCGCCCGCACCGGAACCATTTATAAACGGTTGCATCATTTTATAAACTGTTGCAAAGTAGCGGCGCAACGTGGCCAACGGAACCTGGGGAGGTTTGACAATGGAACACATCACGGATCGCCATGGCTTGCGACAGTGGCGGCAACGGTGCGGAACGGTTGGGTTTGTGCCGACCATGGGTGCGTTACATGCGGGTCATCTTGCGCTGGTGGAGGCGGCCAGGGCGCACACCGACCATGTGATCGCCTCCATTTTTGTCAACCCGACCCAGTTTGGTCCCCAGGAGGATTTCGGTCGCTATCCGCGTCCTTTGGAACGGGATCAGCAATTGTTGATCGAAGCGGGGTGTTCGGCCTTGTTTCATCCACCGGTCACGGCCATCTATGCGGGTCAAGACCAGACTCGGGTGCGGGTGGAACCGCTGGGCAGCGATTTGTGTGGTCGGTTTCGTCCCACCCATTTTCAGGGGGTGGCAACGGTGGTGGCCATTCTGCTCAATCTGGTCCGCCCGGATCAGGTTTTTTTGGGCTGGAAGGATTATCAGCAGGTGATCCTGCTCCGCAAGATGGTGCAGGATTTGGCCATGCCCGTGGCGGTGGTGGGGGTACCCACGGTGCGCGAGGCGGATGGTTTGGCCATGTCCAGTCGCAACCGTTATCTGGCCCCCGCCGAACGGCAACAGGCGGTGGGTCTGCATCGTGCACTGGAGGCGGCGCAGACGGCGTGGCGCGATGGAGAGAGGCGGGTGGAGTCGTTGGTGTCTGGCGCGCGTCAGGTGTTGGCGTCGTTCGGCATCGGGGATATCGATTATGTGGAGGTGCGCGATGCCGAGACACTGGATCCGCTCCCCGTACCAGACCAGCGGGCGGCACAAACCAGGCCGGTCATGTTGATTGCGGCTCGGGTGGGTGCGGCGCGTCTGATTGACAATCGGATTCTTACCTTGGAATAGCATAACAAGAGAAGGAAAACACGGATGGAGCTTTCTTTGTTGAAGTGCAAGATTCACCGGGCCACGGTGACCGAGACACATGTGGATTATGAAGGATCTTGCGCCATTGACGAAACCTTGATGGCCGCAGCCGGGTTGCGCGAGTTTGAACTGATCCATATCTGGAACGTGACCAACGGCGAGCGGTTGACCACCTATGCCATTCGTGGTCGACGCGACAGTGGCATGATTTCGGTCAATGGCTCGGCGGCCCACAAGGCCAACACGGGGGATATTGTCATCATCGCGGCCTTTGCCCAACTGAGCGAACAGGAAGCCGATACGTTTCAGCCCTATTTGGTCTATGTGGATGACAAAAACCGGATTCGTACCATTGGTCGGGAATTGGCCGACCCATCCCACTAGCGTCCGGGTTTTTTATGTCGCTCATTGAGTATACCACGGAAATTGTCAAGGCCTATCTCGCCAGGAATGAACTCTCTCCCCCGCAGGTGGCAGAGCTGATCGGGACGGTGTACCGGGCACTGGATGGCTTGTCGCCTGATCCGGTCGGTGTGCCCGCGCAGAAGACCCTCCCGGAACCGGTGGCGGTTGTTCCCGGACCATCGGTGTGGGTGCCGTTTGTGCCGGTGGAGCAGGCCATCACGGCGGACAGCATTATTTGCCTGATCTGTGGCAAGGCCAGCAAGGCCATTCGGGGCCATCTCACCAAGACCCATCGGATCGATATACCCACCTATTTGGCCAACTATGGCCTGCCCAAGGATTTTCCCATGGTGGCTCCTTCCTATTCAGCGACCCGTCGCCAACTGGCCATTGCCGCCGGGGCGGGCGAAAAATTGCAGGCGGGCCGGGAACGTCGCCGGGGCGTGTAGCGGTTCCGTTTGGCCAACAAACAGGCGCACAGTGCGTAAAAAAGATGAATATTGCCCATGAACTCGGTTTGCCAGATTTTTTAAGCAAAACAGACATCCATGCGCCAACGCTGGAGTTGAATTATTACGGTGCGGCCAAGCTGGTGGCCGATGCGTTGGGCATTGCCAATCCCCCGGTCAGTTATGTCAGTTGGACCCACGGCTGGCGACACGATGTGGTCCATGCCAACCAATTGGCGTGTGACTCCCACATGTGGCTGGATCGTCAAACCAATCAAAAAGTCATTATTCCTGCCCGCAAAAAAACACCGTATCTGGTGGCCAATCAGGCCCATGAAACCCTGTTGCGCGAGAATGGTTTTCCCGATACCCGGGCCGTTGGCCTGCCGTTCTGTTATGTTGCGCCGGATCCGACGGTGAAAAAGATGCCGGGCTCGCTGTTGGTCATGCCGTCTCATATCATGTTGAACATGGAGGTTTCCCGTGCGCCCGATGAGATAGAATATCTGGAATATATCCGATCCATTGCCGCACCTTTTACGCGCGTTGTATTTTGTGTCAATTTGACCTGCGCCGCCAGTGGGTTGTGGATCAATAATCTGGAAAAATACGGCTTTGATTATGTGTTTGGTGCCGCCATGATGGATCAGTTGGCATTGGTCAGAATGAGAAAAATTTTTGATTCGTTTGAATACATGACCTCCAATGGTATCGGGTCGCACTTTTTATATGCCGGACTGTGTGGACTCAAAGTCTCCCTGTCTGGACCGCTGGACCAATTTCCTCTGGACATATGCAAAAATGAACCGTTATGGGAAAACCCGGTGGAGCGCGAAAAGTTGATATTTTCTGCGCACCTGTCTCAACATGATCATTTGCGGAAAACCTATCCGTGGTTGTATGTTGCGGAACCCAAAGAGGGTAAAACGTGTGTGGAATGGGCCAAACGGGAGATTGGCTTCCATCATAAGGTCTCTTTTCATGAATTGGCGCGGTTGTTTGGCTGGTTGCCCCGGCATGAAAGTCAGCCAGAGCCTTTTCTCGACACTGTGTTGCGTTTGGACGCCCCGGAACGGGTGGCCGAGTTGGTTCAATTTGTTCAGAGTGTACCGTACAATCCGTCCGCAATGCTGGGTGCCGTGGTCAACCTGCTGGCCAGCCAGCGATTGCGTCCAGCCTATATCCTGTCCATGCTCCTGGCTCAGGGAGGCGATTACAACGCTGCCATGTCTTTTGCGCTGAGCATGGGTGGGCATGTCTACCATAATGCCGAAGAGGTGGCCCGTGGCATGGCGGGGTTGCCGTCTTTTGTGGATGCCTTGTCGGTCGAGGATCTGGCGCGCTTTCAAACAATCATCGTGCTACCTCTCATCCTGCCCCTGCTGAGCACCGCCATCGAGCAGGCGGATGACCGGCCGATACAGCAACTCTTGATGATCGTGCGAGCGGTTGTGCCAGCCTTGCGCCTCCTGCCCGAGGCAGGTGGCGCGGAGGGGGGCAACCAGATGGTGCAGATCTTACGCAATATGCTTCGTTGAGCCCATTCTGTTTGTCTGGCAGAGGTGTTGCCAGGCAGCCTTGCTACGCAGGTCTCGTTGGCATCGCCCGGAATATGGAACTTAATCCGGTCCGGGTTGGTCTATGCGCCGTATCTGGGGTGGTTCTCCTCGTTCCATGACACACATCTCAGCAAGTCGCTGCATTGGCAGGGGTCCAGGGGGATTATCCCCCTGGTGGGGGCCCTACCCTATGCACACATCTTTATGCTGGTAATAAGTCCGAAGCATATTGTGCAGTTATAGGGGTCCAGGGGGATTATCCCCCTGGTGGGGTCCAGGGGCGTTGCCCCTGGACCCCACCGGGGGAGATAATCTCCCCCGGACCCCCATGAATGATAACAATTTTTTGCGATGTGTATAATGGGGTGGGTTGATCAGGCCGGGAGCAACACC
>JADFYM010000332.1 GCA_015233035.1 Magnetococcales bacterium
AGGGAGTATAGCTCAGACAGGGATCAAGGGGGGAAAGCAAAGTAACCCATCGGCCAGCGAGACGATAGGAGTAGATGGAGGAGCCAGAGTTAAACCACAGCTACGGCGCAGCCGTTCAGTCCAACCTCCTGGAAACAGAGGGAACACGCATCAGTGCCATGGCCAAGAGCCAGGTGCGTTTCATCGTCGCCCTGCACGACAATAAAAACATGGTCAAAGAGGCTCCACCAGAGGAAGACCTGAAAATTTTTCTTGCCCTGCTTGCCAATGCCTACCAGGGATGGCATGAAGGGTTGGGTGCCACCGGAGAGATCACCTTTGCCCGCCGCCAGGGGGAGCAGATTGAATATCTCTTTCGTCAGCGTGATGCCGACACCACGCTACCCAGGCTGATTCCCTGGGACACACAGGTTGACGTGGCCATTCCCATGCGTCGCGCATTGCAGGGGGGATCAGGCACTGTCATCGATTTGGATTATCGAGGGGTTCTGGTGCTGGCGGCTTATGAATTCATTGCCCCCCTGAATCTGGGACTGGTGGTCAAGATCGATCTGGCCGAATTGCGTGCCCCCATGCTGGAAGCGATTGAAAAGAGTGTTGCATTCACACTGTTGTTCCTGTTGGCGGGAGGGATGTTTTTCAACAGGACGAGTGAGGGGGTTATCCGGAAAGTCCAGGAGAGCGAGCAGAGGCTCAAACTCAGCGAGTCCCGTTTTCGTGGGGCCTTCGAGACCGCCGCCCACGGCATGGCCTTGATCTCACCACAAGGCCGGTTTCTCCAGGTCAACCAAAGCCTGTGCAGGATGGTTGGTTACGGGGAGGAGGAACTTCTGTCGGTCAATTTTCAGACCATTACGCATCCCGATGACCTGGAGACCGATTTGGCCCATATGAGCCCATTGCTGGCCGGGACCATTGCCAGCTACCAGACAGAGAAACGCTATTTTCACAGGGACGGCCACATAATATGGGTGCTGTTGAGTGTTTCCATGGTTCGGGATGGGGATGGTCAGCCTTTGCATTTTGTATCACAAATTCAGGACATCACCGCCAGAAAAACCGCAGAGGAAGGACTGCTGGTTGCCAGGGAGCAGTTGGAATTACAGAAGGAACTGCAAAAATCCAATCATTTTCTGGAAAGGTTGTTCAACACAACACATGTATCCATTGTTTTTCTGGATGCAGATTTCAATTTCATTCGGGTCAATCGTTCCTATGCGGATGCGTGTTCCCTGGATGTGGACTTTTTCCCCGGCAAGAATCACTTTGCCTTGTATCCCGGCGAGGAGGTTGAGGCCATTTTCCGGCGGGTGGTCGAAACAGGGGAACCTTTTTCCATCATTGCCAGACCCTTTGACTTTCCTGATCACCCCGAATGGGGTACCACCTATTGGGATTGGACACTCACCCCTATCAAGGATGGGCAGGAACGGGTGGAGTGGTTGATTTTTGTGTTGCGGGATGTCACCAAGAGCAAGCGTATCGAATTGGCACTGATGGAGGCCCACCTGGAAGTGAAACGCCAGCGGGATAATCTGGAGGCACTCCTGGTTGACCGCACGCAAATGGCTGAGGCCTTGCGTGAACAGCGCGACCAACTGGAACATCAGGTCGAGAAACGTACCGCCGATTTGGCTGGAAAGAACCGTCTGTTCGAGATCATCAAGCGCATGCAGGACAAATTTATCAATGAACCAGATTGCCTGGGCATGTTTGACCTGTTGCTGCAGGATATCACCGCACTGACCGGCAGTGAATATGGTTTGGTTGGTGAAGTATTGCAGGACGAATCAGAGGTCGGTTATCTCAAAATCAATGCATTGACCATCGGTCCCGATTGGAATGAAGAAACGCACCGCTTCTGCGCAGAAAACAGGACCAACGGCCTGGTCTTCAAGAAATTGGATAACCTGTTGGGCCGTGTCGTGACGGACCGTGCGCCTGTCATGGCCAATGACCTGCCTCACCACCCGCAGCGTGCCGGGTTTCCGTCCGGTCATCCGGCCATTGCTTCCTTCCTCGGCATTCCGGTTTTCTACGGTGACCGGCTGGTCGGCGAAATTGGTCTGGCCAACCGCCCGGATGGTTATGACCAGGCACTGCTTGATTACTTGTATCCGGTCGTGGATGCCTGTGGTCGCATCATTGTCGCCCGTTGGGATCGCCAGGCCCGCCTGGATACCGAACATGAACTGGTGCTGGCGCGTGATGCAGCGGATGCCGCCAACTGTGCCAAGAGTGCCTTCCTCGCCACCATGAGCCACGAAATCCGCACCCCCATGAACGGGGTGCTGGGCATGGCCGATCTGGTTTTGAGAACGTCCCTGACGGAACGGCAACGCCATTACATTGAGACCATTCATCGTTCCGGGCGCACACTGCTGCGCATTATCAACGATATTCTGGATCTGTCCAAGATACAGGCTGGCCGGATGATCATGGATATCATTCAATTTGATCTGGGAGATGTTGTTCAAGATGTGAATGAATTCCTGGCCAGTCAGGCAAAAGCAAAGGGATTGGTTCTGAACTGCAAGATCGCAGATGGGGTGCCTGTCCACCTCCTTGGGGATCCCTATCGCATCAATCAGATCCTCCTCAACCTGGTGGGCAATGCCGTTAAATTTACCGCAGAAGGAACTGTCGATGTCGTGGTGGATGTCATGGAGCAACGGGAAGCAGATGTTTTGCTTCGTTTCCAGATAACCGACACGGGAATTGGCATTTCTTCCGAATTTCAGAGCCGTTTGTTCCAGGAGTTTTCCCAGGAGGATCCCTCGTTTTCGCGCAAGTTCGGCGGCACAGGGTTGGGGTTGGCCATCGCTCAGCGACTGGTGGTGATCATGGGTGGGGAGTTGGGTGTCAAGAGTGTGCCCGACCAGGGATCGATCTTCTGGTTTACGGCCCGTTTTGGCAGGCAACAGCCAGGGGACCGACGGGAGATAGCCGACTTGAAGAGTGTCCAACGATTGGCCCTGTTGGACAATGTTCAATTCAATGGTCGCGTCCTGCTGGTGGAGGACAACTTGATCAACCAGGAGGTGGCGGTGGCCACTCTGGAAATGTTTGGTTGCCAGGTGACGGTTGCGGGTAATGGCCATCAGGCAATGGAAGCGGTCCATGAGGCGACAGAGCCATTTGACATCGTCCTGATGGACTGCGAAATGCCCGTACTGAACGGTTTTGAAACGACCAGACGTCTGCGTCAATGGGAAATACAGGCCGGGCATCCACGCACTCCCATCATTGCCCTGACCGCCCATGTTTTGCAGCAGCATCGGCAGCAGTGCAGTGAAGCAGGGATGGATGATTTTCTGACCAAACCATTCAGCCAGGCGGATCTGGGTGGCATGTTGAATCGTTGGTTGCCCCAGGCCGGTGGCGATGCGGATGGGAACGAACCAACCAACCCGTTATCCCTGAGTCCGAGTCAAAATATGGCCCTGGTCTTTCTGCCACCCTTGTCGCCATCCCGTGAAGAGGGTAATGGAGATGTCGTATCATCCCTGCCCGTATTGGACCAAACCGCTTTGGACCATATCCTGGCGTTAACCCGCAAAGGCGGCACCGATCTGCTGAGCAAGATGGTGGAACACTACCTGGCACGAACTCCGGAATTGTTGGCCGAACTGGAACAGGCACTGGCACAGAATGACTCGGAAGGGGTGAGAATCGCTGCCCATACTCTGAAATCTTCCTGCCTCACCATGGGTGCAACGCGCCTGGCAGAACTGGGGCGGGCCATGGAGGCGGACTGCTCAGATCTGACCACAGTACATCAACATTTCCGTCTGAGCGGTCCTGCTTTTGCCGAATCCGCACAGGCTTTGAGTGATTTGTGTGCATCGCAGAAAAAAGAGGGGACTCCTTCCGCTTCTATCGTTTCGCTGTAGTTGAAAGTGGATGGTGACTTGAGCAAGCGGACCTGATATGCTCATC
>JADFYM010000333.1 GCA_015233035.1 Magnetococcales bacterium
GGAAAAAATCACGTCGTTCATCGCGTATTTTAACAAGGCGATGTCGAAACCGTTCCGTTGGACCTACCAGGGCAAACCCCTTGCGGTCTGAAGGAGGGTTCCGAATTTCCGCTGTGCACCACTAGTTTGCTGAACTTTGGCCCGCCACCGGTACACCGCATCTTTTCAAGGGTGCTGCGTCCGAGGGTCAAAAATTGTGCAGCATCGTCATTGCACAGATAGCGGGGGTGTGTGATTGGATTCGGCATTCGAAATCTCCCAACGGGTAACGAGTGTCGGCGAGGTGATCAGCCAGCCGACGGAAGCGTCGTACAACGTTGGAACCATGTATTGCACGGGGGGAAGATGCGGGGAAAGTGGAAATTTACCCCGCTTTTATTGTATAAAAGACGAACAATATCAATATTGTGAGAGCGGGGGAAAAACGGGGGAAGGCGGGGGGAAAACGGGGGAGGGGAAAAAAGCCCCGCTTTTGTCAGTGAACGACAGATTTGATTCCTCTGATCTCCCTCTCGACGGTCGTAGCACCCAATCGAATGCCGGTTTTCTGTTCGTATTCGTTGGTAATTTGTGCCGCAATCTCCTTGGTGGTGCGCGCAGGTTCAGCATTTTTGATTTCCTGACATCTGGCGCGCCATTGGTCGTTGCGGGCAGTGGTATACTGCTTGTCTCGTGGTTGCCGTTTGGGGTCCATGAATGAACTGGGTGAGGGAGGGGTGTCATCCGGGAACCGTGTGTCTGATGGCGACTCCCCCTGCTCCATCTCCTCACCAGGTCCGTGCGGCACAAAGTACCCTCCTGCTCGCAACTCACGATTGATTGCATATTTGATTTCCATTGGCAAAAACTGGTAACACAGGAATCGCACGTCGGTGTACCGCTTGGTATCGATGGTCACCACCCCTTTGTCCCAGTCCATTTCGGCCAACGGCCATTCTGAAGGTAAAATGATTGTGCGGATGCCTCTGGTGTCACGGAAGCCATATCCGATGTAATACTCAAGTCGGAGCACTTCCATGGCGATGCGCTGCATGCTGCTCAGAACCCTCTCCTGCTCGACACGCATGAGTTTTAGCCGTGCCTCGGCAGCAGTGACTGCGTCCACAGTTTTAGCACACAGTAATTCTTCGTTGATAGAAAACATTTTTTCTTTTAACGCCGCCCAAAACACATCCAGTCGAACATCTCCATTGGGACCGACAGGCATATTGCTATAAGCGTCAATCTGAATCTCTATCATTTCATCTGGCAGAATCCATGGCCATGTTTCTGCGGATTCCCTGCGCACATAATCTTTGGAAGACATTCTCTCCTGCTCCACTGGCATTGCGGTGGACGTGAATATGAGTACTGCACCGGCGACGAATCAATTCAACGCAATAATCTGACCTTCGCGGCGGGCGATTTCGATCAAGGGGATGCTGTTGTCCTTCTCCCATTGCTCAATGCCCACTCCCACCGGTTCGATGCGACTGTCGGTAAAAACGGTGGTTTCCCATAGCAATTCGGTATCCTGCCAGGAGTCGGGATTGTCAAAGCGGGAGGAGACCACCACCAGATCAACATCGCTATCGGGATGCGCATCGTCTCGTGCAAAAGAGCCATACAGCACCCCAAAGGCAACGGGCATACCCCGTCCCTCCAGGCGGTGCAGGTACTCTTTTATGGTGTGGACAATTTCTGCTGCAGCCATGTTCTGACCTCCTGAGCCTCCCGCAGGTAGCGATGGGCGATGTCGGTGGAAATGTTCTGGGTTGTCGGATTGCCCGGATACCGACCCATCAAGCAAAAGGCATTCATCCGGCCCAGAAGCAGCAGCCATGCCTCGGGCAGATCCAATCCCGCCCGATTGGCCAAGCGAACAAGGTCGTGAATCCTGGGGGGCTGCTCTCCCGTCGCGCGGCACACATGGGCTTTGAGCATTTTTTCCATGGCCAGATGGAGAAAGAACAAGGCATGGCGGATTTTTTCAGCCTTCAGCAGTTCCACAGCCACATCCCAGTCCTCGTCGGATCCTGTGCACCAGTACGTTATCTGTCCCTCAGTGTCCATGCTCTCCTTGTTACTTCTCCGACAAAGGCATGATTGGGCACCGATCGGTGGGTTATCGCCCCACGGCCAGCCCGCCAGATTCCTCTCCGTGCCAACTATAGAGCATAAAATGGCCTTTGGAAACATCCCATATGCCCGACAACTCTACTGGGTTCCATGACATTACCCCTCCATGCCGTCTGCAACCTTCCCGCCTCATCCACCCTGGTTGGCGTGGTTTTTGGTGTTGCGCAACGAGACCACCTCAGCCTTGGGTCCACCGCTCATGACGGCGGCGATCTGCCCGGAAATCGTGTTGGCGGCGGCCTTCAAAGGATCGGCACTCAAATGGGCATACCGTTGAGTGGTACGGGCTTGGGTGTGTCCCAGCAACGCACCCACGATGGGAAGGCCCATGCCGCCCATGACACCAACGCTTGCAAAGCAGTGCCGAGTGTCGTGAATACGAATGTCGGAAATGTCCGCCCGTTCTCTGATTTTGCCCCATATCTTGGTGAGTCCTACCAGGGGTCTGCCGTGAATGGCACCAGGAAAACAGAACGGTTGCCCTTCAATGCGCGGCAGAGTGGCCAGCAGTTCCATGGCCGCCGCCCCCACATGCACAACTTTTTGTCCCGTCTTGGAGTCGGGCAAACGCAGGCATGCGCGTTCAAAATCGACCTGGGACCATTCCAGGGAGAGTGCCTCCCCCCGTCTCATCCCGGTCAATAACAGCAGCCTGACTGCAGCAATGCCGGATGAGTTCACCCCCTCCTCCTCCAGTTCTCTGAGGGTATTCCCCAAACGGGCAACCTCCTCTCCGGTCAAAAACCGTTCCCGGCGTTGTTCCCGGAATTTTTTGATACCGTGTGCCGGGTTGTCCTTGCGCAGACCGCGAGAAATGGCAAAGGCAAAGACCGATCCCAACAGGGCGACCACCCGGTTTGCCGTCACTTTTCCTCCGGTGACGATGGCCCGACCCTTGGGCCCGGTCTTCACGTCCACTGCCGTCGCTCCGTCCGCAACAGCGATCATGCAGCGTTGCACATCGGCCTGGGTGATTTGATCCACCCGTTTGCGGCCCATCAACGGCTTGATGTGACGTTCCACGTGTCCCCGATCAATGGCGACCGAAGAGGGTTTCTTGGTGCAGGTTCCTTCCAGCAGATAGGTGTCGCATATTTCGGCCATGGTGGGGGTGTTTTTTGCTTGCTGTTTGGTTTCGGCGGGATCTTCTCCCTGTACAACCAATCCCAAGAGGCGGACGGCCTCTGCCCGTGCCTGTTCGGGAGTCCAGGGACTGCCGTGGAGACCGATGGTAAAACGCCGAACCCGTCCGTTCTGCCGATACTGGAGAAGGTAGACACGCTTGCCGGTTGGGGTCACTTTGAGGCCAAAGCCTTTGACTTCCGAGTCCCAGAGGAACGACTCCGCTGCAGCGACGGCCAGTGAGTCAACAAGTCGTTTGGTAATTTTTCCTTGCATGGTGGGCCTCCGGTCGGTGGTTTGATCCTGTTATTGGTCTGTGAAGGAGTTGCTCCGATTTTGTTCAAGGAAACGTCCCTGTGTCTTGCTGGAACCGGTGTCAGCAACCACCTGGCAATTTCCAGCAATCAGTTTCCAGCAATCAAATAGCAATCTTCAGGAGACAAATTAGAGGAAACTGGCGGCAACGTCAAGATAAAATAGTGTTTGATATTAGAAACATATAGCAACTCACGGCAACGTCAGGAAACGCAGACCACAAGAATGGCATTCATCGGGTATTGTGTTCTGCCTCAGTTGGAATCGGACAGTTGCCTTCGTTTTATAAGCTACATACAATGGCTACCAAACGGAGGAACGATCCATGGAAAAAAAGCGCAGAAGATATTCCCCTCAGGAAAAGACGGCCAT
>JADFYM010000334.1 GCA_015233035.1 Magnetococcales bacterium
CAGCAAGCTGTAGTCACGAAACCAGCACCGTATCGATCACTTGTTGCGAACCCAAGAGGGAAGATTCACAAGACAAAGACGCTTGATCGAAGTGGATAGGGCTTAACCGAAGTGGATACCTAGTTTGCATAATATTGACCTGCACATTCGACCGGGTGAGCGGGTGGCGGTGGTGGGTCCGACGGGGGCGGGCAAGAGTTCGCTCATCAAGCTGCTCAACCGCACCTATGAACCGCAGCAGGGCCGGATTTTGCTGGATGGGGTGGCGATCCAGCATCTGGCGTTGGCGGATTTGCGACGACTGGTGGGGATGGTGCAACAGGAGACCTTTTTGTTTGCGGGCACCATTGCGGACAATATCAGCCTGGGCGATCCGCTGATCACCCGCGCGCGGGTGCAAGAGGCGGCGCGGGAGACGGGAGCCATGGCCTTCATCAATCCTCTGCCCCAGGGGCTTGACACCCCCCTGATGGAGCGCGGGACCAATCTTTCCGCCGGGCAGCGGCAGTTGTTGGGTATTACCCGGGTATTGGCGTGCAGTCCGCGCATTCTGGTGATGGATGAGGCGACCAGTTCAGTGGACACGCCGAGCGAGCGGTTGATTCAGGAGGCGGTGGAGCGGTTGTTGGACCGGCGCACGGCGGTGGTCATCGCCCATCGGTTGAGCACCATTTTGCACGCCGACCGGATTATTGTGCTTTCCGCCGGGCGGATTGTGGCGGAAGGGCGACACGCGGAATTGCTGCGGCAGGAGGGGTTGTATGCGCGGTTGTATGCGTTGCAGTTTCAGGGGGGGTGATGGCAGACTGGTGGGCATAAAGCGGCAAGCCAACCTGTTCCAAAATGGCAACGCACTCCTTGCCGAACAGTTACGGCAAGCTGCTCATACGGCGACCAGCAACGCCTCAAACCGCTCACGGGGTATCCTCTCACCCATTATTAAACCGTTGCCTCTTTTGGGTTCGCACCATATTGATTGTTGCCGGGCTTGCTGTCTTGCACCATAAAGACGATCAGCACAATAAAACCAATCAATGGAATCAAACCAATAAATAACCACCAACCGCTATGGCCAGCGTCATGGAGTCTCCGCACCGAAACAGCCAGGGCGGGCAACAAGGTAACCAACGCATAGATACCTCCTAAAACACCCATGCCAGCTTCAATACTGAAAGTACCCGTAAAACCATCAATAGCCGCAAATACAACCATTAGAATCATATTGAACAGCGTGAAGTACCAATATTCTTTCCTTCTCGCCCTGCCTCTGAATACTGCATACATCTTCAAAGCTTTAAAATACCAATTCACTGGTTTATCCTCTGTATCTGAATTTGGATACTGGCAGCCTCCCGCGACCACTCTTATATCCGACAAGCTGCCTTGATCATCGTTTCGGCCACAAACCTTCCTGGATGCCCGCCCTCGCGGGCATGACGGGAATGGGTATGACACGGCAATTCGCTCGTCATTCCCGCGAAAGCGGGAATGACGAGTTTGCTGACTGCATGGACGAAACGATAATCAAACCCACCTATTCACATTCGGCGACCACAACACGGCAGTTATGAGTGCCACATTTCTCTGTTGCCATGGACACAGCCGCTTCCTTGGAACTGCCCCAACCAACACCATAATATTTCTTGGATGCTACGTAGGCACCACATTCATCGAAACGCGCCACCACTTTGCAGTGTTCGTTGCCGTTTTCCCGACATTGCTTCAGTGCATCCTGGCCCGCTTTATCTCGCGATTCAGCCCCTGTAACATAACCATATCCAGGTTCCGTTTCGCCCACTTCATCGTCCACAGCAATAGCACCTGCCCCTTGCGCTGTCATTGGCAAAATAAAGAACAGACTCACTATCCACCACAGGTTTTTTTTCATATCTCCTCCCCACTAAAAGTTGAAATTGCGATACAATGAATTCATCATAAACGCGGCGGTTCTGCTGTCAAGGGTAGACTGTCGCCTCAGCTCGTCCGCACCAACAGTAGGCGCGCGAACGATGAGGAGGCGGCACGAGGAACTGCTGCGGCAGGAGAAGGTGTATGCGTTGCAGTTTCAGGGGGGGGATGGTGGGCACAAAATGTCTTGCCAAGTGTTGCCGAGGCACCTCGTTCAACCGGGCAGACTGGGACATTCCGCCACCCAGAAGTCATCCTCTCCAGGACAGATGATTGCTTGTCGCATTAAGGTCTCCGGGATCGCAGAAAAAAAAAGCGTCCTGTTGCCGTTTCAGGAGGAAAGATCAAGGTTCTATCACTTTGTCCCACGCAGCCATCCTGAACCATGCAGGCATTCGATCACTCTTGATCGTCCAATATTTTCCATCGCTGACTTCTGCCAGCCACACCTTTGAATGACCAGAATTGTCAAAGATATAAGCTCGATTGGTATGGTGAATGGCCTCAAGCAGCAGACCCAACGACCGACCATAACGGGCAATGACCTTGTCATCTGGCACAGAATGGCCACCCATGCGGACCCGATGGCGGATGCGCGCCATATTGATCACCGGGTCTTCCGTCGCGATAAAATACAAATAGGTACGGAAACCGTGCTGCTGCGCTTTTTGCAAGAAACTGATCTTGTCTGATGAAGACATGACCGTTTCAAAGGAAAATGAAATGCCGTGCTCCAGGAGTTGCCGACGTATGAAATCCGCCGCCACTGAGGCGAAATAGGAGTTGACCCGGACCGAAGAAAAGTTCAGCTTGTTATCGTGAAAACAGATGTTTACGGCTTCGTCCAGCAGGCCCAAGTGGCCCAGCAGGGTGGATGCATTGAAAAATTCCAATATTTCAAACCGGGTGGTCTTGACTTGGTACTGTTTCAGGTCAAGGAAACCCCGCTCGCCAATTTCTTTCTCAATCTCGTCTGGATTGACATATACGCCCAGTAATTCTGGACGGACCACCGATTTCAAGCTGCTCTTTCCAGACCCGTTGGGACCGGCGAACATGCGCAATCGCAAGGACTCATTCACCGCATCACCCGTGTTTCGCCGATGGTAACGGTGGTGGGTGGTGTGATGGCCTTGACAAACTTGCGTGTGCCATCGGGAAAGACCTCGTAAATCACGCCATTATCGCTCTCCAGCACACTGCTACCGGAAGCGAGTGCCTGCCAGTAAGCCTGGACCAGGGCCGCTTCGGCCAGTTCGGGAATGTGTTCCTCCAGGAAGCATATGGCCTCTTCTGACAGAGACATGGTGGATTCCTCCGCGTAATGGCTACCAGACAATTTTCCTGGCGAGCATTAGGATACCAGTGTTTTGACGCGCAATCCACCCTTTAAGAAGCCGTCTGCTCCTTCGTCCCAGTATGGGCGATTTGGGTAGGGCGCGTGGGATCAGGAAAGGGGTGAAAACTGGGGGTTTGTGAAAATTTATCTGCTGGGGTTAGATTTTGCTTGCGGTGGTTATGCGTCTTATGGTACGGTCTCGGCGTAGGTGATCTGCGAGAATTGAGCGTCGGAACTTTATAAAAACAATAACATAGTGTCCGCAGATCCTCTGCGGCCTGGCTGTTTTGTCTCAAAATTTTCATTATGAGTATGCAGCACAACTATTCAACAGGAGTTTTTATATGAATATTTTAATCTTCCACGGGGTTGTATTGCCAGAACGCGCTCAAATATATTTAGAATTTTCTGATGAATTTGTATTCCATGACTCTTTCAAAAAGACCAAAATTGGCAACTACTCCATAATGGCAGGTAATCCCTGGTGATGGCGTCTAGAATTTGTTAACCTGTGTCCCATGAACAATTTCAAGAAGATCCCAGACATTACGAGCAACGAGCAAACGCCGCTCACACAA
>JADFYM010000335.1 GCA_015233035.1 Magnetococcales bacterium
ACAATTTATATAGAAAATTCAATACATCCTGGATATCATTGATCAGCCTGATTCGTTCGGCAGGCTCATCAAAAATTTTCTGGATGCCAACCATCACGTTCACCCTCACCTGCTCCGGCGTGGCTGGCCCCCCATTGGCCAGGAGGTCATTAGCGGTGACGGTGTAGGAGAGGAAAGGCCGGTCGGGGGTAATCCCCTCCAGGGTGATGACATCGCCGACAGAAAAATTGCCTGTTATGTTGACGAGATCCTGCAGGGAGGCCGTGATCCTTAAATTGCCGCGTTGGGGCAGGCTGCTGTTGCCCTCGGACGACAACACCTTGTTGCCTGTCTTGACGGCTGCATTTTTGTCGAAAACCTGAATATCCAGATTGTACGGTGGACTGCCATTCAGGCCGGTAAAGACCATCATCCCGTCCGCAACCCCCATCTTGACGATGCTGTGGAGTGCCGGCGGCCTGTAGGCCAACAAGGTCTGCAGAACGCCTCTCGCCTTGAGCAACTCCGCATCCCAGTTGCCGAAAAGATTCAAGGCGTTGAGAGTCGCGATATCCCCTGCGAGTCTCTGGATGGCCTTGGGAATCTCTACCGGTTCAGCGAAAAAGGCATTGATGCCATTCATCACATTGGTCCACACCTGCTCCGACGTGGCTTTTTTGCCATCGGCCTTGCGATCAACCTTGAGATCGTTGTCCGTAACGGTGTAGGTCAGGATTGAGCCGTTGTCGGTAATGCCCTGCATGGTGATGATGTCGCCAACCGCAAAGGTACCCGTAATCTTGAAGCTGTCGACCTGGCCGATGCCGCGACTGGGCACGGCCTCGCGACTGCCAGTCAGGAAAAAGACCCGGTGTTTGGATTGGACGCCGACGTTGATGTCGTACCAGCCCGCCTGGCTGTCGCTGCCCTTGGCCACCAGTTCGATGGAGTTCCCGTTGGCTGTGGCCGTCGCCAGCCCGCCCGTGGCATCATTCAATGCCTTGGCCAGTTTTTTGGCCACATTGGTAGAGGCTTCCAGTGGCGTGGCGGTGGTCGTGGACTTGGCCCCGTCGGAGGTCAAATCCTCGGCGACCACCGTGTAGACCACGCTCTCATCGGACAATCCTTTGATGGTGATCGTGTCATTCAGGGCCAAGCCGCCATCGTTACCGGTCTCAAGAAAGAGCACGTCAAATTGACGTTTGGAACGTTGGTCAGCGGTGATGATCTCTCCATCCTGGGTCAAGGCCACCGCCGTATAACTGTCGGTGATGGATGTATCGTAAAACCAATCGCGGCCACCATTTTTAGAGGTCAACACCCCGCCATCACTCACGACGCAGACAATCTCCTGACCGTCAGCGGAAATGGTGACCCCACTGAAGTTCAAGCCTTGCGCACCCAGAGGCACCGCCTGCCAGCTCAAACCCTGGTCTTCCGAGATCCAGATATTGCTGCCGGTGCTGCCGTTGGAGATGGCCACTTCACGGCCCCCCTCGATGCGTACTCCATCGACTAGGCGGTAGTCTGAAATGGCCACTCCTTTCCAGGTCAAATCTTCGCTCAATGTCTGGGTCAACACCTCACGCTCCGAGGCCACCACCAGACCGAACTCCACGCCGGAGAGCAGGAAGCCGACGGCGTCGTTGCCAAGGGTCTCCGCCGGTCCGCCATGAATGCCCGCAAAGGCCTGGAGATTGCTGCCGCCCACGGTCAACACGTCATGGGAAACCTGGGCACCATTGGCCAGGGTCAGGGTCCGAACAGACTTTTCGAAGCCCAGCGAACCGCCCGCATAGAAGAAACCGTCCAGGCCAATCTGGACATCAGCCGAGGCGCGGAGCAACGGCCCCTTGTCGCCATCCAGCATAAGGGTGCGGGAGGTGGTGGGACCGGTGCTCACCGTCATCGGTGTCAAGTGATTGGCCGGATCGGCCATCTTGTCGAACCGGGCCACATAGTCGATGCTGTCCAACTCCGGTGCCAGGCCATAGACCTGGTTGACCTCGACTTGAATATGGCTCACCGCCATGGTGATGGCATCCACCCCGACAAAGGCCACCGAATCGGCCTCCAGCGCCAGACCCAGCCAGGTAACGCCGGACAATTTGGTCGCACCCTCTGGCGTGGAGGCAATCGCCAGGGCAAACTCGGCATTGGTCAGGGCAAAGCCGGTGGCGTTCCGGTTGGGCACATCCGCATTTGCCCCGGAGACCACAATCCGGCCATCGCCATTGCTGTCCACAAAATAGGGACCACCCACGCCAGCAAAGGCACTGATTCCCGTGCCACCCACCCGCAAGGTGTCCACGGCATAGCTCGTGCCGTTGGCAACCTGGATGGAGCCAATCGATTTTTCGAAGGCCAGGGAACCGCGCACGGTGACAAAATCGGCAATGCTGAGGGCAAAATCGCCCGAAGCCTGGATCAACGCACCCTTGCTGCCTGCCAAGTCAATCTTCATGGTCTCGCCATAACCGGTATAAACCGTCAGGGCCTTGTCGCCGCTGAAATCGATCACCTGGGTATTGGGATCGCTGCCAGTGGCGACTCCGTACACCTGATTGATCCCGACCGAGAGGTTTTGCGCCGTCGCCGTGACACCAAACACACCCACCAGACCCACTTCGAGGGCACTGGCCTCCAGGGCAATCCAGTGGCGCGAGCCGGTCTTTTCGTAGAGCATGGAGAGACCAAACTCGGCCTCCGTCAAGGTCAGACCGACGGCGTCAAGGTTGACCTTGTCGTCCAGATCAATTACGCCGTCGCCATTGGTATCCCGGCGATAGGGACCATTGACCCCAACAAAGGCACTCAGGCCGGTACCACCGATGGTCAACAGGTCAGTGTTGACCTGGGAGCCGTCGGCCAGTGTGACCTTTTGCGACGATTTTTCCATCGCCATTGTGCCGCTGACCATGAAAAAGCCGGCGGCATCCAGCGTCATGCCGCCGGAGGCACGGATCATCTGGCCACGGCTGCCATCATGGGTGAGATCCAGACTCTTGCCGGTGCCGGTGATCAGGGTGACGGCGTTGCTGACGTCGACACCGTCCACCGTCCGTGTACCCGCAAAATTGATGACCTTGCTGTCGGCATCCACACCCGTGGCCAAACCACTGACCAGGTTGATATCCACCCCCAGATCCCGTATCTGGAAGGTGATATCGGTGGGCAGACCCACCAGGGTGTCCACATAGCCGATGTTGGCCGTCAGTGCCGTCCAGTGGGTATTGCTGTAGCCGCTGTCGGTGGAACTGAACAGTCCCAGACCGAACTCGACCCCGCGCACCGCGATCCCCCGTGCCGCCGGATTGAGTTCGCTGGTGAGGATCACGCCGTTGGCATCCCGGTCGATGATGCCATTGCCGTTGTTGTCGGTGGCGTAAGGCCCCAGCCCCACAAAACCGGTCAGACCGGTGCCGCCCACACTGAGCATTTGCGTCTGCACCGAGGTGCCATCGGCCAGCACGACCGCCTGCACACGTCGCTCAAAGCCCAGCGAACCGGAAAGGTCAACAAAATTGCCGACGTTCAACTGACCGGAGGCCGAGGCCCGCACCAGTACGCCCAGATCGCCGTTCATGTCCAGGGTGCGCACGTGGCCCGTGCCGGTGATAATATCCACCTGCCCGCCCTCGGCGGTGAAATCGATCACCTTGCTGTCGGCATTGATGCCCGCAGCCACGCCGTTCACTAGTGGTGCACAGTGGAAATTCGGAACCCTCCTTCAGACCGCAAGGGGTTTGCCCTGGTAGGTCCAACGGAACGGTTTCGACATCGCCTTGTTAAAATACGCGATGAACGACGTGATTTTTTCCCTTAAA
>JADFYM010000336.1 GCA_015233035.1 Magnetococcales bacterium
CATTCCAGTCAGAACCCTGGATTCCCGCCTTCGCGGGAATGACGAGCGAATTTCGTGTCATACCCATTCCCGTCATGCCCGCGAAGGCGGGCATCCAGGAGAGTTCGTGGACGAAACGATGATCAAGTCCCTCGCGGGGCTTTGCCCCGGACCCCACCAGGGGCTTTGCCCCTGGACCCCACCAGGGGGATAATCCCCCTGGACCCCTATCACTGCACAATATGCTTCTGATCTTTTTATCAGCATAAAAATGTGTGCATGGGGTAGCCCGGAGGGAGAGGGAGAGGGAGAAAAAACTACACCTGTGAGGGGGGATAATCCCCCCTGGACCCCCTTGATTAAGCCCCACAGCGAGCAGAAAACCATGAACGATGTATCGGACGAAATTGCCCACAATCTGCGTATCATCCAGGCGAGGATGCAGGCAGCGTGTCGTCGTTGTGGTCGGGATCCGCACCAGGTAAAATTGCTGGCGGTTTCCAAAACGCAACCCGCCGCCGTCGTGCAGGCTGCCGTGGCGGCAGGTCAACTGTTTTTCGGTGAAAACCGGGTTCTGGAGGCACGGGACAAGCAGGATGCACTCCCGGCATTGGGTGCAACCATGCAATGGCACTTGATTGGACCGTTGCAACGCAACAAGGCCAGAATGGCCGCCGGTTTGTTTCAGATGATTCACAGCGTTGATTCGCTCGCGCTGGCGGAGGCCCTGGCCAGCCATCATGACGGGGCGTCGTCGTTGCCTGTTTTGATGCAGGTCAACATTGGCCGGGAAGCACAAAAGCGGGGGGTAATGGCCGAGGAGGCCACCGCTTTGGCCCGCTCCATGGCCTTGTTGCCCGGTATCGCTCTGTGCGGTTTGATGGCCATACCCCCGCAAACCGCCACGGCGGAGGCCGCACGGCCCTATTTCCAGGCCCTGGCGGCACTGGCGCGCCAGATCGACGCGCAGGCCATTGCCGGCATCACCATGCGGGAACTTTCCATGGGCATGAGTCACGATTTCGAGGTGGCCATAGAGGAGGGGGCTACCTGGGTGCGGGTGGGCAGCGCGCTGTTCGGGGAGAGATTGGCTGCGCCGGGTGATCTGCCATCCACCAACAAAGGGGACAACCATGTATAAGGATCGGTTATGGCTGGCTGTTGGCCTCATGCTGTACAGCGTGCCCCTCCATGCCGGAGACCCGGAACCGTTGCAGGCGGGCATCCAGTTGCTGGAAAAGCGGGCCTATCCGCAGGCGATTGTTGCCTTTACCCGGGTGTTGCACACGGCGCATCTCAACCCGGACCAGCGGGTTGCTGCCCTCTCTGGGCGGTGTGAGGCCTACTATCAGCAACATCTTGGCGAGAAAAATCCCCAACGGGCAACCGGGGCCAGGCGGGCCATTGCGGATTGCAGCCAGGCGATTGCCCTCCGGTCGGACCACGCGCCCGCTTACCGTTTGCGGGGGATGACCTATTTGACGATCGAACAATCCGCGCAGGCCTTGGCGGACCTGAATATTGCCATTGCCCTGGATGCCAAGGATTATCTTGCGTTGCAAAGTCGGGGTGTGGCCAAAACCAAGCTCGACCAGTTGGAAGCGGCCCTGGTTGACCTGAATGCGGCCATCCAGATCAACCCCGATCATCCAGGCAGTTATTATTATCGCGGCCAACTGTATGCCGTGCAACAACGGCATGACCAGGCGGTTGCCGATTTCAGCACTTTTCTGCACATCACGCAGCGCGATGAGGCCACCTATCAGCAGGCGGAAAGAAATCGTATCCCGACGGGTAAAGAGCCGTTGTCAAAGGCGGACTTTCAAAAGGCCATGGCTCTGAACGCGGCCAGTCATGCCGCCCAGGCCCATCCAGAAACCGTTCCGGCTCCTGCGGCATCCCGGCCTGTTGATGAACCACCCGCAGAAGGGGTGCAGGAGGTTGTCTCCGCCGTGATCGTGGATGCCGCTGTCGATGCGCCGGTCGAGCAGAAACCGGCCAAGCACAAAGAGCGTGTGAAGACCGCCCCTGTCAAGGGAAAGTGGGCCTTCCGGGTGGAATCATTCCGGGATGCCGTCAATGCCGACAAGGTGTTGGCCCAGGCCAGGCAGTGGAACCTGCCGGTTTATGCGGAGACAGTGGATGTCAACGGGGTGGCCTATATTCGCGTGTGGGTGGGGCCATTCAGCCAGGATGCGGAAGCGGAAAAGGCACGACGCAAGATGATGACGGTCGGCTATCATCCCGGTCCGGTCAGTCGGTTTTAGGGGGGAGGCGGCGGCGCGTCGCCCTGGAGGCCGCTCTTTTTTTAATGGTGGTTGCGTATCCCGAACCAACTCTCACAAGGCATCCGCCAAAATCGCCTGTAATCTCTGCCACAAAAGAGGCAAACCATCACCCGTCAGCGCAGAGACCGAGACGACGGGTGTCAACGCGAACGGAGAGGCCTGGGGCATGGCTTCCGCCAACAGGCGCAAGGCCTGCCGCCGTTCGTTGCTGTTCAACTTGTCCACCTTGGTCGCCACCGGCAAGGCGGGAATGCCATATTGATCCAGATGCTTCAGCAGTTCCTGGTCCAGCTCGGTGAGGCCGCGCCGTAAATCCAGCAATAAAATCACCGCTCGCAGGTTGCGCCGCTGTTCAAAATAACTGCCGAGCAACTGATCCCAGACCGACCGCTGCCCCTGCGCCACGTTGGCATAACCATAGCCCGGCAGATCCACAAACCACCACCGTTCCCCCACCCGAAAAAAATTGATTTCCCGAGTACGCCCCGGCGTGCGGCTGACCCGCGCCAGACTGCGCTGGTTGAGCAGGCGGTTGAGCAACGACGACTTGCCCACATTGGAACGTCCCACAAAGGCCACCTCCGCCAGGTCGTCCGTGGGAAACTGGTGCGCCGCAACGGCCCCCAATACAAAATGCGCGGCAGGAATCGCCAGGGGTTTGGTCGCAGGTGACGGATTGGCCATGGGACAGAGCTCTCTTTTCTTAAAATGTAGGGATGGCTGGACTATAACGGAGTTCCGCAGACAATGCCATGGGCTTCTCTGGCACATCACATGGCCTGTCTCCCGGACAAGATCCACCGCAGGCAGTCTGCGCGCTCGACCAACAGACAAAATTTTGCCTCCTGACCTGCCACACAGGCAAATTTCGCTCATGCTTTTCTCCAATAAACCGATAAAAAGAGCAGATGGTTTTTTGTCTGTGGTTTTTTGCAAGGGATAACCATCTCTATCTGATTGTAAATGATGGAAATTTTTATAAAAGGTGTCTTGGAGAGTCGCGAACCTTTTCTGTCCAGAGTGCGCAGGGCGCAGCGGTTGGGTGGGAACCGTGCGTGGATACAGGACGACTCGACTGGCAAACGAATGAACCGCAAGAGGGTGGAATGGGCACATGCTTAAGACACTGATCGTTTGGTTTGTTGTCATATTTCTCAGAAAGTTTGGGATCAATGTCAACAAGAAAGAGGTCGCACCGCAGAGAAAAGTTTATAGTTATAATAGCACGGTGCGCATCGAGAGAAGAATCGACAAACCGGTACCGGTCGCGATGGCGTATGGCCAGAGCAAGGTCGTGACAAGAGTTCCCGAACGGGTTGCCTTGTACAACAAGGACGGCAATCTGATCCGCTTGAATGGCGGTTTTGAAAACCGGCGGTATAGTGCCATCTAGTGGACAGAAGTGAAAATCAGTGACCCGTCCACAAGGACATGATACGCTGCCTGCTCACGTTAATTTTTCTCGGAGGGCTGGCCATGGGACAAGGTCTTGAGTCTGCGATCTCTCTTTTTCTG